>JARLHO010000081.1 GCA_031292215.1 Syntrophobacteraceae bacterium | reverse complement strand
TTTCACTTATCTTGGGAAGCCGCCCCAGGTAATGATGCTGACCCATCAATTCCTGGAAACGGCCTTCTTCAGGTCTCTCAACTGGTCGGACGTAAATCTCAGACAGGTTCAAAGCGGATCACCTCCCGAACGATGTATTGTGTTTTCCCCTATACATCACTGGGCGGGGAAAGACCGGAAGTTAGTTCACGTAATTGGTTTTACAATGAAAATATCGTTGAACCGAATCACCGTGGTTAAAGACTAAGTGACAACTGACGATTTCCAATCCTCTCATGATAAAACGTTTTCGGCATCGCGGCCTTTAAAAACTTTACGAAGATGACGACCGGAGGGGCAAAAACGCCGAGCATGTCGAAGAGGTCCGTCGTATCCCGGCGCAATTAAAAAGCGCCTCAAGACCGGAAAATAGGGACTTCCCCGGCTTTAACCTTCCCCCCCTTAAATGGGACCTTGGATGAGATACCCGCAGGCAAGTTAAAGGCGCCCCCCTAATCGCTCTCGGCTTCCGTTTCCTCCGCCACCCAGGCCAGATACCGCGGAAGGCCTCTATCCACGGAAAACGACACTATTTCCGGCACTTCATAGCTATGGAGCTCTTTTACCCTCTTTTCGAGGGATTCGTACTTTGACGTCCTGGTCTTGATGATGATAAGAACTTCCCGTTCGTCGCAGATTTCCCCCTTCCAGCGGTAGATGGACCGGAGAGCGGGTATAATGTTTGCGCAGGCCGCAAGACGCTCTTCGACAAGCGTGCGCCCGATATGAGCGGCCTCCTCTTCGCTGCCGGCGGTTACAAACACGATGGATGTTTCGCTCATTTTGTGCCTTCCGTATACAGGACTGTTACCGTGGAACCAAGCCTCAAAGACAGCAGGGTTTTTTCGAAGCTGCCCGTCCCATTTTTCGAACTGATTATAAGGGACATCCCCCCGGCAGCCTGGGACCAGATCCTCGACTCGCATCCTAATGAAAAGAAAAATATTTTGGAAGGCTATTCCAGCAGGAAGGCAAGGGTCTCGCAAATACTGCACTGGGCGCCGGTAAGGGAGCGGCTTTGCCGGGAGCTTCAAAAAAACGCGCTCTTTTTCGAAAGAGTCCTTGCCCGGTGGAGGGTGGAAAAGGATATCAATGTTTCCTATCTTGCGATGTTTTGCCCCGATTTTATTTCTAAAAACCTCTGGAAGCTAAGAGATCTTTTCGGTCCTGTCCGCCTTTGCGCCGGCCTTTGCTCGCTTGGCCTCCTCGACATGGAGGGGGTTTTGGAAGCAATAGAGGTAGACGCCTTCTGGTCGCGAGCACCCGAGGCCGCCCTTTTCGATATCCTCGTACCCACCCTTTCCATCTGGGGCGAATTTATCGAACATTATCCCGATATTTCCGAAAAATTTTTGGACAGCAAAGCCGGAGGCGGTTTTCTTTTCGACCTCGAATCGGACTCGCCCGCAGAAGAGCAAAACGGTGCTCCCGCAGCCGGGGGAGCGTTTAAAAAGGTCGAAAAGAAACTAAAAAAAGTACAGGCCGAACTCGTTCGTGCAACCGAGCAGCTTGGGGGCCTAAGGACCGAAAATGAAGATCTGAGAAAAAAAATGAAGGAATGCGAGGCGGATTTTGAAAATAGACTGAGCAGCTCGATCCGCCTGAAGAGAAAAGAGTGGTTTGCGCGCTACCAGTCCATTGACAGGGAGGGGGCGCTAAAGGAAGCCGAACGGATCGAATCGCTTCTCCAAAGGACCAGGCGGGCCCTCGAACTGCAAAAAAAGGCCGACGAAGAATACGGAGTTCTCTCGGATATCCGCGCAAAGCTTCTCGAAATCGACCTCTCGCTTGAGCGCATAGAGGCCGTTTACGCCGGCTCGCTTGTCGTGCACAAAGAAGTAGAAAAGGTAAAGGATGCTCTTTTAAGCGAGAAGACCCGCCTCCTAAAGCTCCCCGGGGTCGAAAGAATCATCGGCGCAGATCCTCGCGGCGCAGGGGAAATCGTCTCTCGGATAAACCTGCTCGACCCCGTCCCGGCAAGTTTGCCCAAGATAAAAGAAATGGTGAAGTTGTCCGGAGCGCTTTCGGAAATCGGCCTCGCAAACGATCCGGCCCGGGTCGAGGAAGCCGTGCGCCATAAAAGGCGCCAAATCCTTGAGCGGCTCTATTTTCAATTCGAGCCGAAAAGAAAAGCGTCCGCGCGCAATACCGGCCCCCGCTACCTCGATGATTTCATCACGTCGGGACAAAGCAGGCGCTATGACCTCTACATCGACGGCTACAACGTGCTGCTAAGGGCGCACGGCGAAGACGGACATTTTACCCGCCAGGAGTTCACAAAATTTCGCAACCGGTTTATCGAAGCCGTTTCGGCCAAAAGCGCCAACTTTTCCAGGGTCTGGCTGGTCTTTGACGGGGTCGAGGAGTCGAGCAGCGTTGCGGCCAACCTGCAAATCATTTACACTGACAAAGCCGTAAACTCGGCCGATGAGGTCTTGATAGAAAAAATCGAAGCGAGAAAAGATTCCAAGGTGCTGCTCGTTACCGGAGACGAAGGCATCATTTCCGCTGTCGAAGAAAAGATTTTCGCTTTGATTGACGTCGCCGATTTTTATATGTTTCTCTTTGATTAAGGATCTTCCATGGCAGGAGAAAATAAAAAAGCTCTCGTTCTGGTTTCCGGCGGGTTGGATTCGACCACCTGCCTGGCTATCGCCAAACGAGAGGGTTTCGACCTCTTCGCGCTAAGCTTTGATTACGGTCAACGGCACAGGGCGGAGATAAAAGCGGCAAAAGTAATCGCAAAGGCCTTTGGAGCAAAGGAGCACCTCATCCTGGCTCTGCCTCTTGGGGCAATCGGCGGCTCCGCTCTTACCGCCGCAATCGAGGTGCCAAAAGACGTCGCTTTCGAGCAGATGCAGGCGCAAATACCTGTGACCTACGTGCCCGCCAGGAACACGGTTTTTCTCTCCCTGGCCCTGGCATGGGGCGAGACGCTCCACGCAGCCGACATCTTCATCGGCGTAAACGCCCTCGATTACTCCGGATATCCCGATTGCCGCCCGGAATACATCGAATCCTTTGAAAAAATGGCAAACCTTGCCCTAAAAGAATGTGTCGAAGGCCGCATGCGCATGCGCATTCATACGCCTCTTATCGCCATGACCAAGGCGCAGATTATAAAAGCGGGCGTGGAACTGGGGGTCGATTACTCGATTACTCATTCCTGCTACGATCCCGATCCGGCCGGAAGAGCGTGCGGAAGATGCGACAGTTGCGTTTTGCGAAAAATGGGGTTTGCGCAGGCCGGCGTACCGGACCCCACACAATATGCATAAGTGATACGGATGGATTTTAATATGGCTTCGGATACTGACGAACTCACCCAGTTGGGGAAAAAAACCAGGACGGCCAAGACCCCTCAAAAGGCCGTCCTTGAGACATTCCAAAACGCTCGCCCGGGTACGGACTACGTGGTGCGCCTTTCGGCCCCGGAATTCACCACTATTTGCCCCATAACCGGCCAGCCGGATTTTGCTGTGATCGTAATAGATTATGCGCCCGCCGAGCGGCTGGTGGAAAGCAAATCGTTTAAGCTCTTTCTGGGGAGCTTCCGAAATCACGGGACCTTCCACGAGGATTGCACGGTCTATATCCACGATCGGCTAAAGGAAGCCATGGCGCCCAAGTTCATCCGGGTAACCGGCATCTGGAATGCAAGGGGTGGAATCGCCATAGACGTCGTGGTGCAAACCGGAGTGCTGCCTCCGTCATGCGCTCTTTTGCCGCTTGGCGAGACAGACTATCGGGGTGGGCGGCGTTGATCCCGCCCACGAGGGGGTTGCAACGCCACCCTGCAGCCCATAAGAGAGTAGGCGGCTGTTATGTGTGGGCCGCGGGTTGCGGGTTTTAAGGAAGCCACTCCTATCCTCTGGCATTTTCAGGGACTATAGCGATACACTAAACGATTCGTCTTACAAGCGGGGCCGCCCCGTTTTTAGACGGGGTTTTATCGAGGACAAAACTTGAGGCGGCGCGTCATCCCGGCGGTCCCTGCGTTTTGCGGGATTTAACCGATTACAATTACCCACAGATACGTCCCCTACCTCCTTTTGCAAAGTTGCAAAAAAAGAGGGGGGCGATCGGACCAAGCCGGTCCATGCACGTTATTGCAAGCGGCGGGAGAGTAAATCCCCCCAACCCCTCTTTGCAAAAAAAGGGGGGTGATCGGGCCAAGCCCCTTCCAGGGAGTCTCCGCCAGGGCGGGCGCATGTGGCTCCTGTTTGTTGGGCTGCGTTGCGCTCAGCCCAACCTTGCTACAAATGCAGTTTCACAAGACTGCGGAGTGTAACAGTCTATAGAGGCGAGCGAGGAATGCGAGTGGCTAAATGAGGAGGAGGGGGAAAGGTTATTTATTTTTTATCGGCTTGGCGTCCCTTGGGATTGCCGCGATCCTTGGCGGCTGCTCCAAGGTGGTCTTGTTGCATCCGGGAGGACCAATAGGCAATGCCGAGCGAAACCTGATCATTGAAGCCTTTGGGCTCATGCTGATTGTCGTAATCCCGGTCATCGCCATGGCCCTTTGGTTTCCGCTAAAATACTCGGCCTCCAATAAAAAGGCCGTCTACGCTCCGAAGTGGAGCGGTTCGCTAAGGCTGGAGCTGGTTTTCTGGCTGGTCCCGGTTGCCATCGTAGCAGTCCTTGGATACCTCGCCTGGAGCAAAACCCACCAACTCGATCCCTACAGGCCCATCGAGAAGGGCGTTAGACCCATAAACGTTCAAGTGGTGGCCATGGATTGGAAATGGCTCTTCATCTATCCGGACCAAAAAATCGCCGTGGTAAACAAGCTTGTTTTCCCGGTCGGTGTCCCGCTAAGCTTTATGATCACTTCCGATACGGTGATGAACTCATTTTTCATTCCACAGCTTGGCAGCCAGATGTACGCCATGGCGGGCATGGTCACCAGGCTAAATCTCAAGGCGGATAGACCCGGCGTCTATTACGGCCAGAGCCAGGCATTCAGCGGCAAGGGGTATGCGGACATGAGTTTTCAGGCGCGGGCGGTATCCCTTGGTGAATTCGAAGGATGGCTGGAAAAGGTGGGGCGATCGCCGCACAAACTCGACTCTCTCCGGTTTAAGGAACTCCAAAAACCGAGCACCGCCAATCACGTGGCCTACTTTTCCAACGTTGCGCCCGGTCTTTTCGACCTGATCCTAAGGCAATACGCACCCATGGGCTCCATGTCCAACGGCAAGGTCCCGGCCACCACCATAGACATCTTAAAGAGCGCAGCCGGGGGCCATTGATATGTTTGGAAACCTTACCCTTTCGGCCATTCCCTGCGACGACCCGATCATTATGGGCGCAGTTGCCGGCTCCATCCTGCTCGCCTTGGCCATCGTCGCGCTCATAACCTGGCTCGGGAAATGGTCGTACCTTTGGAACGAGTGGCTGACAAGCCTTGACCACAAAAGGATCGGAGTCATGTATCTTATCCTGGCGCTGGTCATGTTGCTTCGCGGACTCTCCGACGCTGTCATGATGCGGGCTCAGCAGGCCCTTGCCGTGGGGAGCTCCCAGGGATTTTTGCCCCCATGGCACTTCGACCAGGTATTTTCCGCCCACGGTACGATCATGATCGTCTTCATGGCCATGCCGTTTATTGCCGGGCTCATGAATATCGTTATTCCCCAGCAAATCGGCGCTCGCGATGTGGCTTTCCCTTTCCTTAATTCCCTTAGCCTCTGGTTGACCGTCGCCGGGGCCTTGCTGGTGATGGTGTCCCTGGGTATCGGGGAATTCTCCCAGGCCGGATGGTCGGGGTACTCGCCCCTTACCGAAAAGCTCTACAGCCCCGGAACGGGGGTCGACTACTGGGCCTGGGCTTTCCAGATCGCCGGTATCGCCTCGCTTCTGTCGGCCATAAACTTCTTTGTCACAATCCTCAGGATGCGCGCCCCCGGGATGAATCTCATGCGCATGCCGCTTTTCACCTGGGCCGTGCTGTTTACAACCGTTCTTATGATTTGCTCGTTTCCGGTCCTAACCGTCGCCCTCGCTCTCCTCTCGCTCGATCGCTACCTCGGAATGCATTTTTTCTCCAACACGGCCGGAGGCAATATGATGGCCTATGTAAACCTCTTTTGGATGTGGGGACATCCGGAGGTCTATATCGTTGTCCTGCCCTCCTTTGGCATCTTCTCCGAGGTCGTCGCAACATTTTCCGGAAAACGGCTGTTCGGCTATAAATCCTTGGTCTACGCCACGGGGGCGATCACGATCTTGTCCTTTGGCGTATGGCTGCATCACTTTTTCACCATGGGCGCAAGCCCCGATGTCAACGCGTTCTTTGGCCTGACCACCATGGTGATCGCCGTTCCAACCGGCGTTAAAATCTTTAACTGGCTCTTTACCATGTACCGGGGCCGCGTGCGGCTGACTGTCCCGATGTACTGGACCCTGGGGTTTATCTCGAGCTTTACTGCCGGCGGGGCGGCGGGAGTGCTCATGGGAGAGCCCCCCGCCGATTACGTGATCCACAACAGTCTGTTTCTGGTCGCGCATTTCCACACCATGCTCATAACCGGCACGCTGTTTGGACTTATCGCCGGATATTCCTACTGGTTCCCCAAAATGACCGGCTTTCGCCTAAACGAATTATGGGGAAAACGGGCCTTTTTCTTCTGGCTTATCGGCTTCTACCTCGCCTTCGGGCCTCTTTACCTGCTCGGCTTGATGGGCATGCCCCGCAGGATGTGGCATTACAGCAACCCGGCCTGGCATCCCTGGCTGCTCGTTGCCGCCGGGGGCACGGCACTCATCGTGATCGGCACATTCCTGCTCCTCGTTCAATTGTTTGTGAGCATCAGGGAGCGCGAAACCGCCCTCGATCCAACAGGGGATCCCTATGATGGGCGAACTCTTGAATGGGCGACCTCCTCTCCGCCCCCCATCTACAACTTCGCCGAAATTCCCGTGGTGAGCGACATCGACGCTTTTATGGACTTAAAGGAAAAGGGCGTCGCCTACAGCCGACCGGCCCAATACCACGATATCGAAATTCCCAAAAACTCGGGCGCCGGTTTTCTCATCGGGGTACTCACCTTTTTGCTGGGGTTCGCACTGATCTGGTATATCTGGTGGCTCGCCGCATCTTCTGCTTTGGCAATCCTTTTACTCGTGATCGGCCGCTCCTTTAACGACGATATCCATCGCATTATCACCGCCCCGGAAGTCGAACGGATCGAAAATGAGCGGTTCGAAAAATTGGAGGCCGCAAGGTGTGGCCGCCTTGCGGGAACAAACCTTTCTTTCGGGTTGGGAGAAAGGAGTAAAACGTGACAAATTCCGCTTCCACACTCGATCACGCTTCCGCCGAAAAACCGGGCGAGCAGATGCTCACAAACCAGATGTTTGGCTTCTGGATATATCTCATGAGCGACCTGGTGCTGTTTTCGGCGATCTTTGGAACGTTTGCCGTTCTCTGCCACAACTACGCGGGGGGGCCGACGGGCCGCGAGTTGTTTCATCTGCCCTACGTACTTTTGGAAACAATGCTTTTGCTTTCCAGCAGCGCCACCTGCGGCCTGGCCATGACAGCCATGCGAGACGGGAAAAAGACCCTCGTCATCGTGGGACTGGCCTTAACTTTTGCGCTGGGACTCGGCTTCCTTTCCCTGGAATTAAGCGAGTTCCACAGGATGGTCCTGGAAGGCGCCGGGCCGGGCCGAAGCGCATTTCTTTCCGCTTTTTTCACCCTCGTGGGTACGCACGGCCTCCATGTCGGCTTCGGCCTTCTGTGGATGGCGGTGGCCATCGTCCAGGTCGGGAGTAAAGGGCTTAGCGCGCCCGTTCAATCCCGGCTCATGCGGCTTAGCATGTTCTGGCATTTTCTAGATATCGTCTGGATCGGGGTATTTACCACCGTCTATCTGCTGGGAGTCTTATAAATGAACCGCTCACTTACCCAATTCGGCGCGGGTAGACCCACTGTCAAATCCTATGCCGCCGGGTTTCTTCTGGCGCTACTGCTTACCGGTGCTTCGTTCGCCCTGGTGATGAACCGCGCCTTGTCCCGACCGGTCACCATTGTTGCAATCTTTGGCGCAGCGTTTGTCCAGAGCCTGGTACATATTCACTACTTTTTGCACCTCGACATGTCGTCTTCTTCCCGATGGAATGTCCTGGCGCTGATATTTACCGTATTAATCATGGCGATTTTCATCGGAGGAACGATCTGGATTATGTACGATCTAAACGGCCGCATGATGTGAGAAAATGGTAAAAGCGATAAGACATTACGTAGATATCGCCAAACCGGGCATCCTGTCCGCCAACCTGGTCTCGACGGCCGGAGGCTTTTTCCTTGCCTCCCGGGGCCGAGTCGACACCGCGCTTCTTCTTGCAACCGTCACCGGCGTTTCCCTCGTTGTCGCTTCGGCTTGCGTCTTCAATAATTATCTCGATAGAGATCTGGACAAAATCATGGAGCGGACCTGCAACCGAGTCCTTCCCAGAGGGGCCGTACCCGCCAGGGCCGCCTGTCTTTATGCGGCCTTTCTGGCCATAATCGGGGCGGTGCTGCTCGAAACGGAGGTAAACACCCTGAGTCTTGTCGTCGTATCGGCAGGCTTTATCATCTATGTGGGCGTCTACAGTCTGCTTCTAAAACGCACTTGCGTCTACGCCACCTTGATTGGAAGCCTCGCCGGAGCCGCCCCTCCCCTCGCGGGATACTGCGCGGCCGCAAACCGCTTCGATCTCGGAGCCGCAATACTTACGGCGATCTTCGTTTTGTGGCAGGTTCCCCACTACTACGCGATCGGCATTTTTCGATGTGACGACTACGCGGCCGCAAAAATTCCGGTACTGCCGGTACAGCAGGGAGCAACAGCCGCAAAAAGGCATATCGTCTGCTATATTCTCCTGTATACGGCGGCTGCGCCCATGCTCACCCTTTGCGGCTACACCGGTTACAGATACCTGGCAGCTGCGACGGCATCGGGCCTCATCTGGCTTTTTATCGCCTTGTCAGGCAACAAAACATCCAACGAACGGCTCTGGGCCTGGAAACTCTATATTTTTTCCATCCTCGCCATGCTGGTCCTAAGCCTCATGATGTCCCTCGACGCGATACGCGCCGGTTGAGGGCATGGGTCACCACGTCCTATCGCCTTGCCCGGCCGCTTATTGAAAGGGCCGCGCGCCCCCCCCCGCTCGAATCCCTCAAAACGCGGGACTGCCGGGATGACGCGCTGCCAGAAGTTTCGTAACTTCAAGTTTCATCTCGTTCAAACCGCGTCCGAGGACGTGACGGCCGGGCTTGAACGCAACCTGGTCTTAAACCGTAGAACCCTCGTTTAGACTCAATTAGCCGGGACGCACCCAACAACGAACGTGACCCTCGGAGAAACAAAGTCTTATTCCTGCGGACCGCACACCATAAGAGCATCGAGGACTACCACGCCCTTTTCGAAAACGCGAACGGGGTTAAGATCGACTTCTTTTATCTCCGGATGTTGCTCCATAAACTGCCCGATTGTGACCAGCAAGGCGGCAACGGCCATTTTGTCGTAGCTGGGGCCGCCTCGCCACCGGTCGAAAAGGCGCGCGGCTCTCAGCTCGGACATCATCTCCAAAGCCCCTTCCAAATCCAGAGGCGCAAGACGCATGCTGTTATCGCCTAAGGCCTCAGCGGCCGTTCCCCCAAGACCTGCCATCACCGTTGGTCCAAAGCTTACGTCGTTTGTGGCGCCAACGATGATTTCAAGCCCCGCCGGGGCCATCTCTTCGACCAGGTATTTTGTCTTCCCCGGGACTTCGATGGCGTCGATTTTTCTTAGCGCATCGAGTAACTGCTCCTCAGTTTGGATAGGGAAATGGACGCCCCCGACTTCTGTCTTGTGAGCTATCGCGGCGGAAAGGATTTTGGCGACACACGGTTTTTTCATCTTCCGAAAGCTCCAAACGGCCTCCGCATGGGACTCGCACACCACAAAGATCGGCGTATCGATCCCCATCTTCCGTAAAAGCAACTTGGCCTCAGCCTCGTCCGGCGAGACGCGCAGCGTGTCTGAGGCAATTGCCGAGCGGGCCCGCAGGTTTTGCCTTTTCTTGCGATAGTACGCCCTCGAGTCTTGCGTCAGCGCCCAGGCAGCCACCGCGGCCTGGTCCGGCGACCTGAAGACGGCAACGTCAATTGCGCAAAGCTCCTTTGCGGTGGGAACAATTTCTTCGTCAAGGCCGGCGGTCCCAAATATCAGCGCTTTTTGGGTCCTCTCCCTAACCGAGCGGAAAAGCGCCACGGGTTCTACTTCGATCGCCACATGAAGGGCGAAGGCGAGCAGGATATCTATCCGTTCCTCTGCGGCCATGAGAGAAAGCACTTCCAAAAATAAGTCGGGCGAAGGCCGGGCGGTATCCACGGGGTTTTTGATATAGGTTTTAACCGAAAGGAGCCCGGCGATCCGCTCCATGGTATCTTCGCCTAACTGCGGCATATTGACCGATCGACTGCGAAGATAATCGGAAATAACCATGGCTGGACCGGCCTGGCCGCTTAGAACCCCCACCCCCGGATTTTGCTTGGGCGCCAAGCGCACTTTGGAAAGCACGTTTGCCGCATCGACAAGATCGCGGCTCGAAGAAACAACCACGGCCCCGGCCTGGATCAAAGCGGCTTTCTTTAACGCAAAGGAACCGATCGTCTTCCCGGTGTGTGAAACGGCAAATTCTCCAATATCCGCTTTCCCCACGGCAAAGGCCACAATCGGCTTTCTTAGCGAGGCTTCGTAGACCGCATCATAGAGTTCGCGTCCGTCTTCGACGCCTTCCAAATAGAGGGCGATGCACCTTGTGTCCTCACGGAGCGAAAGGTAGCCGATCATCTCGGAAACGGTTATATCCAAGGCGTTTCCCGTCCCTGCTCCGATGCTTATTCCCAGCCCCTCGCTCTCCAGGATCGATCCGACCACGACATTCATCGCGCCGCTCTGGGTGATAAGTCCGATGGGACCGGGTCTAAACCGTGTAACCAGCGGGTTGAAATGAACGGCCACACCGGCCCCCGGATTGACAAACCCTGCGGTATTGGGCCCCAAAAGCCGCATCGAGTGGTCGCGGCAAACCGAAAGGATCTCTTCCTGAAGAGCCAGCCCCTCTTTTCCGCTCTCCCCAAAACCCCCGCTCGCTATAACTGCTGCGCGCGCTCCCGCTTCCGCTGCTTCCTTCAAAGCGCTAAGACACATGGCGGCTGGAATGCAAAGGGCGACAAGATCGACCGGACGACCGATGGATTTTAGATTCGGGTATGCCTTGCGATGGTCGATCTCCCCCCCTTTAGGGTTTATCGGATAGACCTCCCCGCGAAAATCCTTTAGCGCATGCAACATAGTGAATCCGGCCTTCGATTCCTCGCGCGTAGCGCCGACCACGGCAATGGAGCCAGGGTTAAAAAGCCTGTCCAAACTCTTCCGGCAACTCTTCATCGCTCATTCCCCGCACACGGTGTTTAACGTTATCTTGATCGAGTCGTCTTGCTACGATATTCATTATTCATTTTTGAATCTTCTCGCTCCCTTTTGTCCAGTGAAAATAATTCTTTTTCCAGGGAGCTTCCTGTACATTGGCAATGCGTTGCACTGGGAAGGTGCGTTCAAGCCGCGTCAAAAGGAGAGGTTTCTCCTGCAATGTCACCCGAGCACTGGCGATGGGTGGAGCGCAAGTCCAACCCATCAGGAAGGATAGTACGGCATGGAATTTATCGATTGCGACGTACTGGTTGTCGGCAGCGGCGCAGCAGGGCTTCGGGCGGCGATTTCCGCCCGCCGGGCGGGGCTAAACGTACTAATCGTCTCCAAGGGATCTCCCGGTAAGGCGACCTGCACCCTGGTGAGCGGAGGGGTGATCGCCGGCGCCGGCGCCGGTGCGCCATCCGTCCAAAAACACCTGGAAAGAACCCTTACGGGCGGGCGCGGTATAAACCGGCCAGAGCTTGCCGAGGCCCTATGCCAAGACGCGCCCGTAAGAAACGAAGAACTGCTGCGGTGGGGCATGAAGGCCGAGCTATCCGAGGATTTCCTTTTCGCCCGGGGCCGCGCCCCCCTTTTGGGCAAGGACATCGTTCGCACTCTTGTCCAAAAGAACCTGGAGCTTGGCGCCCGCTTTATCGGAAAAGTCACAGCGGTCGGCCTGGTCCGCGAAAACGATTCCTGGCAACTATTGGGGCTTTTTTCCTCGGGCGAGTGGGTCGCCTTTGGCGCTTCGGCGGTCGTGGTTGCAACCGGGGGAGCTTCCTCTCTCTACCTTCGAAACGACAACCCCGGCCACATGCTCGGAGAGGGCCTGAGGCTCGCGCTCGATGCCGGCGCAGCCATCGAGAACATGGAATTTGTCCAGTTCTACCCGCTGTGCCTTGCCGAACCGGGACACGGCCCCCTGGTCGTCCCGCCAAGGCTTGCCGACAAGGGGCTTCTGGTAAACGAGTCCGGCGAAAACATCCTGAAAAAATATGCAATAGACGAGCGCCCGGCGGCGGCTCGCGCCCGGGACCGGCTCTCGCAGGCGCTGTTTCGCGAAATCTACGGAAACGGTCAGAAAGTCTATCTCGATCTGCGGTCGATACCCGAAAAAAATTGGCGGATAGACCCGTTTTCGGCTTCTTTAACCCATGTTCCGGGGGTGCGGTGCGGGGGCTTTGACAAACCGCTTCGCGTTGCTCCAGCCGCTCACCATACGATGGGAGGAGTCGTCATCGACTCCGATTGCGCTACCTCCGCGCCGGGACTTTTTGCGGCAGGCGAGGTCGCGGGGGGGTTGCACGGCGCCAACCGCACGGGGGGAAACGGGCTGGCCGAGGCGCTGGTCTTCGGGGCTCGCGCGGGAAAATCCGCAGCAATTTGGGCAGGGGGCGCCACCGGGCGAATGGCCCTTTCGGACCAGGTAAAAGAACTGCGGGAGGAATGGGGGTCTCTTCGATTGACCGAACCCGGCCTTTTTAAAAGACTCCAGCAGGTCATGTGGGAAAACGGCGCTATACTTAGAGAGGAAGCCGGCCTTGTCCATGGCCAACACCAGGTCCTGGAAATTGCTGCGAGCATCCGGGATTTTCCCGGCAAAACAGGCCAGGCCGAGGCAATCGAGCTGCTCTCGGCAGCGCGGGTGGCATGGATAATACTTAAGGCGGCGCAAAAAAGAACCGAGTCACGGGGCTCGCACTCCCGGGAAGACCGTCCGGGCCAAGACGACCGCAAATGGCGCGGACGCCTTCAGGTTCGCCAAACCCCCAAAGGCGACGCCTGGGAGTTTGTGCAGCCCTAAAGGATGTGCTTTGCCCCTTCTGCCCGGCTAAAACAAAAACTGGAGCACCGAGTCGGCCTTTCGCAACCGGTCTTCGATCATTTGCGTATGGGTTTCCCCCAGGCCGCCCGATCTATGAATGGCCTGCAATCGCTTTACTGTCTCTGAAAGACCGGCGACAGCCGAAGGCGTGTCCAGATCGTTATTCATCGCTTCTTCGAATGAAACCGTAAGGGAGTTGATCAGCCCTTCCACCGTTTCCTTTTGGACCGTTTCTCCCTGGCCGTTTCGGGTCAGCAAATCCCGTACCGTCTCTCGTATCCCCTGTAGCCTCATCCCTTGCGCCGAGGCTGCGTCCATGTCAAGGTTAAGTCTTTTGCGGTAATGCTTGGACAGAAGATAAAAGCGGATTTGCTCCCAGGAAAATCCCCGCTCGACCATATCCCCCGGATAGACAATATTGCCAAGACTTTTCGACATTTTCTTTCCACCCGCCAGGACGTGTTCGGCATGGAGCCAGTAGCGCGCGAGCTCCTTGCCCGATACGGATTCCATCACCGCGATATTATAATCGTGGTGCCTGTAGATGTTGTCTATGCCGCCGCAAAAGATATCGAGCGAATAGCCCAGACTCTCCGATATCATCGCAGGGTCCTGGATGTTCCAGGAAGGCCTCCCCCTGCCGATCGCGGTATCCCAGCAAACCTTATCCTCCTCCCCGCATCCATGCCAGAGGATGAAATCGCCAAGGTTCCACCTGCGCCCCGGATAGGTATCCTGCTTAAAGCGTTTTTTAGTCTTGGGCCACTTGCTCATGTCCAGCCGAAACAGTTTCCCGAAATCCTTAAATTTGAGGGGATCAAAGAAAATGTCGCCCTCATGCCGGTACGCATAGCCCTTATCGAGCAACCGGCCAATGAGATAAACGGCCTGGTCGACACTTGTGGACGCACGCGGTATCCGCTCGGGCAACTTAATGCGCAGCCGCCCCGCCTCATCCACGAAACGCTCGGCATTTCCCCCGGTCAACTCCCCTACCGGCATGCCTCTCGATACCGCTTCCTCTATAGCCTTGTCTTCGATATCCGTAAGGTTTATCACCCGCTCGACATCGTGGCCAAGATACTCGAGGTACCTCAGGAGCACATCCTCCCAGAGAAAAGTTCGGTAGTTTCCAATGTGGGGGGCGCTATAGATCGAGGGTCCGCAGGTGAACATCCGGACCGGGCTATCCATCGGCCGAAACAGTTCTCTTTTGCGGGTCATCGTATTGTAGAGCTCGAGCATCGATTAGACTCCGTCAAGAAACAATGGGGAAAGCCGATCCGCAAACTATTCTCGGCGAAACGGGCAGACGACTCTTTTGAGCCCTTCGAATTTAGAACGATTCCATGTTTTTGTAAAGCCGCGACTCAGCCTTTACTATTATCTCGGAACAGCTAAATCAGGTTTGGGCAGCGGGTTCTTGTTGCCTCGGGACCACGAAAGGTCCCTTCGCGTCTTCGCTTTTCAAGACAGCTCCTCATGTCCCGCCGGGACAGAAAAAGGTCTCCCTCCCTTCTCGGCTCCTTCGCTCCTTCGCTCCTTCGCTCCTTCGCTTCTTCGCTTCTTCGCTTCTCCGCTTCTCCGCTTCTCCGCTTCTCCGCTTCTTCGCTTCTTCGCTTCTCCGCTTCTCCGCTTCTTCGCTTCTTCGCTTCTCCGCTTCTCCGCTTCTTCGCTCCTTCGCTTCTCCGCTTCTTCGCTTCTTCGCTTCTCCGCTCCTCGCTCCTCGCTCCTTCACCCCTCGCACGGTTGCGTTACGGTGCTTTTTTTTATCAGGACCCGGCGGACCCTTCGCCCCTCCATCTCGATCACTTCAAATCCGTAGCCGCAGCACTCGAAAGAGTCGCCCTCGACGGGGACGCGTTTGAGGTGAGACATGACAAATCCGCCAACCGTTCGAAAAAGACCGGCGCGCCCGCCCGGAAGTTTCGGGATGGTCAGAAAAGCCATGAGTTCATCTATCGGGAGCATGCCGTCAACGAGCCAGACGTTTTGCTCTTTTGGCAATATCTGGGGTTCCTCGGGCATTTCCGGCGTTGCGATATCGCCCACTACGGCTTCCAGGATGTCCGTAAGAGTAATGATCCCCTCGATCGTTCCGTATTCGTCTACAACCACCGCCAACTGCAAACCCGATCGTCTGAAACTCTCCAGTGCTTTGAGAGCATTGGCGCCTTCGTGCACAAAGATCGGTTTGTGCATCGAGGCCCGCAGGTCGAAAGGCTTTCCGGCGAGACACCGAACGGCCAGGTCGCGGACATGCACCACCCCCTGGATACTCCCCGCCTTCTGCCCCACAGGGAACCGGGAGTACGGAAACCTTGCGATTTTTCTTCTCGTTTTCTCCGGCGACTCGTTCATATCCAGCCACACCACTTCGTTTCGCGGCGTCATCATCACCCCGACGCGGCGATCTCCGAGCCTGAAGACCCTTTCCACCATGTCCTGCTCGGCTTCTTCCAGGACCCCGGCGACTGTTGCCTGGTCGATCAGGATGCGGATCTCCTCCTCGGTTACCGGGGTCTGCTTCATCTGAGTAAATCCCAGCAGCCGGAGGGCGTAATCCGTGGAAACACTTAGCACATGGATAATGGGCGAGGCGAGAGTTGAGAGTTTCGCCATGGGTTTGGCGATCGCGGCCGCTATGCTTTCGGGCGCGTACACCGCGATTCTTTTGGGAATCAACTCGGCAAGAAGCGACAGGTAAGTAATGGCGCTCACAACGAGCGCCATCGCAATCGCGCTGCTATAGGGGCCGACGTAGGGGAGCCCGGCCAACTTTTGAGCAAGGCTGCCGGCAAGGCTTGCGCCCCCGAAAGCCCCGCTCAAAACACCGATGAGCGTGATGCCGATCTGCACGGTCGCAAGAAAGCGATGCGGGTTGCGGGCAAGAACCAGGGCAGCGGCCGCGTTCGAATTATCCTCCTGCGCTCGCCTCTGCAAACGCGTTTTGTTCGAAGACATCACGGCGAGTTCGGACATCGCGAGAAAGCCGTTCAAAACGATGAGCAGCAGGAGGACCAAGACATAGAAAACTACACAGAACATCTGCCTTTCTCCATCGGCGCGATGGAATCCGATATCACGTAAGAAAAAGATACGTTAAAGGTCGCCGTTTCGAATATTTCAGCCCCTCCCCGGCTTTTTCATGCCGGAGAAACGGAAATGGCCTGGGCCCCCTCGTCTCCTTGTTCCTCGGTAAAGCTCACCTCACTGCCGACATTTAGGGCTTGGAACTTTCCGCCCAGGACCGCATTTTCGTGGAAGTAGACCTCTCGCCCCTCAGGGGTTGCCAGAAACCCGTACCCCTCTTCGGGAAATATCCGGATGACCCTTGCCACCGGCTTTTCGAAATGGGTTTTCACCTCGCCTCTTTGTTTTTCGGCGTATTCCTTTAGCCGGCGCTGCGCGGTTTCAAACGAACTCATGATCGCCACTCGCAGATCCTGGTCCGATTCCCTTTTGATTACCAACTCGTGGCCGGGTATGGTGATATCTATACTGACGTTAAACGTCATCCCGGTTCGCTGGCTGCGATGAGGCTTATCTATCTTGACGCGGCAACCGATGATCTGATCGTAGATTCTATCGAGTTTGGAAGCCTTATCGCGGATAAGCTCCTCGGTTTCCTCGTTTATGCGCATGTCGCGGGCACTGATATCGAGCGGTAATTTCATGAGTTCCTCCTTGGTAACTGTTAGCGTAGAGACAGCCTCCCTGAAAACCACGGGCAAAAAGGGAGGCCTTCGAATCGGTACGGCCAAACGAAGCCTTATTCTTTAAGTTTTGACACAATTTTGCTCCCCGATTCCAGCGTCCTGTGAACCGGGCACCGGCCGGCGATTTCAAGCAACCTCTGCCGAGCGGGACGGTCAAGGTCGCCCGAAAGCTCAATTTCCCTTTCAATATAATCTATTCTGCTCCCCGGGTCTTCACAATCCTGACAGTCCCGGGCGTATATTTTGCTGTGGGTAACTCTTATCAGCGCGCCGTCCAGAGCCAGCCCCCTGCGGTCCGCATACATCCGAAGAGTCATTGCGGTGCATGCGCCCAAAGCGGCCCCCAAAAGGTCGTAGGGCGAGGGGCCCAGGTTTTCCCCTCCCGCGGAAATGGGTTCGTCGGCCACAAGCCTGTGGCCGTTGGCAACAATTTCTGTCCGAAATCCCGTCTTGCCGGTGTAGGCCGTCACCCGGTTATCCCCCGGTGTGGGGGGCACGGAAAACCCACTCCCGACCGTATCGAGATATTTGGCCGCCCACGCGGCCAGCACCTGACCGGTATAAAGAGAGTCCTCGCGCCTCGAGAGCAGGTGGTCGGCCTTGTCAAGCGAGATGAAACTCTTCGGGTGCCTTGCCGCCGTAAAGATCTTTGCGGCATTATCGATCGAAACGATCCGGTCTACCGGAGAATGAAATACCAAAAGCGGCCTCCTGAGGTTTCGAATCGACTCATTCATATTTTCCTGCCCCAGGGAATCGAGAAACTGCTTTCGTATTTTGAAATTTTTCCCCTCGATAGCAATCGAGGTCTCGCCCCGATTTTCCAGCTCTTCAAGCGAGGCCGAATCCACGAAGCGAAAAAGGCCCGTTAGCTCGGCCGGCGCCGCGATGGTTGCAACCGCTTCCACCGAATCAATTTTTCCAGCCGCCTGAATCACCGCCGCGCCTCCCAAAGAGTGGCCGATGAGAAGACGAGGCGCCTCGTAGGTTTGTTCCAAAAACTGTGCCGCGGAAACCAGATCCTCCACGTTTGTCGAAAAATTCGTATCGGCAAAATCCCCTTCGCTCTCGCCCAGACCCGTGAAATCAAACCGCAGGACCGCTATTCCATTAACCCCTAGCGCCCGGTTGATGTTTACCGCGGCGTTGAAATTCTTGGTGCAGGTAAAACAGTGAGCAAACAGGGCAAAGGCTCTCGGTTTTTCGTCAAGTGGCAGGTCCAGGCGCGCCGCCAGCCGTTTTCCGTCCCTGTTCTCGAAATAGAGTTTTTTAAATTGCATAATCTCCTCCCCCTGACAAAAAATTGACTTAAGCCATTTTTTTACGGATTAAATTATCTTGCGTTAAAAAAAGAATACAACTAAAATCGCTGCCCGTAAGGTTGGCGTTTTCCTTTGGTTTATTCATTTGGACGGCTTGAAAAAGGAGGGGTTGCGGGATGAAAAAGGGGAAGTTTATTTCGTGTATGGCCATTACGGCCGCAGTTATCCTTTCGGCGACGCTGCTGGCATTGGCCGCGCAGCAACCGCCCGAAACGATCACCATCAAACCTTCCATCTGGAAAACGTTCACCAAACCGCTCGTGACGTTTAGCCACAAAAAACACGTGACCGAAGATAAGATCGCCTGCAATCAATGCCATATGATCATGAAAGACGGCAAGAACGTATGGAAAGAAGGCGATCCGGTAGAAAAATGCGAGAAGTGCCATAACGAACCCACCACCCAGATGGAATACAAACTAACCCCGGAGCAGAAAAAACTCAACCTCAAGCTCTCGTTTCACAACCTTTGCATTACCTGCCACAGGAAGGTGAAAAACCAGCATCCAACGGTTAACGCTCCCATCGTATGCGCAGGATGCCATAAACCCGCGGCGGCAAAATAGGCAAAACCGTTTCGATACGACCACGCTTTTGAACCGAAAAATGGGCTCGCGCCGCTGTGGCGCCGGCCCCTTTTTTTATGCGGCTCCAAATCCCCGGGCAATCAGTCTTGGCTGATTGCAGCAACCTCGGCCGCCGTAAAAAAAAATACCGGCAAACGCGATGGTCTCTTTGGAAGTTATATAATCGATAAAAGCTGTTTTACTATTTGGCAGCCAGGGTATACATTCCAAGCTTTCCATCTAACTTGCTCTTAGCCCGCGCAATTCCCATTGTGACCGACTTCCTTCATTTGCCTCCAGTGGGGATTTTGCGGAGAATGGATCACAAATGCGCCCAGCATCGCTATCGAAATATTTGACCAGACTGCTTAGTCTCCTCGCTATCCTCTGTCTTTGCCAACTCGTCCCCAAAGATGCCCGGGCGCAGAGCTACGATTTGTCTGGGGTCTGGAATTTTAACGGTTTCCTTTCCGGCCCGGGCGCTCCGGCGTGGGAAACAGGCTCGCTCACCGTGGCCCGGGATGGAACGTTCACCGGTTCGGGAACCAAAAGCAGCCGCGCCTCCGATACCCCCTCCGGTTCCTTTTCCACTTCTTCGAGCGGGATCGAGATGAAACTAAGCGGCCAGTCCTCCGCCTCGCTTTGCATGACCGATGCGAGCAATTCCATCATGTCCTGCACCGCCACACTATCCGATGGCTCCTCTTCTCTCACGATATTGTCACGGCAGGCCACCTCGGTCACCCTGGCCGATCTGGCGGGCACATGGCAAGGCAGCCTCCTCTCCTCCGGGCCTACCTCGGCGTGGGAACAAGTGATTGAGACCATCAAATCCGATGGGACCTTCACGGGAACCTATACAAGAAGCGATGGCGCGACCGGCGCCACGTCCGGGTCCCTTTCCATTTCCTCCACGGGCACGGTTAGCGATGCAAAGGACGCGACATACACCGCCTTTGTCAACCCCACGGCCACTGTCATGGTCGCAACAAGCGGCGCTGCGACCTCAACCCAGGATGCCAACCTGATCGTTCTAACCAGGCAGATCTCCTCCTATACCCTCTCCAAACTGGTCGGCCTTTGGGAAGTAAGCAGTCTCGCTTCGGGTCCCGGCGCCCCATGGTGGCAAAACGGACTTCTTTTTGTCGACCCTGACGGGACCTGCATGTTTAGCTCCTCGGCAAGCAATGGGACATCAAAGAGCCAAAACGGCTCCATGTCGATTTCACCCGGCGGGCTTGTAACGCTTGACCTCGGTGCGAAAGCCGTAGGCTACGTCGACCCCAACATGGACATTATGGTTTTAACAACCACCTGGTCCGATGGGGCGACTCACCAGCTCTTAATCCTTACAAACGCCAGTTCGGCGGCATTGAGCAACGCTTCGACCGCGACATGGTCAACAGGCGCAACGACCTCAACCCCGTACAGCACATCAATCCCTTACAGCACTCCCTCGGCCGGATACAGCAGTTCCACCTCCCCGGCAACCAGCATCAGCGCACCGGGAGGATCGAGCGCCGCCACCACCACCACCCACCCAGCAGGCGTTGCCGGCAATCCGCAAAGCGCAGCCAATACGGCCCCCCGGGCGGCCGGGGGCCAGCCGCCCCCATCCGAGGCCACCGGCGGCGCTACCGCGCCTCCGGCTACCCAATCGGCCGCCCCGCCGCAGACCGCGACTGATCCCTCCGCGCAAAGTCAAGCCCCAACTGCCCCCGCTGTGCCCGGAGCGCCCATCATCGTGGTCGTAACACCCGGGGACTCTCAGGCGCTCGTAAACTTCAAGCTCCCCGCAAATGACGGCGGCCGGCCGATAACCCAATGCACGGTAACCGCAAACCCCGGCGGTGTAAAAATATCGCGGATTGGCAGTCCCATACACGTATCCGATTTAAAAAACGGGACCCCCTACACATTCAATGTTACAACGTCAAATAATGTCGGCACGAGTCCGCCCTCGCAGACCTCCAAGAGTATTACCCCAGGCAAGGTTCCGGATGCCCCGCGGATTCTGTCCGTTAAAACCGGATACGGGCAGGCGGAGGTAAGCTTCCACCCCCCCGCCTCAAGTGGCGGCAGTGACACTACCTCCTATACCGTCACGGCGAGTTCCGGGCAGAAAGGTTACGGGTCGGGCAGCCCGATAATCGTAAAGGGTCTAGCGGGCGGGAAGCCATGCACTTTCACCGTAACTGCTTGCAACCGCACGGGGACCAGCCGTCCCTCCGGCGCATCCCCAAGCGTCACGCCACGCTAATCCACGGGAACAAGAGCTTCTCTAAATTGACTCAAAAAAAAAGCCGCCTGCTTGCCCCGGTGTAGGGCAGCAGGCGGCCAACTTCCTTTGTCCCCAAGATCAGGACAAAAGCAAGCTAGACTTCTTCAACCACGATCGCGCCCTGCTCGCAAACTTCGACGCAGCTCTCGCAGCCCAGGCATTCATCCTCGTTTACCGCTTCGGCTTTGCCGTCTACAAGCTCGTATACATCAACAGGGCATACATCGACGCATTCGGCGTCACCGGTGCATTTATCCTTGTCAACCGTCACTTTGAAGCTCATTTATTCCTCCAGTAAGTTTAATAGAGTCCAACCGCAATTGCCTCAGGAATTGGAGTCAATTCCATTGATTCCGTACGCTGGCACGCCTTTTCGTACCCCCATCGAAACGTAATGTCAAGCCGGAAATAGCAAAACTGCCAGACTAAAAATCCGCCGCAAAAGTCGGTCGGGAGCGCAGAGGACAAAAACATGGTAAACCTCATGGACACGGGATTTAAGGCTGTTATGGCTTTTCCTCTGTGCTCTCTTCATACCCGGTCGAGGACCGGACTCAGCTGTGGATTTTTTTTGGATAGGCGATAAGGATCGCCAAGTTCGGTGGTAAAGGGGAAGGGTTTCGAGGGCGGACCATTCCGGGATAGACAGCGGGGGATCTTTCGGCGAAACAACACGATTGCGCCAAAAGATCCCCGCGTCCAAGAACTAAGACGAGCAACTAGACGCAACCGGTCGGTTTTGGCAAACCGGCCATCTTACATGCACCCTTGCCCGGTCCCGACGGGAACAGCTCATAGATGTACTTGAGCTTGTAGCCGGTGACTTTGGTCAGAATCCGGACCATCGGAGCAATTCCGTGTTTCCTGTAATAGTCCTGAAGCACATGAATCACTGCCCAGTGCTCATCGGTCAGTTCGGCGATACCTTCGGAGGTCTTTACATAGTCGACCCACTCGGTAGTCCAGTCGTCGAAGCTGGCAATGAAGCCATCTTCGTCTACTTCAAAATTTTTGCCTTTAAATTCAATCTGGCCCATCAATTATCCTCCTTCAATAGACCACAGGTAAGCTTCGGGACCCCGGCCGGACAGAATCCAGCCCGGAATCAACGGACATTGTCGCTTTCAGACTCTTAAATGACTCCGCAGCCCTCGCCAAAGAGCGGGCCCACAAGTCGTTTCCCGCGGCGTGAAGATGCGAATAGGTTGCAAGAACATTCTTATAGCATAAACCATCCCAACCAGCTACAACACCATGGCCTTTTTCCAATTTAAAGGCGAAGGGCAAAGACCCGGGATCGATAGAGCCGGCAATTCCCGAATAGTGGAATTCATGCCCCCGAAGTATTGTGCCTAACGGGAAAAAGGGATTGGCCCCAACGCAACGCATCAGCGTGTAACCATGCCCCTGCGGCTTTGCTCCAAGACTAACCTCGAAGGGAAACACACCCGTCATGGGAAAAAGCACATCCCCGCGGCGAATTCCACGACACAAAAACATCAGCCCACCGCATTCGGCATAGACAGGTAAGCCGGCCTCAACGGCGGATAGAATCGAATCGCGAAAAATCTGGTTGGCAGCCAGTTGCTCCAGATGGGTCTCCGGGAATCCGCCCCCGATGTAGAGGGCGTCAATCTCGGGCAAAGGAGCTTTTTCGAGGCTGGAAATCCAGACCAAAGATGCCCCATTGGCTTCAAGGGCTTCAAAATTCTCAGGGTAATAAAACTGGAAAGAAGAATCCCGGATTACCCCTATCTTGACACCCCCGCCCACTCTTTGCGTGCCAAAAGGTTCGGGCGCCGCGGAAAAGGCGAGCGGCGAAGCTGAACGCGCCAATTCCCACAAGGCCCGCACATCGAGGTGGTGGCCCATGACATCGGCAGCAGCCAGGACAGCTTCGGGAACATCTGCGGCCTCCTCGGCCGGAACCAGTCCAAGATGCCTCTCCGGGAAAAAATTGCGGGCCTGCCGTGGGACTACACCCAGCACCGGAATCCCGCAATACTTTTCAATCGATTCCCGTAGCACCTTTTCGTGCCTCTTTCCGGAAACCTGGTTCAATATAACGGCGGCGATGTTTACTCCCGGATCTAGCTTTTGACATCCCAGGACCATGGCCGCCACCGTTCGCGTCACCTTGGCGGCATCAACGACCAGGACGACCGGGCAGGCAAGAAGCTTGGCCAGCTCAGCGGTCGAATAGCTGCCTTTGGCATCTACGCCGTCGTAGATTCCCCTGTTGCCCTCGATCAGGCTCCCGTCGCTTTGGGCAGAACGGGCGGCAAAAGAGCCCACGATCTGCTCGGAGCTCATCAGATACTGGTCGAGATTGTAACAGGGCCCCCCGGAGGCCGCGCTGAGCCACCCGGAGTCTATATAATCAGGGCCCTTTTTAAAAGCCGAGATACGCAGCCCCAATTGATGCTTCCATGCCGCAGCAAGACCCAGGGAAATAACCGTCTTTCCCGCCCCGCCGCGCAAGGCTGCAATCATAAGGCGCGATCTTTTGAATTCCATGCAAAACCCTCGAAGCATGGAGCAAGAAGCAGGAAGCGGGCGCCCAAGGGCTTTATTCCCGCTCCTCGCTTCTCGCTTCCAGCTCCTGAACCCCTCGCGAAGCATGGAGCGAGAAGCAGGCGTCCAAGTGCTTTATTCCCGCTTCTCGCTTCCAGCTCCTGAACTCTTAGAACTTGAACTGCGTCGTGGTTCTCCAGGTCGTCATGGCAAGACGGTAATCGTCAATGTGCTCATGAGCGAACTCAAGGCCAGTCTTTTCAAAGAAACGTTCCCAGCCAATCCGGTTGATCCATTCGCCGACTCGTTCGTAGCGGCGTCCGCCGGCCGCATAGGCCTCGACGATCGTCTTGATCGTCTGAACGGTGGTGGGCCACCTCGGCGGCTCGTTGGGAATGTAGGGAACGGCCAGCTTGGAAAACATCGGGGCCGATTTCACGTTGGAAACCTTGCCGCCAACCCAAAGAGCGATACCGTCGCCTTCCGCATCGGCCAGAGGAAGCGCCGGACACATGGTGTAGCAGTTTCCGCAGAACATGCAGCGGCTGTTGTTGATCTCGACGCTCTTGCGCTCGCCAAACTTTTTGGGCTTGATCGCAGCGGTCGGACATGCGGCGATTACCAGCGGGATCTCGCACACGTTCTGAACGCGCTCGTTTTCCACAAAGGGCGGCTTTCTGTGAACGCCAAGAATAGAGATATCCGAGCAGTGAACGGCGCCGCACATATTCAGGCAGCACGCCAGGGCGATGCGGACCTGCGCGGGCAGTTTGTGGCTTCCGAAATAATCGAAGAGCTCGTCCATAACAGCCTTAACGACACCCGAGGCGTCGATGGCCGGAGTGTGGCAGTGAGCCCAACCCTGGGTATGGACGATATTGGTGATGCTGTTTCCGGTCCCGCCAATGGGGAACCAGGAACCTCTTCCGCGCAGATCGCTTAGAAGGGGCGCAAGCTTTGCCTTATCGCTTACCAGAAATTCGATGTTGTTCCTGGTGGTCCACCTCATGTGGCCGTCGCAGAACTTATCGGCGATGGCGCACACTTCGCGGATGTATTCGGTGCTGATAAGGCGCGCCGAGCCGACTCTAACCGAGTAGAGCGCGGCCCCGGACTCCGCGACGTGCATCAGAACGCCCGGCTCCAGGATTTCGTGGTACTTCCACTTGCCGAAATTCTCTTTTATAATCGGCGGAAAGAACTTGTCATAACTCGGGGGACCAATATCCGTGATTCGATCTTGCATCACATTGTTTGGATCAAAAGCCATTTCTCACACCTCCTAAGCCTGATGCCGTTTGCGATATTCGGTGGCGTCATGTTCCCAACCGCCGGGTACCTTCTCTGGATCGTAGAAAATGTAGGGGTTGTATCTGGGGGTATTGACCATGCGTGGATCGGGTTCGAGCTCGACGGCCTTTAGCAGTTCGCGAAGGCCCTGGCGCTGAATGAGCTCGCCCAGGCGCTCCCGGTTTTTGCCGTTTTCCATCCAGTAATCCCACAGTTTTTCCACGAATTCCTTGAACTCGGTGTAGGGCGATTCCATTTTGATAAACGGAATGACAACGCTCGAAAGCTGTGCGCCCTCAAGGATCGGCGCCTTGGCGCCCAGAAGGATCGTAGCACCGGTGTCCACACCGGGGCGAAGAGCCCGCGGCATAACGCGGATACAGTGCATGCAGCGAACGCAGTCGCTGTTTTCAATCTTTAGGGTTTTCCCGTCGAAGGCCATGCACTTGGTCGGGCAAAGATCGATCACTTCGGCCTTGATATCAAAATCTTTTCGCGGACCGCCGGCGCCGCCGTGAGGAACGATTTCGCCGCCGACATAGCCCTTTACAGCTTCCTGGTCGATGCGGATATCGTCACGCCACGTTCCAATGATCGAGCAGTCAGCGCGCGCGATGGCTGCAACGCAGTCCATCGGGCAGCCAGACGACTTGAACTTGAACTTATACGGGAACATCGGCCGGTGAAGAGCATCCTGGAATTCCTGCGTCAGATCGTAGATGATGTCCTGCGTGTTGATACAGGCCCATTCACAGCGAGACATTCCCAGGCAGCCTTCAGGAGACCTCAGATTTGAGCCCGAACCGCCGAGATCCATTTTCAGATCATGGGTCAATTCGTAAAAAATAGGCTCAAGCTGGTCGGTGGTCGTCCCCAGCAATACGATATCCCCGGTCGACCCGTGCATGTTGGTCAACCCCGATCCCTTTGCATCCCAGAGATCGCAAATCTTTCGCAGCACATCCGAGTTGTAGTACTTGCTCGCAGGCTGGTTAACGCGCATGGTGTGGAAATGGGCGACATTGGGGAAAAGGTCCGGCCGGTCGCAATAGCGGCCGATAACGCCTCCGCCGTATCCAAATACCCCAACAATACCACCGTGTTTCCAGTGCCCTTCCTTTTCCTTGAAGGACAATTCCATCAACCCAAGCCAATCCTCGCACATAAGATTGCCTTTGGCCGCCAATCTTTTCACATCACTTACGAAGCTAGGCCATGGGCCCTTTTCGAGCTCATCAAGCATAGGGGTTGCATGTTTCAGCGCCATTCGTATTCCTCCGTTAGTGTCTCTTTAAGACTTCCACTCTTACACGATTTGCCACAGGACCCGTCGGGTAATCTCTTCTCACCTCCCTTTCGCAGTGCATATTTGTCTTCTCGAATATCTCGGTTTCCGGTATTCGTACAAATACCCAATGGAAAGTTCTCATCGGCAGGTTGGGAAGGGCAGGTTAGTTCATTCCCTCTTCTTCTTTCGCTACGTCGCCTTCACTGGGGAGCATGTACATCGTTGTACTGCCGCTCGACCAATATTTGAGCTTGCCTTCGCTTATCAGTTCGTTTACGACCTTTTTGGCCTGCATCATCTTGATTTCGGGAACGGCCTTGCAAAGATCGTTGAAATAGAGCTTGCTCTTCTTCTGCTGCTTGACGTACTCGATAATTTTATCCTTTGCCTCTTCGTTCATCTTTGATCTCCTGTGCCGTTAGCCTGGGTGAAAATAGGGGCCAACACCGTTAACCCCCGGATTGGAGTCTATATGTGTACGGGGCCTTGCCCGGCCCCCTTTACTGTCGCCAGTTAACCCCGGGATAATTGTTTGTCAACAAAATAATCCCGATATTTCAGCGCCATCAGAGCGCCTTTGCAAAAAGTGACCCGCGCGCTCACCGAGGGGAACCACCGAAAAGCTTTTCAACGAGGCCCCCTTGAGTTAGAATGCTATTTTGCGCGCCTCAAAAGAGGCGACAAACAGGCAACCGGGATACGCCCATAAGCGGAAGGTCCATGAATATCAGGGTTTTCCGCCTCTTTTCATTCGAATCAAGGCTATATACCCCATAGAGAAAGAAAACACAATGACAAATACCGGAAGTCAGATCAACCCGAAACTCAACCTCTACATCAAGTTCCTGAAAGAGCAACTGGCCTTCGAACCTCAGTCCGCGGCCCTTCACTACAACCTCGGCCTGGCATACGTTCACAAGGGGTTGCCCGCTGAGGCGATCTCCGAGTTCAAACAGGCCATCGAATGCGATCCCAACCTCGCCGAGGCCTATGTCAACCTGGGAGGTCTCTACGGCGATAGCGATCCGGCAAAAAGTGTAGAGGCAAACCTTAAGGCGCTGGAAATTAACCCCGACCTGGGAGCGGCTCACAGCAACCTCGCCTTCGTCTACCTTCGTGACGACGAACCCGAAAAAGCCCTCCTCCACGGGGAAAAAGCCCTGGCCCTCATGCCCGATTCGGCTAAAGCCTACCAGTTGCTCGCCGCCGCATACATTGCTGCCGACCGGGTGGAGGCCTCCGCCGAACTTTCCAAAAAAATGCTGGCGGAAGGCAAATCCCCGGCGGCCGCACACTTTAACCTGTCGATAGCCCTTCGCGCCTTGGGCAGAGACGAGGAAGCCGAAGAGCACACCCGGGCGGCAAAAGAACTGGGATACTCGCAAAATCAAGAGTAAGCAGGCAAAAGCAAACAAGTCAGCGAGGAAGCAAATGGAAATTGGAAAAGACAGCTTTGTAGTTATCGAATACACCCTGAGGCTGAGCGATGGCTCCTATGTCAGGGGGGAAAAAGCAAGCCCTGCCTCCATGAATTTCGTAGTCGGCTACGGCCAACTGCTCCCGGCCCTCGAAGAGGCGCTGACCGGGCTTGAGCAGGGGGCTAAAAAAGAGGTGACCATCCCCGCCTGCGAGGGGTTTGGCGAGCGCGACGAGAGCCAGGTACAAACCGTTAGCCTCTCCGACTTTCCAGCGGGAAAAGAGCTTGTAGCCGGCAAATGGGCTATCGCCAAAAATAGCGAAACCGGCTCGCAGTACAGCTACTTTGTAAGAGAAAAAACCGATTCAACCATTACGCTCGACTATAATCATCCCCTCGTGGGACAAGACCTCCGCTACGATTTTACAGTGGTGCTCGTAAGGCCTGCTCTGGCTGAAGAACTGGAGTTTCTTCGCCCGTGCGAACACGGGGAAAAAGAAAATTGAGGGGAAAAAACATCCACCGCATTTCATGTCCCTGCTGAACACCCAGAAACCACGAAAAGACCCGGGACGCGGTTTTTCTTCCTGCTCCACGCTTCCCGCTTCTTTTCGCAGGTTATCTCAGATAAAAGCCGCAGAGAGCGTAGAGGCAGAAACTAGATTTACAATTCTTTTCCTCTGCGCCCTCTACCGACTCTGCGGTTGTTTTGCTTCGCCCCGCCCGGTCCTTTTGCAAAGCCAGGAGCAAAAATCCACCACGATCTCCGCGCGTCTTTCCCCCTGGATAAGTCCCCGGCACAGGTCGAAGAGCTCTTTATGGGTGCCCGGGGACTCCGAGGAGATGCCCGCAGTCGTTAAGAACTCCTGTACGAGCGCGCCCGCTTTAACGCTTGCCGAGCTAAAAATCCTCTCCCTTGGGTCCTTTGGCAACTCGAAAGGATCCCAGTTCTCATAGCCTATCCGGAGGATTCTTTCCTGCCCGCGCTTTGCCATGCCGTCAAAGACGGCCTTCTTTCTTCGCTCGTATTCTTCATTGTCGCTCATCGTGAACTCGCAAGGATTAAAAAAAAGGGTCCAGTCAAAAAACCGGTAGCGGTCTCACCACTACTCATCCCAGAAAAGCTTTAGCCTGATTTTTTTGTATTCCTTCGTGCTAAAAAGTATCCGGAAGTCGCTAAGGCCCGTTGCACGCCCAAGCCCTTGCGCTATCGATTCGCACAGCTCAGGCGTTCGGGCGTGAATCATCGCATAAAGATTGTATGGCCAGTCCGGAGGGCAGGCGGGTCTACTGTAACAATGGCTCACTTCGGGATAGGAGGCCAAAATCGAGCCGATCCCGTCAATTTTTTCCTCGGGACAGTCCCAAACGACCATCCCATTGGATCGAAAACCAACCTGGCGATGATTTAAAACGGCAGCAAAGCGCCGGATGGCGCCCAGCTCGATCCAGCCCGAAACAACTTCGATAAGCTCTGACTCAGACATTTGCAGCACATCGGCCCAGGCGGCAAAAGGCCTTGGAACCAGGGGGAGATCTTCCTGAATACACTTTACTATCGCAATATTTGCCGGCGTGGCCCTAAATCCCGCCCCGGATTCGGTTAGCGGAAGCTTCATTTTCTCCTCCGCCGGCTCCCAGTCCCCCTCCTCCAAAACGTCTAGGACCACGGCCAATTTATATTTTTTCAGGGCAGGCAAAACGAGAACGGGCGCCCCCCCGGCCCTTTGGGAAAGCCCCGACACCACCCCCCCGAGATCTTGCCCGGGAGGCACCGCTATCGTAAACCACATATTAAAGTTTGCCGGCCGCAGGTAATTGTGGCTAACTCCAGGGTATGCGTTTATGAGCCCGGCAACCCGATCGAGCGACGATTCCGGTACCGCCATGGCCACCAGGCTGCTTCGGTATCCGAGCGCCCCGGTATTAAATATTGCGCTGATCTGGCGAATGACGCCCTCATTTTTCAGCGCCCCGATCCGCTCGAGCGCCTCGGCTTCCCCGATCCCGACACCCTCACCCAGCGCCCTGTAAGGCCGCGGTACAATCGGGAAAAAACGTTGGACCCTGTCTAAAATGACCCTGTTTATCGAATCCAAGGAAATGCTCCAGGAAAAAAGGTTCTGCAGCTCAAAAAAATAAAAAGATGCACCCGTTTATCTTCATTTTATATACACCGGCGACTTCCAAGACAACCAAAGCTTTGCTACTATTCGAGCCATCATAAAATTTCAACGAGGAAGCCACCATCATGGGCAAAAAAAAGGCGGTTTGCGCCGCCACCGCAATACAATGCTTTGTAAACACCGGCTCGGGTTTGGCGCCACTCGACTCGGGGTCCGAAAAACAGTCGATAAGCAGCCAGGAGCTGCCCGGAGGCAGCGGACTCACCTACGGCCAATACCTCCATGCGGTTACCGATATCCTTTGCGACAACTCCTTTACAGTCCTAAAAGAGCTTCTCGAAAAGCAGCCCAAACCCGTTGGAAAGTTAGAGACGGCCACCTCTATCGACCTCATAGCCGAAAAACACGGCGCCCTCTACAGCGTTTCGCGCCTCGTCTTGCGCTTTCCCGATGATACCATAGAATTTGCCGTAAACTGCGCCTTTTCGCCCGAGCAGCAGGCATTCCTTCAGGTGGAGACCGGACTGCTTGGCGACCTTGGCAAAAAATTCGATCTGCCCTATCTGCCTTTGCCCTTCATTTCCGCAAAGGCCCCGGGCATCTCGCTTTTCATTGCCCAGTGGTTTAAAAACCATCACGAGTTTCACCTCTCGGCGCAGGACTGCGGCACCCCCCCGGCCATAAAGATATGGAAAGATTTTGGAAAGGCGCAAACCCTCATTGCGGCCCAAGTCCCCGAACTCTACGCCCAGGCCTCCAAAATCCTTACCTCCTACCTTGACCCCGACTCCTTTTCCCAAATCTATCCCTGGCACAACGCGGCCGGGGATTTCATAATCGACGACAGCCAAAGCCCGGTGAGCCTCAAGCTGATAACCGCAAGGGGCTATCGGCCTCTTCTGTCACGACAGGCGGACTCCATGGACAAAATGGTCGGCTCGCTCCATTTTTTCGTTAATCTTTGCCTGAGATTGCGACTAGACCGGCTGGACGGCGTAGGAGAGCCTGCCTGGGCCGGTCCGAACTGCCTGCCGGGAATTCTTCGCGGGTTTAGACAAGCCTGGGAAACCCTACGAAAAGATACGAATTTACCAAAAGTCGAGGAGATTTTTTCGCTTTTCCATGCCCTCTCACCCGTAGAAAGACTGGCCTTTGCCGAAGCCGTCGCCTCCGATGGCATGGTCGAGGCCGACGAAAGCGACTTCCTCTCTGCCCGCCTTCCGGGGTGCATGGATGAGCTGGCCGACGCTCTAAAAGTTTATAATTTTTAGTAAATTAGACTATTGACAGATGAACCGGTAGTACTAAACTTAAAAGATGGATAGGATGCACAGGGCTTCCTGTCCGTTTCAGTGACCATTCCAGGGCAGCCAGGTTCTCTGACTGCCCTTTTTTTATTTTAAGCATGCCTTATGGGTGCTTTAATTACCTTCATTTCCATCACAAGATGGGCGATGGCGATCAGTTCCTGCGGACCATTTCTTCCTGTCACCACGATAAGGCAGCTCGACCGGGATAAGCGTTGGGATTAATTTGCGCCGCGGGGATTAGGACTGGACGCTCTGCCTATCCCCGAAGAGGAAGCGGCCAGGGTCAAAAAGATTTTGGAGGGCTAAGAGAACCGCCTTATTGACTCGTCCCACTGCTTGAGCTACAGATAGCTCACCGGGAGGTATTTGAAATGGCCGAAAATTCTGTTGTTCGCGCGCGGATCGACGGTAAAATCAAAACCGAGGCTGAAATCGTCCTGGCTTCCATCGGGCTTACGGCCTCCGATGCTTTCAGGTTAATGATGGAGCGTATCGCAAAAGAAAAAAAACTGCCGTTTGAACCCTTCATCCCGAATGAGAAAACCATCGAGGCTATGAAAGCCGCCAGGCGCGGCGAATTCGAATGGGAAGGTACGGCTGACAAACTCCTTGAGCACCTGAATGCGGATTGTTAGGACAACGCACCGGTTTGACCGAGACTATAAACGGGAAAAATCCGGGTTGCACGGCAAAAAGCTGGATACTGTCCTGATGGAAGTTATCAATTTACTCGTAGCCGACAAGCCTCTACCTCAGAATAAATTTGATCGCCCCCTGGCCGGTGACTGGGCCGATCATCGAGATTGCCACCTCAGGCCAGACTTGGTTCTAATCTACCGGAAACCCGATGGCGATCACCTAGAACTTGTGCGCCCGGGTTCACATAGCGAATTAGATCTTTGACGGACACCTGGAGGGCTGAAAGAGCCTTTTGCTTCGTCCCACTCCGTAGGCCGGGATCGGTAAAAGGCCGCATAACCGGCAAGTAGAAATGAACAGCAGGATGAGTGAAATAATCCAAGCGATCGGATGGGCAGTCGCTATAATCGTATGCTATTATCTAGTTAACCTGAGCCTGGTGCTGTTTCCTACGTGGCCGAGGATATCGAAAGGGCTGCCCCCATCCCCTTTGGCCAACAACTTAAAAAACGGCCGATACTCGGACGCTGTCCAATTAGCTCTCAACGCTATAGATGAGGCAAGGTCAAGGTTCGTCCGGATCGGCATTTACGATGAAGAAGCTTTCGACCTCGCCGTGGCTCCGATTTTAAAACTTTTAAAGTCAGACCCTGGGCGTTTCCTTAAGGCGCTCGCCAATCATCCTGATCCGAGCCCACGTGACTGGGTATATGCAATGCTATCGAATGTGGCCGCCGATTTGCTCGAAAGCGGTGGATATCACATCTATCGTGGTCTGCTAAGTGCCGTAGGAATGGCACTCCTCACTATATTCGAAGGATGTGATGATGAACTGATAAAGTCTGGACACATCGATGCAGAATACGCAGCCGAGCAGAAACGCATACTCAGGAAAAATATAAAAGAGATGGGCTGATCGGCTTTGATCACCGGCTAATGGCTTTGATCCCTTGCATGTTGGAACGGAGTTTACTCCGTGGTGTACGAAAAGACTTGAAATCCCCCCAACCCCCCTTTGAAGAAAAGGGGGCGATTGAGCCAAGCCCCTTTCTAAATTACTGCTCATGCGCTTGGGGCAAACAATATTTAAGTGCGCCGGCGCCCTAACAATTCAGTTTGCGAATACGTTGCCCGGCAGGCGGTGCGGACTGCCGTCCGAGCTGCCGCCGGCGCAGCCAGTCGGGCAGGTCGGGGCTTGGCAACCCGTCTGCGGCGACACGCCGGCGTGGCTTGAACGCGACCCGACCTTAGAACTCGATTCCCTTGCTCGCCTTCATTCCCCGGTCTAGGAACGGGTGCTTTATTACCTTCATTTCCGTCACAAGGTCTGCGATTGCGATCAGTTCCCGCGGAGCGTTTCTTCCGGTCGCAACGATATGGCAGCTCGCCCGGTTCCCCAAGACCTCGACCACGCTTTCTACCGCAAGTAGCCCCAGAGACAGCACAATATTTAGTTCGTCTAGAACTAACATATCCCACCTGCCCCCATTTATCTCCGAGACAGCCTCCCGCCACCCGGCCTCAGCCAGCCGCCTGTCTTCTTCCAGATTTTCCTTTTTCCAGGTAAAACCGGTCCCCAGAGGCTTAATTTCGATCTCTTCGATTTTCTTAAGAGATACGAGCTCTCCGTAGGTCCACGCTCCCTTTATGAACTGGAGCACCAACACCCTCATGCCATGTCCTGCGGCGCGCAAAGCCATACCCAGCGCGGCGGTGGTCTTTCCTTTCCCGTCTCCGGTAAAGACTATCAAAAGGCCCTTTTGAGATTCCACCATCCCCCTCGATTTCACAAAAAAAAAGGCGGGTCGAAACCCGCCGCTCTTTTCACAATGCCCTATTTTTTAGGACTTACTCAAATCCAATGGCTCACGAATGCTTATCCGATGTGCTGCTCTCGGTTTTGCTCTCGGTTTTAGTCTCGGCACAACCGGTCTTGTTTTCCGCAGGCTTTGCCGTGCTTTGATTTTTTCCGGCATAATCGGTCGTATACCAGCCTGAACCCTTCAGGTGGAAAGTACTCATGGAGATGAGCTTTCGGAGTTGACCGCTACACTCCCCGCACTGAGACAGGGGAGCGTCGGAAAATCTTTGCATCGCTTCAGTAGTCTTGCCGCATTTCAAGCATTCGTATTCATAGATTGGCATAGATCCGCCTCCTCGCAACTATACATAGGTCCACAGAGTGTATAAACCATTATAAATCCGGCCGATTCAATGTCAAGTCCTATGTCGGCCCGCTACGGATAAACCTGCTCGATCGACCCGTTTTTAACCTGAAAAACGGAATACTGGCGCACGAGATCCCCGCCTGGGCCAACAGAATAATTTCCCGTAACCCCCTCGAAATTTTTGGCCTGCTCAAGAAGGCTCTGGAACAGGGCATTGCGGTTTACCTCCCCGCCCTGGCCACTCCTGGCCTCAAGCAGCAACGTGAGCGCATCGTAGGCCTGCGCCTCCAGATACGTCGGGGCCGCGTGATATTGGGCTTCGTATTCCTTTTCAAACGCCACCACCTTGGGATTTTGGCTTTGCGGATAAAAGGAGGTCGCAAACAACGCATGGTCGACATACACCCCCCCGGCCTGAACCAGCGAAGGCTCGCTCCACAGGTTGGTGCCAACAAGGGTCGCTCCCACTATGTTGTTGTAGGGAAGCTGCGGAGCTATGAGCGAAAGGGTGCTCACCTGGTCGGGAATAAAGAGAGCGTCAAAAGGGGTTCCTTCAATCGACTCAAGAGGCGCGTTTTTCTTGGAGATATCCATAAGCGCCTTAAGAGCGGCGGAAAAATCGGTGCTCTTTTCCGTGTAGGAGGCGCTGGCCATCATCTGCCCGCCACTTTTTTGGACCGCTTCGGCGAAAATCTTCGAGAGCTTTTGCCCATAGCGATCATCGGGGTAAAGACACGCGAAACGTTTAAAGTTTAGTTTTTCACGGCAGTAGCGAACAAGGGTATTTACCAGGTCGCGGCTGTCGATGAATGCGTGCAAAACAAAGGTGTCGCTCCCCGTCCCCTCGTCTTTTTGCGTCAAAGACAGCATCGGCACGCCCTGGCGGTTGGCAAGCGGGATAACGGTCCGGTTTGCCTGGGCGCCAAGCGGCCCCACGATGGCCATAACACCGTCCTTTTTGACCAGTTCGTTATAGGAGCGGGCCGCCGTGTCGGGGTCAAGCCCCGCGTCCTTAATGTCGAGGGTGATGTTATCGTTTGGATGAGTATTGCGCCAATCCGCCATCGCCAGGTTTAACCCGCGGATAACCATGTCCCCGTAGACCGAGTTCGTCCCCTTTAGCGGAACCATAACTCCGATTTTATCCGCGTTGAAAGCGATGCCGCCCTCAACGACCCCGACACTGCGGATGACAGCCTGAATGTCTTGAGCGAGCGGATGTCCCGGGTTTTGCGAAAGGTCCTGCGCGAGCTCCCGGCGGGCTTTTTCTTTTTGCCCGTTTGCAGCCTCTATTTGAGCACGGCGAAAATCGAGGAAGACCCTCATGAAATCTCCGGGCTTTTTCCCGTAGAGCTTTTTTAAGTCCCCTTCACCGGCCCTTGCAAGCGTCTGTTTGGTCAGATCGGAAAGCGTTTGCTTTTGCTCCGCGGTCTTAGCCGAAGAAAAGCCGCGAGAACTCCACTCAAAAGAGGTCTCGATATCGTTTCGCCCATTGTAGATCCCAACCATCAGCTTCGCTAGACCCAATCGGACGCCGGGATGTCCCTGCGAGTCCCGAAACAAAGGGACGGCCTCCCTCATGACCTCTTTTTGTTTGCCCATGCGAGCCAGCACCTTGAGCTGATTTAGTCTTGCGGCGCGGACCCCCTCCCAGGAGGGGTATTCGTACACGATATAGTTAAAATACCGGGCCGCAAGGTCCAACCGGTCCTCGGCCAGATAGACCTCTCCCATCTTGTTCATCGATCTGGCGGCAATGGCCGTCCCCGGATATCCCCTCACGATTTTGTGCCAAACATCCATTGCCCCCGGCGTGTCCCCGGCGCGATAGCTCTTTTCGGCCTCCCGGTAGAGCCTCTGGGCATCCGGGGGAGTAACGGTTGTAAAGCTCGCCGACAGATTGGGGGGCGTTTGTTTTCCGCCCCCCGCGCAGCCGGTAAGAATCGTTAGGATAACCAGGCAAAAAAACCATCCGCCTTTCTTATAAGCACCCATACACCAAGCCTTTTGCGTGAAATCAACACGCCCATAAAACAAGGATGAATTTACGCCCCGCTTCGACCGATTTTCTCCGGTGAAAAGCAAAACAGGGCACCGCTGCCAGCGTGCCCCTTAATACATCGGAAAACGTTTCAAGAAAAGTTTAAATGAACATTTATTGCCTCTGTTTTTATTTCTTTACTTCCTCGAAGTCCGCGTCCACGACATCGTCATCGGACTTTTTGTGCTGCTGCGGTTCGCCTTCGCCTCCCGCCCCCGGTTGCCCCTGAGGGCCGGCCGCCCGTTTGTAGGCCTCTTCGGCCACCTTGTGGGACAGTTGCATCAATGCATCGAGGTCCTTTTGAATGGCCTCCACGTTATCGCCCTCCATGGTGGCCCGGAGCGTGACGATTTGGGCTTCGATGTCCGCTTTGGTCTTCGCGTCGAGCTTATCCGCCATATCGCGCAGAGTCTTCTCCGTGCTGTAGATAAGAGTATCCGCCTGGTTTCTGGCCTCGATCAGTTCGCGTTTCTTTTTGTCCTCCTCGGCGTGGGCCTCGGCCTCCCGCACCAGGTTTTTTATCTCCTCATCGCTTAAGCCGCTTGAGGCGGTGATCTGGATGGACTGCTCCTTCTGGGTCGCCATGTCCTTGGCCGAAACATGCACGATGCCGTTGGCGTCGATATCGAAGGTAACCTCGATCTGCGGAATGCCTCGGGGCGCAGAAGGTATCCCGACCAATTCGAACCGCCCAAGGGTCTTGTTGTCCGAGGCCATGTCGCGCTCGCCCTGGAGCACATGTATGGACACCGCGGTCTGGTTGTCGGCCGCCGTCGAAAACGTCTGGCTCTTGCGGGTCGGAATCGTTGTGTTTCGCTCGATCAGCTTGGTCATAACGCCGCCTAAGGTTTCGATCCCAAGCGATAGCGGGGTGACATCGAGCAACAGTACGTCTTTTACATCCCCTCTTAGCACTCCGCCCTGGATTGCCGCCCCGATCGCTACGACCTCATCGGGGTTAACGCCTCGGTGAGGCTCTTTTCCGAAAAATTCCTGCACTTTCTGCTGGACCCGGGGCATCCTGGTCATGCCGCCAACCAGTATCACCTCGTCGATTTCGCTGCGCGAAAGGCCCCCGTCCTTTAGCGCATGCTCCATGGGCGGGAGCAACTTGTCGATGAGTTCTTCCACCATCGATTCGAGCTTGGCCCGCGTAAGCTTTATGTTCATGTGCTTGGGGCCCGAGGCATCGGCGGTGATAAACGGGAGATTGATCTCGGTTTCCATCGTTGTGGAAAGCTCGATTTTTGCCCGCTCGGCCCCTTCCTTAAGCCTTTGGAGCGCCATCTTGTCCGTTCGCAGATCTATGCCGTAGTCTTTCTTAAACTCGTTTGCCAGCCAGTCGATTATTCGCTGGTCGAAATCTTCACCGCCAAGGTGCGTGTTGCCGTTGGTGGACTTTACCTCGAATACGCCCTCGCCGATTTCAAGAATGGAAATATCGTAGGTGCCGCCCCCAAGGTCGAATACCGCGATTTTTTCGTCCTTTTTCTTATCCAGACCGTAGGCCAAAGATGCCGCAGTGGGCTCGTTTATGATGCGCAAAACATTTAGCCCGGCGATTTTTCCCGCGTCCTTTGTCGCCTGCCTCTGGCTGTCATTGAAATAGGCGGGCACCGTTACGACTGCATCGGTCACCTTCTCCCCGAGGTAGTCTTCGGCGGTTTGCTTCATCTTGGTCAGGATAAAAGCCGAAATCTCGGTCGGGCTGTAATCCCGGCCTCGAATCTTTAAGTCGGTATCCCCGTTGCTCGCGCGTACGATCTTGTAGGGAAGAACCTTCGTATCGTCTAGGACTTCCGGTGTGTCGAATTTTCGGCCGATGAGCCGTTTCACCGCGGAAACGGTATTCTCCGGGTTGGTTATGGCCTGCCGTTTGGCAACCTGGCCGACCAGCCGCTCGCCGGACTCGGTGATGGCCACCATCGAAGGGGTGAGCCGGCTGCCCTCCGCGTTGGTCAAAACCTTTGGCTCCTTTCCCTCCATGATCGCGACCACTGAATTGGTAGTCCCGAGATCGATTCCTATAACTTTACTCATTTAAACGCCTCCTTGGGGTTTGCCCTTTTCTCCCGGGCCGTGCAGGGGTGAGAACTCCCGGCTCCGCCATGAGATATGTTTAGCAGTTGCTATTCTTTGCGCTTCTCGCCACTCCAACCCTTGCAGGTCTAAGGAGCCTGTCCCTTAAAGTGTAGCCCTTTTGAAATTCCCGAGTCACCGTCATGTCGGGGCAGTCCGGGTTCTGTTCCTGGACTACCGCCTCATGCTTGTTGGGGTCAAATTCGGCGCCCACCGATTCAAAGGGCGCGGCGCCAAACTTGGCGAGCACATCGAGAAAACTCTTTAGAGTCATCCGCACGCCGTCCAAAAGACTCCCGCAATTTTCATTGTCTTTTTCGCCGTGTTCGAGCGCCCGTTCGAGATTGTCGATCACATCGACAAGCTGGCGCATGATGCTTTCATTGGCATACGATATGCCCTCGGTTTTTTCCCTCTCCAGCCGCTTCCGGGTGTTATCGAGCTCTGCTGCCAGCCTCAGGGTGCGCTCCCGGGCCTCCTGGAGCTCCGTTTCCCGCTGCTTTAGAAGTTCCTGCCAATCCGGCCCGACATCCTTTTGGGCCTCGGCCCCGATTTCGACCTGGTCCTCGGTGGCGGGTTTTTTCTCCGTGGGTTTTCCATCAATATTTATCAAACCGTTCCCTCCGTTTCGTTCAACCTAATATTTCCGGCGCCGGATAACCTTCGGGCAGGCCCAAAACACCCCCTCCAAAAAAATTATTTAGCCCTCATCGCCTATCTCAAGCATCTGACTGAGGAACTGCGCCGTAAATTCCACGATGGGTATAATTCTGGAGTAGTCCATGCGCAGAGGACCAATGACTCCAAGAATTCCCAGCGGGGTGTCACCCCGCCGAAAAGGGGCCGAAACAAGGCTCATTTCCTGCCACTCCCTGGAAAGTTCGCCCTCGGTCCCCAATAATATCTGAATTCCGGTCGAGGCCTTGAGGGTGTCGTCTAGAAGCCTGATCATCTTGGACTTATCCTCAAAGGCCTGCAGTATGCGCCTCATCTGCTCGACATGGGCGAACTCAGGGTTATCCAAAAGGTTGGTCTGTCCCTCTATATAGATCTCGCTATCTTGCATCGCATACTGGATAGCCCGGTTGGCCATCTGCAAAGCCCGAGAAAAAAGCCGGTCAAAAACCGCTTTTTCCCCCTCCATCTCCTCGCGGATGCGCTGCTTTACCATCGAAAGGGGCACATTCATCAGAAGCTCGTTAATATAGAGACTGTACTTGTCGAGCTCTTCCTGCGCGATTTCTTCCCGCGACTCGATGTGGGTCTGATGGATCAACCCCGACCTGGAAATAAGGATAACCATTATGTCAAAAGGGCCGAGCCGAAGAAATTCAATATGTTTAAACGCCGCTATCGACACCTTGGGCCAAAGCACCACACCGGCCTGCCGGCAGTATTGCGAAAGCAGCCGCGAGGTGCCCCGAAGGAGTTCGGTTAAGTCCTGGGGCCTGGTCTTTAACGCATCCCGAATCAGCTCTTTTTCCGATCCCCCAAGCTGCCTCGAGCGCATTATCGAATCGAGGTAGAGCCGCAGCCCCTTGACCGTAGGGATGCGCCCCGCCGAAGTATGGGGCTGATGCAAGAGCCCCATTTCCTCTAGATCGGCCATGACGTTTCGAATGGTCGCAGGGCTAACGTGCATGGCGCTTCTTTTGGAAATGGTCCGCGACCCTACCGGCTCACCCGTTTCTATATAGTCCGTAATAATGGCTTCCAGAACACTCTGATCGCGAAGCGTTAGCTCAATCACATCCTGAGTCTCCCTGTTGGTAGCACTCGTCAAAAAAGAGTGCTAAAGAAAACTAGTGCCATCGGAGACATTTGTCAATACTCAACCCCCCGCAACCCTACACCTGTTTGCCAATTATACGGCAAAATCCCCGCAAAAGCTCGAGCACCCTTTCGCTGCGCGCCTCCGAAAGACTGCCGCAGCCGCAGCTCGGGCTAAACAGGGAATGCTCCTTAAGCTCTTGCAGGCTCATCTTGCCCGCCGCAAACGCTTCGGCCTGCCCCGTCCATCTTGCGGCAAGGCTCTCGGGGGTCTCAGAATCTATCGCATCGGGATCCGAGGTGGGCACTACCCCCCAGGCTATGTTTCCGCCCCTGCCAAAAAAATCGAAACACTCCTCTTTATAGATCGCGAACTTATCGAAATAGCCGTAGGCGTCAAAATTTATGATGTCGAAATTCGAATCGAAAGCCAGGCGCCAGTCCGTATTGGCGCAGACGTGGACCCCGGCAAGACCGCCGGCTGCGTGAACGGCCTCGACCACTTCCCCCAAAACCCTGCGCGCCAGCTCGGCTGAGACGGTGATAAGGGCCGAGGAGCCAAATCCCGCGAGCCCCGGTTCATCTAAGAAAATAATTACCGGCGCCCCGAGTGTTCGCATGCGCTCGATCTGCCACCGGGCCTTCATGCCCAGGAGCTTGGGCACGATATCTAGGAAACGCTCATCGTAGATAAGCGCGCGGCCGTCCTGGTCCTTTAGGCCGCAAAGAAGAGTAAACGGCCCGACGACCTGCCCCTTTAGGGCGCGAGGAGCAGGTGAGGCGCCTTCTACGGCCTCCATAAACGCTCGAAAAGTCGCCCCGGTCCGCTCGCCCAATCCAAAACCCGAATCCTCAACCTTTAGCCGCCCGTCCTCTACCGCAAGGAATTGCTCATAGAAAACCAGCACCTCCCTGTCGAACTCAGGCGATGCCGAATCTACAAACAGCCGCTCCTCCGTTCTCACAAGCCCGGGTAAACCCTCGATATACTGCTCCATCATCTGTTCGGCGGCAAACCTTGCCAACTGTGGCCATGCGGGAATCTCCGGGGCCGTTCGCAACACAAGGTCGATGGTGCTTTTGCGGTCCTTTTGAGGCATGCTCCCGATGAGAGTTGCGCAGCCAGACCCAAGGAAATCATTCAAAGCGAGGCTCCTTTCCAGTGTGTGGGCTATTACGTCGCCGGCCGAAAAAAACGGCGGCGCGAAGATTCGAAACGTCCATCCGCAAAAGCGTGAAATAATCCGAACTTTCCCGTCTATCAAGTTTTATTTGCTTTTACGCCTTTTGCTGATTTACTAATGTTGCCACCAAACACTTAGGAGGATTAAATGGGCGAAGATCTCAAGAAAATGTATCGAACGGTCATGGAGGATCATTTTCCGGACTCACTGCGGGTGAGCTTCGGAGACCAGTCGCTCGTATACAGGAAAAGGTCCTGGAAATTTCCAGACGACAAGACGGGGGAGCTGATCGAAAAGGGGTTGCGCTACGGGGAAAATCCGGGGCAGGAAGCCGCGCTCTACGAACTGATCGGCGGCAATCTAACGCTTGGCGGCTGTCGGTTCATAGATCCGGGCAATGGCCTGGTAAGCGCCATTTCCGAAGAGGACATGCTCCAGGAAGGCAAACACCCGGGGAAAATCAACCTGACCGACCTCGACAATGGACTAAACATTTTGAAGTTTCTCACCGGAAAGCCGGCCGCGGTGATCCTGAAACACAACAATCCCTGCGGGGCGGCCCTGGGCGAAAATCTGGCGAAGGCTTACCACAGGGCCGAGCGCGCGGACCGGATTGCGGCCTTCGGCGGCTGCCTGGTGGTAAACCGCGCCATCGACCGCGAAACGGCCGAGCTCATTTCGGAAAACTACCTCGAGGTGGTCGCAGCGCCCGACTACGAGGAGGGGGCCCTGGCCGTTCTTAAAAAAAGGGCCAACCTGCGAATCATTCAGATATCCAAGCTCGACCGCCTCTCCGATTACATAGGTAAAAGGTTTGTCGATTTCAAATCCCTTATCGACGGAGGCCTCATTGTGCAGCAGTCTCCGACCTGCACCATCCGAAGCGCGGCCGACTTAAAGGCCGCAGAGTGCTCCTACCAGGGGAAAAGCTATAAAATCGCAAGAAAGCCGAGCGAACAGGAAACCGCCGACCTTCTTTTCGGCTGGTTTGTCGAACAGGGCGTTACATCCAATTCGGTGCTGTACGTAAAAGACGAATGCACTATCGGCATAGGGACAGGCGAACAGGACCGGGTCGGAGTCGCAGAAATTGCGGTCTACAAGGCCTATCAGAAATACGCAGACGCGCTCTGTTTTGAAAAACACAAGCTCTCCTACAAGGAACTGGAGTTGGCCGTCGAAAAAGGGGAGCGCTCCGCACAGAGTAAAGAGGAAATCGATTCTCTTACCCGCGTGGCCAAGGGCGGGCTGACGGGCTCGGCGATGGTCTCCGATGCGTTTTTCCCCTTTAGAGACGGCGTGGATGTGGGGCTGCGCCAAGGGGTAAAAGCTATCGTGCAGCCGGGCGGCTCGATGAGAGACCCCGAAGTTATCGAGGCCTGCAATGAAGCCGGAGCGACGATGGTCTTTACCGGGCAACGGGCGTTTAAGCACTGAAAAACTTATCATGTACCGATAGGAACGGGGGGCCGCCCTGCCCCTCGCTCCCGTTCCAAAATTGGACTGCCGACATCGCGGCGAGGACGTCCTGGCATCGAATGGCTGCGATCCCGGTTGCAAGTAAAGTGAGGTGGCAGCACAATCATTTAATTTGCGCCCGTAGCTCATGAGTGCGCGCCGCTACACCCATGTGTTTTCGTTTCTCACATAACATCGATTGCGATGTGTCCTGGAAATTCCCTGAAAAGCTCGCTTCTTTGCAATTCCCCTTGAGGATTGAAAAAGCGCATATTGCCATCCTCATCGCAAAGCCAGAACTCCTTAGCGCCTACCTCGAAATAAAGCAGCCTTTTTTCTTGCAGCTCGGCAGAGCTGTTCGATGGAGACTCTATTTCAACAACAACTTCCGGGGATTCGGGAAGCGCCAACTTCCTGATTCCATGCTTTTTGTGGAATGCTGCGCTTGCCCATGCAGCGTCGGCCACCCGCGTGCCCTTGGAAGTTTGAACGGGGCACTCCGTTGAGACCCTGCCTTCCTTCGCCAAGCTTTTTAGCAATCCTGCTATCTCCATCTGATACACCCCATGCGCGTATGAGGCGGGAGCCATCATAATCTTCCCCCACTCGTTCGTTTCGATCTTAAAAGGTAGATCTCTTAGGCTTGGATGCTCGACCACTTCACGCCATTCCATTTTGGTTTCTCCTTTCCCGGGACGCCTGGTGACAAAAAGCTCCAGCTCCACGCCTCGCTCACCGCAAGTCTATCGCCATCATTTTGGGGAACCTCCACCTGCAACGCTCCAAAAGATCCCCTTCGCGGCTCGACTGTCGATCCACCCGCGCTGCCCGAAACGGGCACGGGAAGACGGCCCCGTTCCATCCACAGTATAATTACTATACAATCTCTTTTTTGCCCTGACCAGCGGTCTTTTCCCGCCGCGTTTCGCCCGGGGAACCCCGCCTGGCGGCTTATCGGGGCGCTATTTTGCCCCTGGTTTTCATAAAATGACATACAGAACCCGCCCGCCCCGGCCTGCTCCCTGTTTCGGGCGGATCTCAGATAATACGAAGAAATTTTAGTGGGATTTTTAACGTTGCTCTTAATGGCTCCATCGATTATTTCGTGTTGCATAAAACGCCTAAACAAAGGCAAAATCAGCTTGCTCATGGCGCATCATCGAAACCGGACGCAGCGTGCCGGATCGGCCGGGCAATTTTTAAAAGATCGGACACTAAAACAGAAACGGAGGCAAACCGCACGATGTCGGAAAATATCCTCAAATTCTCCATGAACCGGTGCACGACAGTGGAGCGTATGGACGACAACACTTTGCGATCCGTAAGCCGCCTTAGCGACACCTTCACCTGCGCATCCGCCGAGATCGTGGCCCGCCTCCCGGACCTCGAGATCCTCACGGCCCGGGCGCAATTCCACCACGAATGGCTAAAGCCTCCCGATCTCGAAGACATTTTGCGGAAACTGCCGGGGATGCGCATAGGGCCGGGTATGCTAAAAATCATAAAGGGGCTGGTCGGGGAAAAAGACGAATCGAGGCAGATCGGCTACATGGTCGAAGAATGCTGCCAGGCGATCATCATCTCCCTTACTAAAGACATCCTGGCGCAGGCGCCTGAGAGCGAAGAACAAAAGCTGGAATTTTTCTCCGGAATGGTTCGCGAAAACATTCGGCTCTATAACCGTTGCGCCGCCTTCGCCCCGGGAAGCAGGCTGGTCGAGGGGACCGGGCCACCCCAATAAGGGGCTCCAAGAAAAGAAAAAGAGGGTGAAAACATGCTCACATTCGCTCGAAACAAGCTGGTCTCGGTCGCCGCGAAGGACCGGGATACGCTCTCGATTCACGCTGTCTTAGACGATGATATTTACGGTTTGGAGATCGATCTTTTAGTAGGGCTTACAAACCTTGAAATCCAATCGATCTCCGGGAAATGGAACCGCTGGACCACCCCGGAATGCCCCCGGGCCGTCCCGTTTCTCCAGGAAATGAAGGGTGAGCCGATAGATGAAAAAATCGGCGACAAGATAAACAAGGTTCTTAGCAGAAAAGGCTGCCGCCATTTTGCAAACCTTTTGCTCGAATGCTGCCATGCGGCAACCGAAGCCGCAAGGGTGATTCGGTGGAAAAACGAAAGACTCGCCAGGCCGGCTCTTAGCATCCAAAGTTATCTAGAAGAGCAAAAGGCCCGGAGAGAAGAAGACATCCCGCAAGACCTCCTCTCCGAAAAAGAAGACCCGCCCCCTTTACCCCATCCTCTTTCTCGCGCAACGCCCCGCAGCGAGCCGGAAATACCGGTAAAAGATAAAAGGTCCGGAGGGTTTGTAATAGATCTCCACGCTCACTCCTTTCCGGCCTCCTCCTGCAGCAGCGCTTCGGTAGATGAGCTGATCGAGGAAGCCCGGCGCATAGGCCTTGGCGGGATTTGCCTCACCGACCATAACCATTTCTGGTCAGTGGACCAGGCGGAGGATTTGAGACAAAAACACGGATTCCCCGTTTTCCGGGGAAACGAAATAACGACCAACCAGGGGGACATGCTCGTATTTGGTTTGGAAAAGAACATCCCGGGAATCGTAACGCTCGAAGAGCTAAGAGAGGAAGTTACCAGGGCCGGGGGATTTTTGATCGCCGCCCATCCCTTCCGGGGCTTTCTCACCTTTAGCACCGTTCAACTGGGGCTCACCACCGAGCTTGCAGCCCAAAGGCCTCTTTTCCAATTGGTGGATGGCGTGGAAGTGCTAAACGGGAAAGTGACCGACAAGGAAAACGGGTTTGCCTTGAGTGTGGCCGAACTGCTCCAACTCCCCTCAACGGGGGGCAGTGACGCGCACCGGGCAGAGGAAGTCGGAAGGTATGCCACCCGATTTTTCGTCGAGGTTCATACGGAAGCCCAACTCATCCAGGCGCTAAAGAGCAAGAAGTATGTTCCAGTCGCCTTTCGATCGGAAATGATCCGAAAAACCGCCGCTCTCTAGACGGCTTTCCGAAAAGGAGAACGTAGCATGGAAGAAAAAAATGACTGGGGAAAACTTGTTCGGCGCCTGGAAGCCCTCATGCGCCTCAAGTACTTTCCGGTAGCCGTAAAGATGCTAAAAGACAGATCGCAACTCGGCAAAGTCCCCTTCCTGAGAAGACCCGCCAACAAGGTCACCCTCTGCCAGCTAATCGGTCAGGTCCGCAGTTTCGACTGGACCGTTGGAGCAGTAGCAGACGATTTCCTCTTTTCCACCTGCCCCTCCATCCTGGGGCTCTGCGAGGTTCCCGCAACCCACAAGGACGGCTCCTTTCGAAGCATCGTCTGGACCGCCACCAAAGAGGACGGCCGCAAAATGGAGGCCTCCATCCCGAGGATTTCCACCGGAAATTATGATGCGGTGGTCCTGGCGCCCCTTGCCTATAACCCTTTTGAGCCCGACATGGTTCTCATCTACGCCAACCCCGCGCAGATGATGCTTCTTATAAATTCGCTGCAGTTTAGCCGCTACGAGGTCATGGAGTTTTACTGCGTGGGAGAATCGTCTTGCTCCGATGGTATCGCGCGCTGTTTTAACACCGGCAAACCCTCGCTCTACATTCCCTGCTACGGGGAAAGGCGCTACGGCCATGCGCAGGATGAAGACCTGGCGATGGCGCTCCCTGCGGGGCTTCTGCAAAAGGCCCTCCACGGCATGGAGGCGCTCTACCGAAGAGGAGTCCGCTATCCCATAAGCTTTGCGGGAATAGAAACCGATCTGGCGCCGCAGTTTCCCCTTTCCTACGAAAAACTCGACGAAATCCTGTCCAAAGCCAGGGGCAAAGGCAAACCGCTTCTGGTCGGGATCACCGGAGGCATTGCCTGCGGCAAAACGACGGTATCCGCCGTGCTTGAAAAACTGGGCGCACCCCTTATCGACTTCGACCTCATCGCCCGGCAGGTCGTGGAACCCGGCTCCGATGCGCTGGCAAAAATCGTCGATTACTTCGGAAAACAGGTCCTTGAGCCCGATGGGCGACTGGACCGAAAGGCCATGTCCAAAATCGTCTTTAATGACCTGGAGAAGCGTAAAAAGCTGGAGAGCTTCACCCACCCCCCCATCTACGACGCATTCTTCCGCCAGGTCGAAGCCATAACCCAAAAAAACCCCGGGGCCATCATCCAGGTGGCCGTTCCCCTTCTTATCGAGCTAAACCTTGTCTATCTTTTCGATACCGTTGTCGTCGTCCACATCTCGGCCGAAGAGCAGGCGATCCGTCTTGCCAAACGTGACGCAATCTCCTTACAAGAAGCCGAAAACATTCTAAAAGCCCAGTTGCCCATCGAGGCCAAAAAGCCTTACGCCGGTTTTCTTCTAGACAATGAATGCGATCTGGAAACGACTAAAAAGCGAGTGGAATCGCTCTGGGAAGAGTTACAAAAGCTCGAAAAACCGGCTTGACGCCGGCTCATGGCGTCTCTCCCCAAAATTCTTTCGAGTCTATATCAAATCTTCTGAGCGCCGCATTGATGACAGGAACGGTTATCTCTATCCCCATGCCGTGGTTTTTGATGGTGAATTGGGAGCCTTTAGACATGCTGCGCCCCCATGGAGTGACAGGTATGTCCAATTATCCAGGGCGGCACAAACTTTTCGAGCTTTTCGTCTTCTTTATTTTTGGATACGGGATAATAGTCGATCTGCTGTTCACGGCCCTCATAGAATTCTTTCCAGACCTCGGAGGGGGCTGGGTGGTAAAGATATTCGAGATTGTCATTGGCGAAGGCATGGTGAACCTGGGCCACAATCACATCGAAAATATCGGCCTTTACCGCCTCCATGGTAGCCGCAGTGGCCACCAGGTCAAGTTCCAGGCAATGAGCGACGAAGCCGTATTGTTCGGTCTTCTTGATCAGGATGCTAAAGGTTACCGCACCGGATGGAGCTTCCATCGTTTGATCTCCCGACTCGCAGAAAAGCAGCGGCCAACAAGGCAGTCCATGAGCTTTATGTAGGCACACGGGGTGGGACGAGTCAACAGCCCGGTTCTCTTAGCCCTCCAGAATATTTTTGATCTGCACCACGTCCACGGGCGAGTCTTTCCAGATGTTAAAAATAAAAAAAAATTTCCTGTTGCTCATACAGGTCGCTTCGTACCCGGGGCTCCATACTCCCCAGGATCAATCGCCCCCCCCTTTTGCAAAGTCGCACGGAGGGGCTTGGCTCAATCGCCCCCCTTTTTTTCAAAGGGGGGTTGGGGGGATTTACTCTCCCGCCGCTTGCAATGACGCGTCGTCCACACCTCGGCCAAAGAACAGGCCACCCGTCTTGCCAAACGGGACTCCATCACCTGCAAAGAAGCCGAAAACATTCTAAAAGCCCAGCTACCCGTCCGGCGACGCCACAAAGCCTTACGCCGGTTTTCTTCTCTAGAAAGCGAGTGGAATCGCTCCGGGAGAAATTACAAAAACTCGAAAAACCAGCTTGGCGAGGCGGAGCGACTACGGCTCTTCGCCACCCATATCGCCCCGACCGGCTCGGGTTCAGTGGAGGTGCTTATGTTCGCAGCCCGCGCTGTCCGACCCGCTGTGGAGCTCACCAGAGCAGGTGGGCGAGCCGTCAGCATTGCGGATCAAATCCAATTCTCTTTTTTCCATGGCTTCAAGAGCCGCCCGCGCCGACACATCGGCTGCGCTATAGCGCGTCACGCCCTCGTCTGCAAGCAAATCGAAGGCCTTTTCGTTCAGTTTGCCGGTTATAACGGCCTCGCACCGATATTCCAGGACAGTGCGGGCCAGTTCCTGATCGGAGCCCGTAGAGCAGGTGTGTGCAATGGGAGTGCAGGCCATGTTGTCCACGTCGACGATGAGTAGATAAGGCGTCTGCGCGAATTCGTAAAAAACACTACTGTCCAGGGTTGGACCGGCCGTGGTTATCGCGATGTTCATATATGCTCCTTATTTCCCGCTGATTCACGTTGCTCACTCGATGCCGATGTCGATACGTCCCGGAAATTGACCGAAAAGCCCGCTTTTTCCCAATTCCCCTTGAGGATTAAAGAAACGCATATTGCCCTCATCGTCGCAGAACCAGACTTCTTTAGCCCCGGCCTCGAAATATAATGACATTTTGCCTTTCATCGCCTTTTCACTGTTGGAAGGCGATATCACTTCGACAACGACTTCGGGAGATTCCTCGTAGGGATCATTATACTTGTTTCTTTTAATAAACTCCGTGCTTCTCCATGCGACATCGGCAATCTTAACCCCATCGGAAGTCTGGATACTGCATGCCGGTATCGCTTTGTTTTCCTCTCCATGGTGCTCGAACCAAGCCGTTATGCGCGCCTGATAACCCCTGTGTTTATTCTTGGCCGCGACCATCATGATGTACCCTTCCGCATTGGTTTCGATCTTGAAAGGCAGGTCTTGCAGGCTTGGATGTTCGACCACTTCTCGCCATTCCATTTTCGTCTCCTTTGCAAAGCCTACGCGAACAGCTCAGCATGCGTGCCCGCGCGAACGAACACAATCAAACCTGAATTTCGGCTGTTATCGATCTTATATGCCAGGAGAAAATCGCCACCGATGTGGCATTCCCGATTGTCCTGCCCAATCGCCGCCCAACGGATGGTCTACCCATTCAGGTCCAAGCGAGCCATCATTAGCAACAAGAAGCAGCATAGCCTCCTTGAGCCGGTTCATGTCGTAGCGGCCTAACCGAGCCAACCGTTCCCAGTCTCATACTGCCTGGTTATCTTTATGCGCCTTCATGTAAGTCCGGAGGATTGCGTTGATCCTTGTCTGATAACCCGGCTGCCGCCTAAACCACTCGAGCACGTCCGCATCGATCCGCATGGTCACAACCTGCTTGCGCTGAGGCAAAACCACCTCAGCGTCTTGCCAGAACTCTTCGTCGGTAGGGCGCGCCTCCGGATCGGACTCGATGGCGGCGTGCACCTCGGCATCGCTCATGGAACGTAATTTTTCCCAATCCGTCTCGCGTTCAACGACCTTCGATTTTCTTCCAGTAGTAAAGTCTTTCATAAGGTTCTGCTCTCCAAGCCGATATTAAGCGTCTTTCATCAGCACCCGTATCGGTGTAGATCACCGTGATTTCTATTCCGTTTACCAGGCCGATGGCATATATACGATCCTCGCCATAGTCAAACCGGTCTTCCAACCGTTCGACTGTCGGCCCGTCGAAAATTCGTACCACATCCTCGAAGGCAATCCCGTGCCGCAAAATATTTTGGCTGTTTTTCTCTTCATTCCACGTGTATCGCATCCTACGTATTTACATAATGTAAATCCATTTCGCAAGATTTTCTACTCGCATGCCGAAACCGTCATCTTAAAACTCAGGAGTTTGCGATTCCCATACTCCCTTGGGGTTGGATAAAACTCCACCAGTCGGCCCTCTTCCCATCATGGTTCTCACACGTTTCGACCGCCCCCTGCGATTCCAGGGTTTAGGGCCGGTTCCGCCCGTTTGGCCCCTTTTCCACGCGCGCAAAAGCCGGCTCCGGACCTCGGCTTTTGTTTTACGCTACTGTGCCTTTTCCCCGCACGCGCTGCAACCAAAGTCTCAAGCGGTCCATATACAGGTAAATAACCGGGGTCGTAAACAAGGTGAGCATCTGGCTAAAAATGAGCCCGCCAACGATCGATATACCGAGCGGCCGGCGCAACTCGGAGCCAACTCCCATGCCCAACGCCAGGGGCAACGCCCCGAGAAGGGCCGCCAGGGTGGTCATCATGATCGGCCGAAACCTTAGTAGACTCGCCTCATAGATGGCTCTTTCGGGTTCCATCCCCTCTTTTCGTTCCGCCTCCAGGGCAAAATCGACGATCAGGATGCCGTTTTTCTTCACCAGGCCGATAAGGAGGATAATCCCGATAATGGCGATGATGGTAAGATCCATGCGAAGCAAAATCAGCGCCACCAGCGCCCCTACGCCCGCAGACGGAAGCGTTGACAGAATCGTCACCGGGTGAATGTAGCTTTCGTAGAGGATGCCAAGCACTATGTAGACCGCGGCAAGGGCCGCAAAAATAAGGAAGGGCTGGTTGGAAAGGGAGGCCTTGAATGCGCCGGCCGTACCGGGAAAAGAGCCATAAATGGTTGCCGGCATCACCATTTTGCTCGTGGCCGCCTCGATGGCGTTTACCGCATCCCCCAGGGCATACCCCTTGGCCAGGTTAAACGAGAAGGTAATCGAGGGGAACTGGCCGGAATGGTCGATGGAAAGAGAGGTCGCTTTCGGTTCGTAGCGGGCAAAATCGCTTAACGGGACTTCATCGCCGGCAGGTGAGCGAACGAAGAGCTTTTGCAAAATATCTGGCCGCCGCCAGTAGCGCGGGGCCACTTCCATGACCACATGATACTGGTTTAGGGGCATGTAGGTAATCGATACCTGCCGCTGGCCGAACGCGTCGTAGAGAACATTGTCGATTAACTGGGTGTTTATCCCCAACCGGGAAGCCGTCGCGCGGTCTATGACAAGTGAGGTCATAAGGCCGCTTTCCTGTTGATCGCTGTTGACATGGGACAACTGGGGCAAAGACTCGAGTTTTTCGAGGATAAGGGGCGCCCACTTGTTTAGCACCGCCAGGGAATCGGCGTTAATCGTATACTGATAGAGAAGGGTCCCCATGTGGGCGCCGATGCTCAGTTCCTGGGTAGGGATAAGATATGTTGGCGCCCCGGACACCCCGGCCAGTTTTTTATAAAGCCGCCCGATGACCTGCTTTGCCGACGCCTTCCGCTTGTCGAAAGACTTGAGTGTTATATACATTCGCCCGACATTCGTTGCGCCCATTCCACCGGTAAACCCGATCGCATCGGCCACATCGGGGTCCTTCCTGATAATACCCATCACCCGTGTCAGCTTCTTGTCCATGGCCTGGAAGGAGATATCCTGCTCCGCCTGGATAATGCCCATCAAACGCCCATTATCCTGTTCAGGAAAAAAGCCTTTGGGGATAAAAACGTATAACCCGATGCTGGAGACAATCATTACGAAGGTGAGGGCCAGCATGAGCAGGGAGTGGCGCAGAGCCCATCGCAGGCCGACATCGTATAAGTCTTTCATCTGGTTGAAAAGCCATTCGTTGGCCCGATAGAGATGGCCGTGAGCGCGTGGTTTTTCCTTCCCGAGCAGCCTCGCGCACATCATCGGAGTCAGGGTTAGAGAAACCAGAAGCGAGATCGTCACCGCCACGGCAAGCGTTACGCCGAATTCGCGGAAAAGACGTCCCACCATTCCCCCCATCATGAGCAGCGGAATGAATACGGCCACAAGCGACAGGCTCATCGAGATCACCGTGAAGGTGATCTCCCGCGCCCCCCTCATGGCCGCCTCCATGGGGGTCTCTCCTTTTTCGATGTAGCGGATGATGTTTTCCACAACGACGATGGCGTCATCTACGACAAAGCCCGTGGCGACGGTAAGGGCCATAAGAGATAGATTGTCGAGGGAGTAGCCGAAAAGATACATAACCGCGAAGGTGCTAACGAGCGAGACCGGCACCGCCACCGCCGGGATGAGCGTTGCGCGCGCATTTCGCAGGAAGGCGAAAACCACAAGGATTACGAGAATAGCAGAAATGATAAGAGCAAGCTCGACCTCGCGAAGCGAATCCCGAATCGGGGGCGTTCTATCGAGTACGACCGAGAAGTTAACCCTTCCGGGCAAGGTTGCTGCGAGCTGGGGTAAAATCTTTCGAACACTTGCAACCGTTTCGATAATATTTGCTCCGGGCTGCGGGAATACGAGCATCATTACCGCAGGCTTTCCGTTCACATACCCGGCGTTTCGAACGTTTTCAACCGAATCCCGCACCTCGCCAAGATCCGACAACCGCACCGCCGCCCCGGCCGTGTACCGAACGATCAGATGACTGTACTGCGAGGCTTTGTGCAACTGGTCGTTTGCCTGGATTTCCCAGGTGCGGCGCCCGCTTGACAACTTTCCGGCGGGCCGGCTCACATTGGTTGCCTGCAGCATGGTTCGCACGTCTTCGAGACCTATGCCGTATTTGTCCAGGGCGCTCGGGTTGAGTTCGACTCGGACCGCCGGAAGTGAGCCGCCCCCCACCACGACCTGGCCCACTCCGCTCACCTGCGAGATCCTCTGCTGCAAAACGGTTGAGGCCTCGTCATACATCTGCGCCCTGCTCACCGTATCCGAGGTAAGGGACATGATGAGGATCGGCGCGCCGGCGGGGTTTACTTTCCTGTAGGTCGGGTTGCTTGGCAGATCGGAGGGCAGATAGGTTCTCGCAGCACTTATTGCGGCCTGCACATCCCTTGCGGCCCCATCGATATCGCGGTCCAGGTCGAACTGCAGGGCGATGACCGTTTCACCCTGAAAGCTCGTCGAGGTCATTTCGGAAACCCCGGCAATATGGGCGAACTGGCGTTCCAGCGGGGCGGCAACCGAGGTGGCCATCGTCTCCGGATCGGCCCCGGGAAGACCCGCGCTTACCGAAAGAGTCGGAAAATCCACCTGCGGCAAGGGAGAGACCGGCAGAGAGTGAAAAGCGACCACTCCCGCCAGGGCCATCCCGATGGTAAGAAGAGTCGTTGCTACCGGCCGTTTGATAAAAATTGAGGATAAATTCATGAGCGTTACACATCACTTCCGCGCAGGCGGCGAGACAGACGGTCAAACCACAGGTAGATGACGGGCGTGGTATAAAGAGTCAGCACCTGGCTGAAAATAAGGCCGCCCACTATGGCGATGCCCATGGGGCGCCGAAGCTCCGAGCCCACCCCTTTTCCCAGCGCAAGAGGAAGGGCGCCCAGAAGGGCCGCCATCGTCGTCATCATGATCGGCCGAAACCGTAGAAGGCTTGCCTGATAGATCGCCTCAACCGGGCTCTTGCCCTCCTTGCGCTCGGCCTCGAGAGCGAAGTCGACGATCATGATCGCGTTTTTCTTAACGATTCCTATAAGCAGAATAATACCGATTAGGGCTATCACGCTAAATTCGGTGTGGCAGAGAAGAAGAGCGAGGATAGCGCCGATGCCTGCCGAAGGCAGTGTCGAAAGTATGGTTATCGGGTGAATGAAGCTCTCGTACAACACGCCCAAAACGATGTAGACGGTTATAAGGGCGGCCAGGATCAGGATCGGTTCATTGGCGAGAGCGGCCCGGAAAGCCTCGGCGGTCCCCTGGAAGCCGCCCCAGATGGATCCGGGCATCCCCAGCCTTTTAGCTGTTGCCTCCACGGCGTTAACCCCTTCTCCCAGCGAGACCCCGGGGGCCAGGTTAAAAGAAACGGTTGCAACCGGAAACTGCCCCTGGTGGCTGATAACAAGAGGGGTGGTCGACTCGGACACTTTCGCCATCGACGCCAGGGGCGCTTCCCGGCCCCCGGGAGTACCGATATAGATGTCACCGAGCCCTTTTGGGCCTGCCTGGAATCGAGGTTTTACCTCAAGTATCACCCGGTACTGGTTTAACTGGGTAAAAATCGTCGAAATCTGCCTCTGGCCGAAAGCATCGTCTAAGGTGTCCACGATGAGCTGCGGGGTTATCCCCAGGCGGGAAGCGGTGATGCGGTCTATATCGAGATTTACCGCAAGTCCCCCGTCTTGCTGATCGCTGCTCACATCGCGCAGCTCGGGAAGTTTTTGCAGGGATGCGACAAATTTGGGCGTCCAATCACTCAATTCTTTTACGTCCGGATCTTCGAGGCTGTACTGGAACTGCGTCCGTGTCACCCGGTCCTCGACCGAGAGGTCTTGCACCGGCTGCATGTACAACTTGATGCCCTCGAGTTTGGCCGATTCCGCGTCAAGACGGCGAATCACAGCGCTCGCGCTTTCAGGCCGTTCCCCTATGGGCTTGAGATTTATCATCATCCGGCCCGAATTTTGACTCACATTGGTCCCATCGATCCCGATAAAGGTCGAAAGGCTTTGGACAGCCGGGTCTTTTAACACCAGCTTGGCCAGGGCCTCCTGCCTTTTGGCCATGGCGTCAAAGGAAATCGACTGGGGCGCCTGGGAAATCCCCAGGAGAAGCCCGGTATCCTGGACGGGAAAAAATCCTTTGGGCGCCACGATATAGAGCACTATCGTCGCTATAAGGGTCGCCACGGCCACTAGAAGCGTCGCGCCCTGGCGCTCCAGCACCCAGCGGAGCGTTCTGCCGTAGACGCTTAAGATCCCGTCCCAGCCCCGCTGGGATTTTTTATAGAACTCCCCCTGTTTTTCCTCGGGCGTATGGCGCAAAAAGCGCGCGCACATCATGGGGGTCAAGGTGAGCGAGACGAGCGCCGAAATGAGAATAGTCACGCCAAGAGTTATCGCGAACTCGCGGAAAAGCCTCCCCACGACGTCTCCCATAAACAGCAAAGGAATGAGAACGGCGATGAGCGAGACGGTAAGGGACACGATCGTAAAGGCGATCTGCGCCGACCCTTTGAGCGCGGCCTCCAGTGGCGAATCCCCCTGCTCGATATAGCGCGAAATGTTTTCGATCATGACGATGGCGTCATCGACCACAAAACCCGTAGAGATCGTCAGGGCCATAAGCGAGAGGTTATTGAGGCTAAAACCCAGAAGATACATTACCCCGAACGTTCCGATAAGAGACAGCGGAACGGCGACGCTGGGAATCAAGGTGGCAGAGAGGTTGCGCAGAAAAAGAAATATCACCATGATGACCAGGGCCACCGCCAGCAGCAATTCCCATTGCACATCCCTTACCGAACCGCGAATCGTAACCGTGCGATCGGTCAGCATGTGTACCTTGACCGAGCTGGGGAGCGAACTCTGCAACACCGGCAGCAGCCGTTTGATCCTGTCCACCACCTCGATGACGTTTGCCCCGGGCTGTCTTTGAATGTTTACGATCACCGCCGGGGTATCGTTCATCCAGGCCGCAAGTTTTACGTTCTCCGCTCCGTCGATAACCGTTGCGACATCGGAGAGCGTAACCGGGGCGCCGTTTCGGTAGGCGATGATAAGGGGCCGATATTCGCTGCTGGTAAGAAGCTGGTCGTTAGCCCCGATGATAAACGAGCGCCTGGGACCGTCGAACTGCCCCTTGGCCTGGTTGATATTGGCGGCTACAACCGCTGAGCGCAAATCCTCCAGCCCCAGGCCATAGGCGGCAAGAGCGGTCGGGTTTGCCTGAATTCGAACCGCCGGCCGCTCTCCCCCGCTTATACTCACGAGCCCTACCCCCGGTAGTTGAGAAATCTTTTGGGCAAGCCGCGTGTCGGTCAGGTCCTCGACCTTTGGAAGAGGAAGGGTATCCGAGGTAAGAGCCAGGGTCAAAATCGGAGCATCGGCCGGATTCACCTTGCTGTAGACCGGAGGGTTGGGCAAATCCCTTGGAAGAAAGGAGCCGGAGGCGTTTATGGCCGCCTGTACTTCCTGCTCGGCTACGTCCAGGCCAAGATTTAAGCCAAACTGCAAAACGATAACCGCCCCCCCGCCCGAGGAGTCCGAAGTCATCTGCTTTAGCCCCGGCATCTGGCCAAACTGCCGCTCGAGCGGCGCCGTGATCGTTGAGGCCATGACGTCGGGGCTCGCGCCCGGGTAAAAAGTGAGCACCTGGATCGTCGGGTAGTCCACCTGCGGCAGCGCGGATACGGGCAGCAGATGATAGGCCACGGCGCCGACCAGCAAAATGGCCGCCATGATAAGCGTTGTCGCCACAGGTCTTACAATGAAAATTCGCGATGGGTTCATTTGCCGTTGCCACCGGAGGTATTGGTCAGCAGAACATGCGCTTGGACTTTGGCCCCATCCGTTAATTTCTCCGCCCCGTCCACCACGACCGATTCCCCCGGGGAAAGCCCCGAGGCGATCGCCTGCAGTTCTTTTTCCGAAGGCCCAAGCTTTACCCACCGCATGGAAACCGTACTGTTTTTCGCGTTCAACACATAGACGAACGTCCCTTTGGTCGAGCGCTCAATAGCGGATGTCGGCACAACCACGGCATCCCGCACGGTGGAGAGAAGAAGCCTCGCGTTTACGAACTGGTTGGGGAAAAGCTCACGGTGTTTATTCGCAAATATCGCTTTGAGCTTCACTGTCCCCGTGCTGGTGTCGATTTGGTTGTCAACGGTCAGGAGTTTTCCCGTTGCGATTTTTCGAGTCTGCTCGCGGTCAAAAGCATCGACTGGCGGGTGCCTGGTCGTCTCCAGCATGGCGAGCACACCCTGCAGGCTTTCCTCGGGAATCGGAAAAACAACGCTTATGGGCTGCTCCTGCGCGATCACCGCCAACCCGGTCGTATCCGAGGCATGAACGATGTTTCCCCCGTCCACGAGACGCAGCCCGATGCGCCCGGTAAGAGGCGAGGCGATATGACAGTAAATCAGGTTGACGTTGGCGCTCTCCACCTGGCCCTGGTCGTATTTAACCGTCCCTTCGTACTGGTGCACAAGAGAAACCTGGGTGTCCCGTTGCTGCGTCGATACGGAGTTTTGTTTTACCAGGGTGTTATAGCGCTTGAGATCCATTTTCGCGTTTTCAAGCAGCGCCTGGTCCCGTGCAAGTTGCCCCAGAGCCTCGGCCAGTAGCGCCTGGAACGGCCGGGAGTCGATCTCAAAGAGCGGAGCGCCCCTTTTTACGACATCTCCTTCCTTAAACTCGACTTTCATGATCTGTCCGTCTACCCGGGTGTGAACCGTGACGGTATTAAGAGGTATTACCGTTCCGAGCCCCGTTATATACGTATTGATGTCGGAGCGCGCGACAGCTTCCACCACCACCGGGGTGCTCATCTTGAAGTGCGGAGGTTGCCCTGCGGCGGGCTCGGCCGAAAACATCCGGACCCCGCCATAACAGGTAACACCCGCCAAAATGGCGGCAAGTACCCAAACCGAAGGCCGCCCCCGCGGCGGCTTCTTTTTCTTCTCTGCTTCCATTCTCAAACTCACCTCACACAAATTGCAAATCCAGATCGAACCCGGGCGACACTGAGACGCCGGAGACCACGTAGAAAGAATACCCATTTTTCGAGAGCGGATCTTACACCTTTTCGCTCTAATCGACTACATGGCCGTGATCCCGAATTTCTTATTTTTCGCCCCGTAGCCACACGCCCTTATCCCGGCAATCACCCACTTACCTCCTTTTGCAATGACTTTCATGGAGGCGCCTGGCCCGATCGCCCCCCTTTCACCATGACGCACATGGAACGGCTTGGCCCGCCCCCCCCCTTTCCCGATTACCACAAGGACGGGCTTGGCGCGATCGCCCCCCTTTTTTTCAAAGGGGGGTTGGGGGGATTTACTCTGCCGGAGCCGGAAAAAACGAAACAACTGTCCAATAGGCATCAGTCCGGGGACGTGGTAAGTTGGCGTATGTGTAGGTGATTGTAAGGTCTTATCGTACCCACCAAAACCGGATGGACGCCAAATAGTAAAGGGGTTGCGGTTTTTTGGCCGCAACCCCTTTGATGCTAAACAGTCTGGGCCGGACGTAGCGCTTGCCGGTTCACACTGCCCGAAAGAAAATTACATAACTACTTCTTGTTGTTGTGACCGCCGCCACCATGAGGACCGCCGCCGCCATGAGGACCGCCGCCGCCATGAGGAGCGCCGCCGCCACGAGGAGCGCCGCCGCCACGAGGGGCGCCGCCGAAGCCGCCACGAACCGCGCCGCCGGCATGCGAGGCCCCCCGGTAGCCGCCACGAACCGCGCCGCCGGC
>JARLHO010000080.1 GCA_031292215.1 Syntrophobacteraceae bacterium | reverse complement strand
GGGGTGGGCGCGAGCGCGCCCCTTTTTTTTGCTAGGGGGGGTTGGTTTGTTTTTCTCGGCCGGTGGAATAAAAAACTAAAAACATGTCCAATACACAGGTTGGGGGGGGGGGGGGGGGCAAGGAGCCGGTCAAAAATGAGCGACGATTTAGCTAGGCGAAAAACCCAACGATCGGGTTTTCTATCGGCAGAGTAAAAGATTTTGGGTTATTCAGCACCCGGGTTTTTCGACCTCGATATCCTTAAGAACGGGGACGGAGTTTACTCCGTGCTGTACGAACAGACCTGAAATCCCCCCAACCCCCCTTTGCAAAAAAAGGGGGGCGATCAGGCCAAGCCCCTTTCTTGGGAGTCTCCGCTAAGGGGTAAGTGTGCGCATGTGTGGGTAATTGTAAGCTATATATCCCGGGGATTGGGACCGGGGATGCAAACTTCCCGCCCGGCTTCTTCCGCTCAGGAAGAGCCGGTGCGGGCAGCTACAGGACACTCTAATTATTAACCCAGCTTTTCTTTGTGAAATTATAAAATAGGGGTGGATTCGAACCTTTTTGATAGTAGAGCCAGGTGTTGTCGCCGGCTCTATAGATATAGGGAAACAGCGTCTGGCTGGTCCACCAGTAGTCGTTCATTGCCTGGTCCCAAAACCAGATGCTGCCGGCGGAAGTTCCGCTGGGGTAGAGCCATCCGAGGCTCTGGTGGTAAATCCAGGGATAGCTATCGGTGTAGAAGTAGCCAAACCAGCTCAGGAATTTCCAGCCGCTTCCCACGTCCGTTGCGCCTGTCCAAAGGCCTCCAAGCCCCTGGTAGGCGAGCAGGAGGTGGGTTGCATCCACCGAACCAAGCCCCGTCACCCGGTCGTAGCCGGTTGTGCAGGAGTATCCCGTAAGGTTTAGGCCACTGCCTACAAAGCCGTTTGTGCCCGAGGTGATGTCGTTAAAAACAGTGTCCGAAGCGCTCGTGCCGCTATATTGAGCGCTGCCGAGTCGATAGAAAACGGTGTTTGCGTTGCCCTGGCGAGCCCCTCCCAGCCCTTGTTCGATCAACGCCATGATGGCTGCAAAAGAGGGGGAGGCGCAGGAAGTCCCGCCGTAAGCCCACAGCCCGTAAGAGCTGGGGGAGCATGGGGAGTTGTTGTCGTCGCAGGTGTAGACCAGGTAGCCGACGTTGTTGGGATCGGCATTTAGGGAGACATCGGGCAGATCGCGCCTGCTGTCGTTTGGAACGCCCGGGCAGACCTGCCACGAAGGCTTTGCGTAAACGGTGGAGGCCCCGCCTCCCGAGGCCCCTTCGAGGTCAAACGAGCTATAGTTGTTCCAGGCCACCTCGGGTATCGTGGGAATGGAGCTAAGGGCCGAGACGTCTTTGGCGCTGTTGGTCGCGCTCCAGTAATTTGTCGAATCGCTAAGAGAGGTGCCGCCCACGGCGACATTGTAAGGGGTCGAGGCCATGCCGTTAACCGCCTTGGTTCCGGTAGGATTGCCGCTTCTGTCCACGCAATCGTATGCCCCGGAGTCTCCCGAGGCGACAAAGACGGTTATCCCTTCTGCTGCGGCCTGCTCCCACAATTGAGAATAGTATTGGTTTCCAGACGAGCCCAGGTCCGATTCGCAAAGGTCGTAGCTAACGCTCATAACCGGCGCCAGGTTGTTGTCGACGATGTATTGGGCCGAGGTATCGATTCCGCCGTCACTTATCGCCGAGGTGACATAATCGATGGTGGCCGCCGGGGCAACCGATGAGGCCCACTCGACGTCGATGTCGCTTTCCACCACGTCTCCTGTCCCGGCATCCGTCAATGTATCTTTTCCTGCCGTTATTACGGTTGGCGTTTTATAGGGGACTCCAAAGGTTGTCTGGAACTTGGCCCACATGGAGGTGTCGGGCGGGGCCTGGCCAACGATGGCGATAGTTATGCCGCTGCCGGTATACCCCATGCCGTAGACGCTATTGACATCGTAGACGGCCGCAAAGTCACCCGGGGAAAGATAGTGGCCCGGGGAAAGATTACCGGCGCCCCCGGAAGTATAGCTTGCCTTTGCGCCCCCGACCGAGAGCGGGCGGCCGGCGCCGTGCGCCGGCTTTCGGGGGAAGGTGCTAAGCGAAACCGGCCCGGCCACAAGATTTGCCAGAGCGCTCGGGATGGACGGATCAACGGAGTTGGCGTGGCGCAGATGGCCGTTAACCCGGTAGTCGTGCATGTTGGCGTCGAAGGCCCGGTTGATAGCGGCCGCCGTGCCCGAAAAGCTTATCATGGTCGCGGACTTTGAAACGGAATCGATGGTAAACCCCTGGGAGACAAGCCAGTTTGTTACCGTGGCGATCTCTTCGGGACGTCTTCCGAACCTCTGGCCAAATTGGGCCGCAGTAAGCCACTTGTGAAAGTTGGCAGAAGAGGAGTCCTGCTGATCGGCAACCAGCCGATCGAGTTGGGCCTGCTTTTGCGGGTCCATTTTTAAAAGAAGAATCCTCTGATTCATCGGCAGAAAGGGGTCCGAGGTCCCCTGGTCGAACTCGGGATTTGCCCTTGGATTTACGTTTCCATGAAGAACCACCCTCTTACTGCCCACGGCAAAGGCGCCGGTCGGCGGGAAGGCCATGCAAGCGACTGCAAAGGCAACGATCAGCGCTCTTTTTATCATTGTCCGGGCTCCGTGGGTTGGTGCAAAGTTTCGGTATCGTCGAGACAAGAGTTGGTGCAAAGAACGCGCCTAAAGAGGCGCAAAAGGCGATCGATAATCGAACCCATTATAAGGGCTTGTCCGTAAATAAAACCTTTGCGCTTGCATCCGGCTTTTGGCCTGCTTTGGCCGCTCCTCAATCGCAAAATCCCAGGGCGAAAGCTCCGCTACGCCTGCGGTTTTGCTCAATCGTCGCGACCAAATCAGTCTCAAAATCCGGCGCAATCCCTAAAAGGTTTATTTACGGACAAGCCCTAAGTATTGATGTCAAATATCGATTTTAGATGCTTTATTTTCCTGTCCGGCAACCTGCACCCTGTCGGCGATTTTTTTCCCAGAACTTATGGGTTCGGGACGGTAGCGGGCGGGGTCTAATCGCTCCTTTTGCCGGTGCATGAGCCCTTCATGGCCCATGTCCGGATCGAGGAATTCGAAAGGTTGTTCCGGGGAGTCGGCAAACCCCAGGGGCAGTTTTTTCGATCGGGCCAAGCCGGCGCGGCGACCGGAGCCCGCCCCAAGGCCACGGGCGATCAGCCACAGACCGGCTGCGGCCGCGCAGGAAAACAGTATGGTCAAGGTCATCCGGGTCATACTAAACTCCTTGGCATGATCCGCCACCGGTTATCGGGGTAGATTTGCACCTGGATAACATAATAGCCCGGAGCACCCCGCAAATTTACGGGACGCTCGAAAGAATACATTGTCTTTAACTCCAGGATCGCGCCCCGGGGCGAATTAAGACCCCTTGAGAAAGTGAAATAGACCCGTTGGCCCACCTGTCCGACCTGCCGGATCTTTACTCGCACCCTGTCGCCCAAATGGAGTGAAGCCACGCCAAACGGGCGGTTGCGCGCGGGATCGAAAGTAAACCGGATCACTACGGGGTGCATCGGGTAAAACGGGTGGGCTGCGGCGTGGCGGGGGCCGTGGGCGACCTGGGCTCGCGCGCGCCTTCTCGCCGGCTTTAACCCCGGGGACTTTCGCCCATCGCTGGCGTGGGCCTCATTGTGGACAGTCATTGCAAACCGCCGCACCGCCTTTAGCGCTGCATCGCGATGGGGCGCGGCCTTGGCGCCGGAGGCGGTTTGGACTTTGTTTTGGAAAGGCGCGGCTTTTTCCGGATGTTTGCGGGCAACCCCCGCAGGGGGGGGTTGAAAGGATTTGTCCATTGGCACATGCCCTGGCGCCTTTTCCAGCGCGCCCGGGGGTAGCTCCGCCGCCGCTGCGGGCGGGCCGGATGATTTTTGCACGGGCTCTGTGGCCGGCGCCTTCGGGAAGATAACGCCGGTTTGCACGAGCCCAATGCCTGAGAGTCCCATAACCAGCAACGCCACCCCAACAGTTACCATCACCTTGCGATTGGCCAACTTGTAAGCCCTCCTTTTCGTTTGGCCTAAGCGGCCCACGGGGGGGGGACGCCAGGGATAACCAGGATAAAAGTGTTTTTCTCCAAAACGGATTCGCTCTATTCGAAATGCCAAGACGTCTGCTGCGGGAATTTAGTCGACAAAGGGGTGGAGGCGGGACAAAAGAAACTTAGCGGCTGTGATCGGGCTCAAGGCCCAGGCTGTGGCCGCCGATCGGCTCGAAAAGGTCGCAGCGCTGGTAAGCCGCAAGGATGAGGTCTTTTAACACGCATATCCCGTCTTCGCTTCGCACCGAAGCGTAGGCGGAACTCAAAACCGTTAGCCCCTTATAGATGGATTCCAGGTATTGGGGAGAATTTCGAAAATGTTTGCATTGTAAACATCGGGGTTTTTCGTCCATCGCGTCTGCTCCTTTGGCCGATTGTATCGAAACGGCGTCCGCGGCATCTTTTCGGGTCACTTTTTCATGGGTTTTTTGCAGGCGGGACCGGCGCGCAAGCGGAGGTCCCGCCCGTAAAGAGCTATTTGCCCAAAGCAGACCAGTAGGCGCCAAAAACGTAGTTTGACAGGATAAATCCCAGCAAAACGTTTACGGCTACTCCGGTTGTGAAGGCGCCAAAGGGCTTCCAGCCTGCCGACTTTAGTTCCCTGAACCGGGTGGTAAGGCCGATGCTAAGGAAGCAGAAAATAAAGGTCCACGACCTTATGGAAACCAGGGGCATGATCAGGTTGGGTTTTACCGTGCTGTTGAAGGCGGCCGTCGAGTACCCGGCGGTGACCATGGTCATAAGGAGGGTGGCCAGGAAAAAGCCGATGACAAATTTTGGGAAACGCCACCAGATTTCCATGGCGTTGGGCCTTACGCCGCATTCTTCCTTTTCCCATTTCAAGCAGGCGATCATGGCGAAGACAAACGACCAGATACCTATCCACATATCCCGGCCGATCACCTTCATGAGCGTAAAGCCCTGAATGGCGGCGTTTTCATTGCCCGCCATCTTTCCATAGGCGCTGGCCGCGGCAAAGCCTGCGGCGTCCGCGAATTCGGAGGTGCCGATCCATGCGCCGGCGATGCCCGCGGCAAGGTGGAGCGCCTTGGAAACAAGCGGCAGTACGATGATCATCACCAGCGCCCAAACCACCACCAGGGTGACCGAGGTGTAGAGGTCTTCCTTTTTGGCCTTAACCGAGCTCGCGATCGCCATGGAGGCCGACACGCCGCAGACAGACCCCCCCACCCCGATGACCGAAGCGAGCCTTTTGTCCAATCCGAACACCCTTGTGCCGACGAAATAGATGATCAGGCAGGTGGTGACGGAAATAATGGTGGCCTGGAGCAGGGCGATAGGTCCGGCGGTTACTATCAGGGTGATCGGAAAAGTCGCGCCCAGCAGCACGATGCCTGTCTTTATAAAGTATTCCACCCGGAAACCGGCGTCCAGCCACTTGGGCAGCGGAACGACATTGGCCAGGATCAATCCGAGGATGAGGGCCACCAGCGGGGGTTCGAGATTATACCTGGCCGCATTTGCCCAGCCGCTGATCGAAAACATGATGATCGATAGAACATATAAGAACAGGAAGCTCGGGATGAACTTAGAGAGCTTGATCCCCATGATGCTGGTGGTTACTCCGAATACAACCATCCAGAATAAACACTGAAGCAGGTATAGATTCAGGTTTTGCTGAAAATGCGCCAGCAACTGTCCCAATGTCGTCCATTTGACCCCTCCCGGATTGATAAACAATAGCTTTACGGCATTGCTGCCCATCCAGAAGGCGACCAGGGTCATCACCATAAGACCGATTCCCAGATAGATCGCCCACCAATCCTCCTTGAGATAGAGTTCCCTCCATCCCATCGGGGCGGGTGCAGCGGGCGCCGCCATCGCGGGACTTGCCTGATTTGCCATAGCTTCTCCTTTGAAATGATCTTGTCAATTTGTCCGTGGTCCATTGCCGACGATTGCAAACTTGCGCTGGGCGGTGGGGAAAAAAGATGCAATTTAGTGGATAGTAAAACCTTAAGTAATTAAAGTTCCGGCATTTTTAAAGGCGCCGAAAAAGAAATTCCCACACACGTTTCACCTTTTTTTTGCAAAAGACGGCAATAATAGAGACAGTCTAAATCCGGCCCCTCCTTTCTTTGGATTGTTTTGGATGAATGATTGCTTAGCAAAGTATGTAGGGTTTTGCAACTTCAATGCCAGATTAATTACAACCGGTTTGGCGACGTATCCCGCAGGATAGACGTAAATGGCCGCTGCTTGAACGCATTTGTGGAGCCATTGAGTTTCCATCCACTGTAACCGTTTAGTTGCACTTTGACGGGCAAATGTATTTACAAAAGGGTCGGTGGACTCGGGAAGGGATAAAGAGGGGGGGGAGGAAAGGGTCAAACACTATGGCCGGGAATGCACAGGCGGACCCGACCCCCCCGAGGAGTTCGCGGATAACCGTCAAGTACAAGACGGGTTAAGACAGGAAAAGGATAAGTCATCCGGCGAAAAGCACCCGGGGTTCGGCGCGGCGGGGACTCTTTGGCCGTGCAAGTCCGCGCCGGGGGCGGTTTTTCATGCTTCTCTCGACGAGGTCTGCTTTTTGGCCTTCTTTTCCGCCTTTTTTTCCTTCATGGACTTGGCAGGCTTCTTTTTTTCATCCTTTTTCGTATCCATGTTCCTGCCCATGACTTCACCTCCGTTATTTAAAATGTCAGGGGGGCAATGCGCCCATATTTTCCCCCATAGCCAACTTATGGGACGGACTTAAGTCTATACTGTTATCGAACCTGTTACAAGCAGGAACAAACATCGGGGAATTTCGAAAAAACTTGACGTAAGACCACTATTGCCTCGGCAGGATAGAGGGCGCGCTCTTGTACAGGCATACGTTCAAGCGGAGCCGCCATGTGCTTGGAACGCGGTTTTTGGGAGGATGAAATTTGAAGTTTCCCGGGCAAAGCCGAGGGAGCGTCGGCCGCCATCCCCTCTCACCTTACCCGGCGCATGCGCTCACTTCTATTCGGGGAACTTTAATACGACTTCCTCCCCGTCGCCGCCGCGATCGAGCTTCATTTCCACTTCTATGCTGCTGTCGCGAATGCCGATCACAACCGGCATCTGTCCCTTATCCTTTTCTATGTGGGTAATGTCTCTTACCACGTCGAGGACTTTTCGTCCGATGGCCGCCGGAGGTTTGGGCAGTTCGGTTTTGCGGTACTTTGCGGTTACCGAAACCGTCCCGTCGGCCTCCAGGCGAAGAGAAATCTTCTCGGCGTTTCTGTCGATTCCATGTAAAACGGCCAGGGCAAGCCACTTCAAGGCGCCCTCCTCGGAATCGTGCTCCCTTGGCAGCCCGGCCATTTGAGCGAGCAGATCCGTATTGGCGAAGCAATCGGCCTGTTCCTGCACCTTGGCATGCAGCGATCGTTTATCGAGCATTGCAGGTCCCCTCCTTTAAGACTATCGACACCCATTGGCTCTAATGAGCAGCGCCCCGAAACAGCTTGCCCGGGTGGGCGAGCGCCCGGGCGCACCCGTACGCGTTTGGCCCGAGCCGGAAGAAAGCGTTTTCTTCCGGGCCCGGCACAAATGAAGCTAATTATTTGTCGACCTTAAATCCAGTCAGGAGGTTTGAATTTTGCGAAAATCCGCCATGCGGTCAAAGAAAGCGCGGATGCGCGTAAGAAGGGCAAGCCGGTTTCGCTTTACCGACTCGTCGGGGTCCATGACCAGGACCGAATCGAAAAATGTGTCGATCATCGGCTTGAGTTTAGCCATGGTCTCAAGGGCTGCGGAAAAATCCGAGCGGGCGAGCAGGGCGCCGGCCGCGACTTCGGCCTTCAGGAGTTGGTCGAAAAGAAGCCCTTCGGCGGGGGCTTTGAAAAGCGAAGCGTCGACTGGCGCTGTCTCGGGGGTCTTGATGATGTTTGCAACGCGTTTTATGGCTGCGGCGAGAGCGCTAAAATCAGGCCTTACGGTAAAGCGGGCGAGCGCCTCAGTCCTTTGGACGGCTTCGAGCAGATCGTCTATGCCGGCCGCCAGGGCCGCATCGATTACATCGGGTCTTATCCCCTCACCCGAAGAGGCCAGGAAATTGTGAAGACGACCTTCGAAAAAAGCCGTTATGTCTTTTTTCACGTTTTGGGCGGGTTGGGTGAGTTTATGGGATAAAAGTTCGAGCGCCCTGTCCAAAAGGTCGCCAAGAGATATCCGAAGAGGCGTTTCAACCACTATACGGATTATTCCAAGGGTCTGGCGCCTTAAGGCAAAGGGATCGGTGGTTCCGGTGGGAAGAAGCCCTACGCCAAAGCAGGCCGCGATGGTGTCGATCTTGTCGGCGATGCTTAGCACGGCCCCCTCGATGCGTTGGGGAACGGGTCCTCCGGACCGGTTGGGCAGGTAGTGTTCGCAGATCGCCTCGCAGACCGCTTCGGGTTCCCCTTGGAGGCGGGCGTAGGTCTTGCCCATTATCCCCTGGAGTTCTGGGAATTCGCCCACAACGCCCGACACAAGGTCTGCCTTGCAAAGCCTTGCGGCCCGAAGGATTTGGTCCGAGCGCTCCGCGGCCACTCGCTCGGCCAGCATGGAGGCCAGTTCGCTAAAGCGCTCCATCTTCTCAAAGCTCGTTCCGATCTTTGAGTGGAAAACCACCCCCTTTAGATGTTCGACCCTGTCGCCCAGGCGCACCTTCTGATCTTCGCGGTAGTAAAAGCGGGCATCTTCCAGCCTTGCCCTTACCACTCTCGCGTTTCCGGCGGAAACCACGGAGGCGTCCCGGGGGACCACGTTGGAGATGGTGACAAAATAGGGGAGTAGCGCCCCTGAGGCGCCTATTACCGCAAAGTAGCGCTGGTGCTTCTTTATAACGGTTATCAGCAATTCAGGGGGAAGTTCGAGGTATTTTTCCTCAAAGCGCCCGACAATCGGCTGAGGGAATTCGACAATTTGGGTCACCTCATCCAGGAGTTCCTCATCTGCCAGGATTTTTCCGCCAACCTCGGCCGCAGCCCTTTCCGACCCTTGGCGGATAAGTTCGCGCCTTTCGGCAATGTCTAGGATGACGTAGTTTTTCCTGAGATTTTCCCGGTGGCGCTCGAAGTCTTCCACCTCGATCCACGCCGGACTCATGAACCGGTGGCCCATGGACTTTTTCCCGCTCGTCACGTGGGCATACGCGCACTGGAGAGTTTGGCCTCCCAGCATGGCGACGATCCACTGGATCGGCCGGGCAAAGGTCACGGAGTAGGAGGACCAGTGCATGGATTTGGGAAAAGGAATCCTGGCGATAAAATCCGGGAGGGCCTTTTCAATTATTTCCCGGGCAAAAAGTCCTGCCTCTTCCTTTAAAACGCAAAGGTACTCGCCTTTTGGCGTAAGCTTAAAACCTATGTCCCCGATAGGTACGCCCTGTCCTTTGGCAAAACCTTCGGCGGCTTTGGTCGGTTTGCCCTGGGCGTCAAAGGCCGCGCTCTTCGGGGGGCCTACGACCTCGATAGTCACCGCCTGCTGGGATTTGGCCACACCGGGAATGTTTACCACAAGTCTTCGAGGCGTTCCCGCGACCGAAGGCTCGCCGTGGGTAAGGCGGTTATCGTCGAGGAACTTCGCCATCCATGCCGACATCCACTCAAGGGCCGGCAGGATGTAGCCCGCGGGTATTTCTTCGGTCCCGATCTCTATATATAGGGTCTGAGCCATCCAATCACCTTTTTTTAGCTTCTATCGTTCCACCTGCTTACTTTAAGAGCGGGTGGCCCATTTTCTCGCGCTGGGCGAAGTAGCTTTGCGCGACACTTCGCGCCATGTTCCTCACCCTGGCGATATAGTTGGTCCTTTCGGTAACGCTTATCGCCCCCCTGGCATCGAGTAGATTAAACACATGGGAACATTTCAAGGTATAGTCGTAGCTGGGCAGAACCAGCCCGCGCTCGTTCATGCGAAGCGATTCGGCCTCATACATCGAGAAGAGTTTGAGGAGCATGTCCACATCGGCTTCTTCGAAGTTATAATGCGACCATTCGACTTCCCCCTGGTGGTGAACGTCGCCATAGGTGACATTGCCGCTCCAGATGAGGTCGTAGACCGAGTTGACCCCCTGCAGGTACATGGCGATTCGCTCCAGGCCGTACGTGAGTTCGAGGCTCACCGGGCTAAGAGGTATGCCTCCGACTTGCTGAAAATAGGTGAACTGGGTTATCTCCATCCCGTCGAGCCACACTTCCCAACCAAGGCCCGAGGCTCCGAGGGTGGGGGATTCCCAGTCGTCTTCGACAAAGCGGATGTCGTGATCCAAAGGATCGACGCCAAAACTTTTGAGGCTCTCGAGATATAACTCCTGGGCGTTTGTAGGAGAAGGTTTCAAAATAACCTGGTATTGGTAGTAATGCTGGAGCCGGTTGGGGTTTTCCCCGTACCGGCCGTCGGTTGGACGCCGGGAGGGCTCCACATAGGCGACGCTAAAGGGCTCCGGCCCGAGCACCCGAAGGAAGGTTGCGGGATTGAAAGTCCCCGCGCCGACTTCGAGATCGTAGGGCTGCTGGATCAGGCATCCCCTGTCGGACCAAAACTTGTTAAGGGCAAGGATAAGTTCCTGGAATGTCATTTCTTCTCCAGATAAATCAAATGCAAACCGCCAAAATTATTCCCCCATCCCTTTTTGGAGAGGGCCAAACCCGGTCCGGCCCATGGGAGGCTTCGGGGATGGGCGCTAATCCGGTGGATTATCCATAAGGTCGACGCGCCTTTTGTGCCTGCCGCCTTCAAAGGGCTCGGCAAGCCATTCGCGCACTATCTCGAGTGCCAGGTCAACTCCGATAAACCGGGCGCCAAGGCACAAAACGTTACTGTCATTGTGGCGGCGGCTCATGCGCGCTTCAAACGTGCCACAGCCGTTTACCGCCCGCACGCCCGCCACCCGGTTGGCGGCAATGGACATGCCGATCCCGCTGCCGCACACCAGTATGCCGCGCTCGGCCTGTCCACCGGCCACAGCCTTTGCAACCTTAAAGGCATAGACCGGGTAATCGACAGAATCCGGACCATTGGTCCCGACATCTACTACCGTAACATCCGCCCTGCCAAGGCTTAAGGCGATGAAGTCTTTTAGCTCGAAGCCCGCGTGGTCGGCTCCAACGTACACTTTCATAATCCCGCCCGCTTCTGTAAAATCAACACGATAAAGAGCGATACGACCCTTTTTAACTTTTCCGAGTACATATTTGGACTATTTTTTATTCCGAATCAAGCTTTTCCGTTCATCTCGGATAATTTCGCAACCGGGCGCCGATGTTATGGCGAAAGCGGCCCTTATAGGGCAATAGGAATCAGCCGACAAAGATACAGAATCAAACCAAGGGATACAGAATCAAACCACAGAGGCACAGAGAGAATAAACTCTTTTTTTGACCGGCCGGGAGACGACGGCCGGTCAAAAGGGCTCTGCCTTCGGCGCGATGGACTCGCTCCATGGCCGGCTTTCAGAGCAGCCGGGACCGGTCGTGTCGGAGCCGGGAGTCGAAGGGATCATTTGGCGGAGTCAGAGTCGTCCGGGTCCCGGTCATCGGTATCTTCCCGGCTTTTTCGGCGTTTCATGGCTATGACCCAGACGTAATAGACTATAAGGAACGGGAAAGTCGCATAGGCGCCAATGAAGTTGCCCAGAAAAAGGCATACCGTGCCGTAAATTACGATTACCCCGATAATCGAGAGCATGATTATCGAAAGGCCCTTGTTCATCTATTCTCCCTAAAAAGATAAAGCCCGCTTTTGGCGGGCTGAGAAAAAACCTTCGAGGTCCGGTAGGCCCTCGCAGATTTTTATTTGCAGCTCTAAAAGCAGAAAGGGTCTCAATCTGAGGTCACGCTGCAACCAAGTCGGTACATAAACCAGAGCGCGCAAACAGTCAAGGCCAATTCCCCGTCCCAATCGAAAACGATACTCGGCGCCCCTGGCGCCCGACCTGCTCGTTTCGGGGGGCTTTTGGCTTTCATTCGGTGAAGCCCTTCCGCGCTTTTTGTTCCGGGTCTTTGAACAAGGCCATGGCTGTTTTCATCTTTCGCCATCCGAGTTTTCGGTAGAAGTCCTCTTTGCCCGGAGAGGCATAGAGAATGACGCTGCACTGCTCAAGACGGGCCAAAATGTTGGTCATTATTGTTTTTCCGACCCCCTGCCCCTGGAACTCGGGAACAACGGCGACATCATAGACTGCAGCCTGATAGGCGGTATCGGAAATCGCCCTGCCAAACCCGATCAGTCCACCGTCCTGGTATGCAAATACTGTGGTGTGGCTGTTCTCGAACGCTTTTTTGTGCATGTCCGGTTGGTGATAGGCCATGCCGACTCGTTTGAGAATATCCGAAACGACTTCCCAGTCCACATCCGAGCAGTCGAGTCTAATTTCCAGTCCCAAGAAATGTCTCCCTTTCCACCGGGCAAAAAGCGAAGCATCCGGAGGTGTCGGCCGTATCGGCCTCAAATCCGGGTGTCCCCGGGCCGATACCTCTGCCGTTATGGCGCGGTCGAGCCCAACTCCCCGTTCGCAGGGGAGCCTTTAGGGCCATTCCCGCTTTTTTGAGCGCCTTTTCCGTTGCAGGCGCGGGGGGCGACGCCGGCATTGCCGGTTTGTATCTGCTCGACCCCTGCCTGCAGGGAATATCACATGGGCGGCAAGTCTTTAGGCCTTGACATCCTTATAGCGTCCCTGCGATTTTCCAATAGCTGTGCGGGCCGCGCTAACGACCACCACCTCCGATGGGCTAAAGGGTCTTGGAGATTACCAGGCGCTGGACTTCGTTGCTTCCCTCATAGATTTGGGTAATCTTTGCGTCCCGCATCATCCTCTCGACCGGGTACTCCTGGATATACCCGTATCCCCCCAGCACCTGAACCGCTTCGGTGGCCACCCACATCGCCACATCGGAGCAAAAACACTTGGACATCGAGCTCAGGCGAATCAGCTCGGGGCTAAGACGGCTCAAGTCCTTGGGCTGCTCCTGGAGCATGGCGCAGGTCTTATAGAGCAACTGTCGCGCCGCCTCGGTCCGCATGGCCATATCGGCCAGTTTGAACCCGATGCCCTGGTGCTCGATTATCGGTTTTCCAAAAGTTATCCGCTCCTTGGCATACGAGGTCGCATACTCGAGGGCCCCCGCGGCAATCCCCAGAGCCTGGGCGGCAACGCCTGCCCGGGAAAAATCGAGCGTTTTCATCATTATGTGGAAGCCGTCGCCTTCGTTTCCCAAAATGTTTTCTGCCGGGATGCGGCAATCTTCGAAAACCAGCTCCACGGTCTCAGACCAGCGGATACCCATCTTGTGTTCTTTTTTGCCGATGGTAAACCCCGGGGCGCCTTTTTCGACGATGAAGACCCCGGCATTTTTATGAGTAGGCTTTTCCGGGTCGGTGACCGCGTAAACAGTTACGATATCGGCCACGCCGCCATTGGTGATAAAGGTCTTGCTCCCGTTTAGGACATAGGAGTCGCCCTCTTTTTTGGCGCGGCAGCGAAGCCTTGCGACATCGGAGCCGGCGGCGGCCTCGGTCAGGCCAAAAGCCGCGAGGTGCTCACCGGTTGAAAGCTTTGGCAGATACTTTTCGCGCTGCTCGCGGTTTGCCGCCAAAAGAACGGGCAACGCCCCCAGTTCATGATCGGCGATCAGCAGCGAACAGGCGGCGTCAACCTTTGCCAGTTCCTCAACGGCTATGGCAAAGGCCAGCATACCCGCGTGAGAGCCGCCGAACTCCTCGGGAAAGTCGATTCCGTAGAGGCCGTTTTCGCGCATGAGCTCAACCATCGCCCAGTCGAAATCTCCCGTTTCATCGCGTTTTCCGGCGCCCGGGGCGACCTTGTCTTTGGCAAGGCGTCTTACCATGTTCTGCAACAGTATCTGTTCTTCGGTTAGACCGTACTGCATGACTCACTCCATGTCGTTATGAGGATTATCCGATGTGTAGGCGGTTTGCCGTGTTATCTCTAATAGTCGTAGAAGCCGTTGCCGCTCTTGCGCCCGAGGTATCCCGCGCGCACCATCTTTCGCAGAAGCGGCGCCGGCCGGTATTTGTCGTCTCCGAATTCCTTGTGAAGCCCGTCTAGAACATGGAGGAGCGTATCGAGGCCTATCATGTCGGAAAGGGCCAGGGGGCCTATCGGGTGGTTTGCGCCCAGCACCATGGATTGATCGATATCGGCGGCTGAGGCTACGCCGTCTGCCAGGGCAAAAATCGCCTCGTTTAGCATGGGGCAAAGGATCCGATTTACTGCAAAGCCCGGGGCTTCCTTAATTTCGATCGGTTTTTTGCCAAGCTTTTCAACAAATGCCCTGCAGGTATCAAAGGTTTCATTGGAGGTAAGAAACCCCCGGATCAGCTCCACCAGTTGCATGACGGGAACGGGGTTGAAAAAATGCATCCCGATGAACTTGCTCGCCCGCCTGGTTGCGGAGGCCATCTCGGTAATGGAAAGCCCCGAGGTGTTGGAGGCAAAGATCGCCTCGGGCGAGCAAATCGCGTCTAGTTCCCGATAGGTTTGCTTTTTTATCTCCATTACTTCCAGGATGGCTTCGATCACAATATCGGCGCCCTCCGCCGCGACCTGGAGATCGGTTGTGGCCGTTATACGCCCTAAAATCGCCTCAGCCGCGCCTCCATTCATTTTCCCCTTGGAAACGGCGCGGTCGAGGTTTTTTTTGATGGTGGCGATGCCGTTATGTACGAACCGGTCCTCGATGTCTCGCAACGCGACTTCAAAGCCCGCTTGAGCCCCCATCTGCGCAATACCTGCGCCCATGATCCCCGCGCCCAGCACACACACTTTGCCGATTTGCATAAAGTCTTCTCCTTTTCAGGTTTTAAAACGTTTTCCACTCCAATATTTCGGCTACAACCAGGGACGTGACCGCGACTGCATGAAACCTTCGGCCGGCGCGCCGCTCACGAGTCACCAACCGTTCATCATGCTGAGAAACCCCGCGGCAAGCTCATCGATTGTCCGCTCCCCGTCTCGGAGCAGTCCCTGCACGGCTATCCCCTGGACTGCGCCGATAAAGGCGATCGATGCCGCCTCGGGATTTGTGACGTTCTTATTGTCTTTGAGCCTGTTTGCCAAAGAGTCTACAAAGATCTTATAGATCTGTTTCAGCCGGGTCTCCATGGGGTGAGCGGCGCCGGCAAGTTCGGTGGCCAGGGCCGCAAGGCATATCGTCGCTTCGGGGTTGCGGCTAAAGTGGCTGCACATTACCCGCAGCACCTCCTCGACCATGGCAAGGGAACCCTGCGCGGCATTGTCGGCGATGTCCGAATAGACATGCATGCCGCGCTCCAACCAATCCACGACTCCCCCCAGGACGGCCTCTTTATTGGGAAAATGGTAAAAGATAGCTCCCGAGGTCAAACCGATGGCCCGGGCAAGATCGTTTATGGTCGTCTTGTGGTAGCCCTGGCGGGCAAAGAGCTTCACTGCGGCCCGCACGATTTTTAGGCGGGTGTTTTGGGCCTGTTGATCTTTTCTGTTAATTTTTTCTCGCATCATGGGGATAACATATTACATATTATGTGATATGTTAAATGGAAAATCACGCGGCCCTGCAGGCTCTGTCAAAAAGAGCTTTTCTTCCTGTTCTCTTTGCCTCGATAGGTGAGCGATTACGGGTTTTCTACACCCGGGGGGCGAACGTGGGCGCAACTTTCCCACAGCTCCCTGGGAAATACGATGGCGGAGGTTCCCGGAATTGCCGGCGCCCCCTTGCCGGTATTGAGATCGATGGAGTTTTTGAGGTAGGCCCTGTACGCCAGTTGGCTGCAATAAAAGGAGTCCTCGGTCGAGGAATTAAGAAAATTAAAGTTATAGGGTTTTCCGACCTGCGCGAGGCAGTATCGGGCAACACGTTGCCGCACCGCTTCCTCTTGCTCGACACTGAGATTTCGTCCGGATAGGGGATAGGCGACCCCGTAGAGCTGGTCGAGGAAGCCGCGATTCGCATAGGTCCTGGAGGAGTCCCACAGGGAAGGGGTCTCAAAGGAAATGACTCCCTTGGGGCCGGCCTCAACGCACCGTCCACCGGGGCCCAGGTACATAACGACATGACTGACATCGCCGGGAATAAGCATGCCGATCAGCCGCCAGAATACACCCGCAATGTCAGGGCCTCCTCCGTCCTTTGTGCAAATGATGTCGGCGGTCTTTACGCTCAGTCCGTTTAGTTCGAACGAGTAAGCCATTCTAGACTCCATCTTGTGGCGGGACCTGAGAACCGGATGAATTCGATTGCCATCAATGGTCTTCAACGCAGTTTGTTGCGATGTGTTGCGTCCTGCTCCACCGGATCGGCCGCAGCCAGGCTCTTAGCCGGTCGCAACATACGGGCCGATCATCTTTTTGGGATCGACTATGCGGTCGAACTCCTCTGCGGTCACCAACCCGAGCTTCAGGGCCGCCTCCCGTAGCGTGAGGTCGTTATCCATTGCGTAGTGGGCGATCGTTGTCGCCTTGTCATACCCGATAACCGGGGCAAGCGCAGTCGCCAGCATCGGCGAGCGCTCGACATACTCGTTGATTTTCTTAAGGTTAGGCTTAACGCCTTCCACCAGGAACCTGCGAAAATTTGTACAGCCGTCGGAGAGCAGGGTGAGCGAATTCATGATGTTAAAGATCATCAGAGGCTTGTAGACGTTCATCTCGAGATAGCCTCCCGCGCCCCCCAACGCCACTGCCAGGTCGTTTGCCATCACCTGCACGGCGATCATCGTCAGGGCTTCGGCCTGCGTGGGGTTCACCTTGCCGGGCATAATCGATGAGCCCGGCTCGTTTTGGGGAAGGATGAGTTCGGCAAAACCCGCTCTGGGTCCGCAGGAGAGCAACCGGATATCGTTGGCGATCTTGTAGAGCGATACGGCCAGGGTGCGTAGCGTTGCGGACAGCTGGACCAGGGCGTCGTGGGAGCCCTGGACAGTAAACTTATTGGGCGCGCTTACAAACGGCAGGCCGGCGATATCGGCAACGCGCGCCGCGGCGGCCTGCGCGAAGCCCGGGGGCGAGTTGATGCCTGTTCCCACCGCCGTTCCGCCCAGGGCAAGACGGTAGAGACCCTTCGTGGCGTCGCCTATCCATCCGAGGGCGTCTTCGACCATCCCCTCATAGCCGGACCATTCCTGGCCAAGGGTGAGCGGGGTGGCATCCTGCATGTGGGTGCGGCCGATCTTTATGATATCTTTCCACTCCCGGGCCTTTTCTGCTATCGAATCGCATAGCGCCCGAACCGCAGGGATGAGGCGGCGGTTTACGCTTAGCGCCGCAGCGATGCACATGGCGGAAGGAAACGTATCGTTAGACGACTGGGCCATATTGACGTGATCGTTGGGGTGAACGGGCGTCTTGCTTCCGAGCGCGGTTCCCGCGAGCTGGCAGCAGCGATTGGAGATCACTTCGTTTACGTTCATATTGAACTGCGTGCCGCTGCCGGTCATCCACACGTGCAGAGGGAACATGTCCCGATGGAGGCCGGAAAGGATTTCGTCGCAGACTTCCACGATAAGCCCGAAGGGCTTTGCGGCAAGCCCTTCGCCCTCATGGTTTACGATGGCTGCGGCTTTTTTAAGTATCGCATAGGCAGCGATCATCTCCCTTGGGATCAGATCGGCGCCGATGCTGAAATGTTCGAGCGAACGCTGGGTTTGAGCGCCCCACAATTTATCCGCCGGTACTTCAACCTCACCGAAGCTGTCGGTTTCTATTCTCGTATCCGCCAAGTCATCTATCCTCCCCTGTGGTTCCCACTAGTCAAGGTAGTGGGGAAAAAACGGGGGGTCAAGCTCAAATCCAGCCATAAGCGGACTTGGCGCCATTTGGCTGCAGGGTGACTCTATCGAGACAGTGTCGTAGCGATCTGCGGGGGGGCAATTACGATACACTCTCTTGGCGCCACCCCGCCATCGACCTCGAAACGACGTAGTTGGCCCGAAAAACAAAGGCTTTTTGGACAGGATTAACAGGATTAACAGGATTTTGTTTTACTCGAAGTCATTTCCCTTGGATTCCGGAAGAACCTGGATAGAGCCAAAATTCTTAATCCTGTCAAAGGTTTTGCTCTTCGCCCCCGCGCCCGAAAAACAAAGGCTTTTTGGACAGGATTAACAGGATTTTGTTTTACTCGAAGTCATTTCCCTTCGATTCGGAAAGAACCCGGATATAGCCAAAATTCTTAATCCTGTTAATCCTGTCAAAGGTTTTGCCCGCGAACTATTCGAAAATGGTTACATCGCCTGTTTTCTCGACTTTGTCTCGTATCCGTTTTAGTTTTTGCTCCTGGATATCCATCGGTGGTCGTTTCATGAAAGGAATCCGCTTAAGCAAAACTTCACCCGTATCGCTACGAAAGTAAATCCTTCTTGTGTCCTTTCCCCCGAGGTCCCGACTCAAAATGGGGATTCGTTCCAATTCAAGGAATTGGAGAACGAAATTGGAGTTTTTCCTTCCCACGCCGTTTTCCAAGGAAATGGAGGGGATAACGTGAGCCCCGCCAAAAATTTTAGCCTGCAGCCGATTTCTGTCGCCTCCAAGGGCCATGATCTTGTTTATAAGCAGTTCCATGGCGTTTACCGCATAGCGGGAAACAGCATCGCAGCGGCCGATAGTCGCCTCTCCGGGCAGTAAAATATGGTTCATGCCCCCGATTTTTTCGACCGGATCGATGAGGCAGACGGCAACGCAGGAACCAAGAAGGGTTTCGATAATTGCGGCCCCCCTGCAGGCATGGTATTCTCCAACATGTATGCTGACGGTTTTGATTTCTTCTGTCTTATCGTCTGTTGTCATAGCTTTCTGTAGACCGTGGCCGCGGTTTGCGCAAGAGGCAGATCCATGGCGTGAAGGCTCTCGGAGTGGCCTATGAACAAATAGCCGCCCCTTACCAGGCAGCCCGACAAGCGGTTGAGTATTTGCTCCTGTGTCGGCCGGTCGAAATATATAATGACATTGCGGCAGAAAATGACTCCAACGGACTTCTGCATCCCGTATTGGTCTTCCATGAAATTAAGACGCCGAAACTTTACCTGTGCCCGCAGTTGAGGAGCGATCCGAATGAGCCCTTTGCCCTTGTCCCTGGATCGCAAAAGATATTTTTTGCGAAGCGCCATGGGAATAGGGTCGGCCTTTTGTTCCTCGTAGATGCCTTTTTGGGCTTTCTCCAATACCGCTGTCGAAATGTCGGTGGCAAGAATGGAAAACTCCAAGCCCGGGTTGCGGGCGTACGATTCGTTTAAAATCATTGCCAGGGTGTAGGGTTCTTCCCCGGTCGAACATCCGGCGCTCCAGACATTTAGTTTTTCCCCGGCGCCATAGCGGTTTCTGCCGGCAAGATCGGGCAAAACGATGTTTGCGAGGTATTCGAAGTGGTCCGGTTCTCGAAAGAAATCGGTCTTGTTGGTAGTAACGACATCGATCATGTGAATCAATTCCTGACCGGATCCTCCCGAATTAAAAATGTGGTCGCAGTAGTCTTCAAAGCAATCAATGTTTAAAACCCGCAAACGTTTTCGGATTCTGCCTTCGAGCATCGTTTTTTTTGCCTCGGGCAACTTGATGCCGCACGATTCGTTTATGAAGCCGCTTAGGCGTTTGAAGACCTTATCGGACATCACCTCGTCATAGAGCCCCCTGGTCGGCTTTGCGTCCGCACCCCGGGAAGCGGGTAAACGATTGATAGTCTCTTTCGCGGTTCCTGCGCGCGGTGAATCCATGGTCTTACCTGTCCTTGTATTAGACGTTTTGCTCAATAACTCACCCATTGCCCATCGGTCAAATCCACAAACCACCGCGGGGTTGTCGGGGCTCCCTGCGCAGGGACCAGATACCAGTACCAATGGCCGTTGCTCGCCCTGTAGAGATAGGGATAAACCGAGGCGCTTGTCCACCAGAAGTCGCCGTTATTGCCCGTCAACGGGTCGTAGAACCAGATGTTGTCGGTCGAGGTCCCGAAAGCAAGGAGCCAGCCCAGATTCTCGTGGTAGATCCAGGGAGAATCATTCGTGTAGAAGCGGCCGAACCAGCCAAGGGACATCCAGCCGCTCCCGAGGTTTGTGGCGTTCCCCCACAGTCCGGCGATTACGGCCAAAAAGGCATCGTCGCCCCCGCCCGCAAATGAAGGCTGATAAGCGTTGGCGGTGGGAAAGTCTTTTGACTCCGTTGTGCCTGTAACGTAGGCGTTGTCCCAGTTGTCCAGGGCGATGCCGTATCCGGCGTCATTGCCGCTTCCGCCTAGATAGGTGGATTTAGCCAGGCTGGCGCCGCCGGCTGTGATTTCGGCTACAAACGCGTCGTAGCCGCCCCGGTTGGCGGACTGGAGAGCGTTTGCGACCGGAAAATCCACTGAGCTGGTCGCTCCCGCAATGAAAGCGTTGCCCGAGCCATCGACTGCGATGGAGTTGCCCGAGTTATCTCCGGTTCCTCCTAGGTAAGTGGAGTAGGTAAGGCTCTGGCCGTTTGCCGCTATTTCCGCAACAAATGCGTCCCCGTAGCTCGTGGCTGCGTTAAAGTTTGGCTGGAGGGCATTTGAGAGTGGGAAATTGCTCGATTGTGTCGAGCCTGTAACATATACGTTGCGGGAGCTGTCCAGGGCGATGCCGTAAGCTGCGTCATCTCCGGAGCCGCCAAGGTAGGTGGAATAGACAAGACTCTGGCCATCGGCTGCGATTTCGGCAACAAAAGCGTCCCCGGTGCCGTTGGTAGTGCCGCCCCCGAATGCGGACTGGAAAGGCTTTACCGTTGGAAAATTGGTTGAGGTCGTAAGGCCCGCGACATAGGCGTTGCCTGAGCCGTCCACCGCGATGGCCCAAGCCTCATCATAGCCGTTTCCCCCGAGGTAAGTGGAGTAGAGAAGACTCTTTCCACCGGATTCGATTTTGGCGACAAAGGCGTTTTCTTCTCCCGCAAGGCTCGATTGGAAACCATTCGGGTGGGGAAAATCGGTTGAATAGGTCCTTCCCGCAACGTAGGCGTTGCCTGAGCCGTCCACGGCGATGTGGGTTCCGTAGTCATCCCCGGCGCCGCCAAGGTAGGTGGAGTAGATCAGGGTCTTGCCACCGGCTGCGATTTCGGTAACGAAAGCGTCCCAGCCTCCTCCGTTGAAGGGCTGAATGTCGTTCGGGGTTATTGGAAAATCGCTTGAATTTGTCCAGCCGGTAGCGTAGGCGTTGCCGGCGCCGTCCACGGCGATGCTGTAACCGATGTCGTCTCCGGTTCCGCCAAGGTAGGTGGAATAGACCAGGCTCTGGCCACCGGCTGCGATTTCCGTCACAAAAGCATCCCCGTAGCTCGTGCCGCCCGCATAGCCCGACTGGACGACATTTTGGGTAGGAAAATCGATGGAGTTCGTAACGCCGGTCATGTATGCGTTGCCGGAGCTGTCGACGGCGATGCCGTAGGCTTCGTCGTTTGCCGAGCCTCCAAGGAAGGTGGAGTAGAGCATCACCGGATCGATGACCAGGGGAAGCTTTCGGTCGTAGGCGCAAACCTTGAAACTGCAGGTGAAGGCCCAAAGTTTTTCGCCCGTCGGGGCGACTGTGGAGCCATGTAAGGCGCCCGCCGCGAGTTTTTCGCGCCGGACGACGAATTTGCCCTGTCTTAACACCTTCTCGCCATTTAGCTTCTGATATAAGGAGGGCTTTTTAAAGACCAGCCTGCCGCCGCCAAGCCCGATGGCGAGATCTCCTGTCGCTGTGACATGCACATCTTTTGCCCCCGAATATGTAAACCTCACTTTGGAGGGGTCCGCCCCCGGCGCTACAATGATGTCGTATTCGAGTCGTCGATTGTTGCCGTAAAATTTTACATCGATTCCGGGATAGGCGTTCTTATAGAGGACCGCTCCATAGGTTGGAATGGCGGTTAGCCATTTGCGCGGGTCGCTTCCTCTGAAGTAGTTGACTTTGCCGGGCTGCGCATCCTCGGCAAGTATGCGCACGTCTTTATTCATGCCGACCATTCCGATCGATAGATAGGACGACTGGTGGCCGGCTACGCTTCCAGCGGGCGATCTGGTGGGGAAACCCCTCGGTTTTGCCCCAAGTTGTCCTTTCCGGTTGACTTTGCCGTCCCCCCGGCAAAGACTCAGGACAACCCCTTTGCGGGTGAAAAAAGTCGTATGTCCCGGGCCTGTTTCATAAAATTTAGCCCGGGAGTTCACCTGGCCCCTGTTTTCGATGAAATAAAGGGGCAGTCGCCCATGGACCATTGCCCTCCCGCCGCCGGCCAGGGCCGCCGGAGAACTGTTCGGGGCAAAGAAGACAAAAAGGGTTGTAAGTACGGGGATGGAAAAATAAAGTAGTGTCGCCAGGATGCGCTTTCTCACGCCTTCTCCTTCTCGTAGCCGGTCGTTATTTTTGCTCCGCCCGTGCAGACGCAGCTTATCGACGCCATAGGTTTTCCGAAACACGCTCCCCTTTCCAGCCTCCTTGCATGCCTTCGGGCAGAATACGAGGCGGGGGGCCTTCGCCCTCCAAAGCAGCGAATATATTCGAGCGGGTTGGACGCATTGGCGCTACCCCGATTGTAACGGGAAAGCCCGCGCGTTAAGTTAATCGGAAGATTTGCGAATATTCCGTAGGGTTTTTCCACAGAAACCGGTTGCGCCCGTTTGGAGCACGCTTCATTGTTTCGGGGATCGGGAGGGCGGTCTGCCCCATGCTTGCAAAAGCGGGGTAAGGACTCTTCGCGCTAAGCTCAGCCAACTCTTCCCGGGACTGGAACGAGGTCCCTCGGGTTTTGCCGATTACACCGGTACAAACATCGCCTGCCTCATCTCTTACGCAGCCTGTTCAGGGTCATTCCCATCGATACGTACTGCCATCCGCTCACAACCGAGAAAACCGCCGTTATGATAAAGAGCATCGGGTATGTCCACCGGGGAAGCGCGAAAAGCGATCTGCCGAGCACGGTAAAAATTGTAAGCAGTTGAAAAAGGGTGGTCAGCTTGCTTGAAACCAGCGGCCTTATTTCGAATCTCACCTTGTAGAGCAGCAGGAGGGAAAATCCGGACAAAATCAAAATATCTCGGCCCACCGTGATACACACCAGCCAGAGCGGAATGCTGATTCCCTGGACGGGGACCCTCCATAGGATAAGAAAGCAGGTAACCAGGAGCAGCTTGTCGGCAAGCGGGTCCAGATAAGAGCCCAGCCGGCTTTTCTGATTGAGGACCCGGGCAAGGAGTCCATCGAGGGCATCGGTAAAGCCCGCGCAAACAAAGACACAGAAACCCCATGCCACATGATCGCCAAGCAGCAGCCAGACAAGCAGGGGGGTAAGGAAAATGCGGGCCAGCGTAAGGATGTTGGGTATATTCATTTCGGTTGGGCCTGGACCTTTACGGGAGATACAAACGATATGTTCATAGTTGCGGCCTGTGTCGAATAGGAATCGATTTGTAACGCGACTCCGCTCGGAAGACGGGTTCCGTTTAATTTCAGAAGGTATCCGCCATCGACTTTATCAAGGGTTATCACAGTCTCGGTGGGCCCGATCTGGAGGTCGTCGACGTGCATGTCTTGAAACTGCCGGCGAAGGATTGTTTCCAATTCGCTCCAGTGGGGATACTGGAGCGAGCCCAGATGAAGCACGAGTTTTCCAAGATGGGCGGGGAACTGAGCGGAGCCCGGTCCGCCACTTTCCACCAACGCCTCGGGGCCGCCAAGCAAACCGCTCAATCGGGGAGCGATCCTGCGGGCAAGCTCGAGCGCTCCGGCCTGGTTTGACAGGTCCTCCATGCTCAAGGTCTTTCGAATTTGGACACCCGTCTGCCCCTTGCCCGATCGTATCACCCTCAGGTCGGCTTGGAGCGAGACCTCCCGGTTTTGGCGATCCACGATGTAGGACACCTTGCCGACAACCACATTCTTTACTCCCAGTTCCCCGGCGAGCGAGACAGCCTGGTAAGGCGGGATATTGCCGTCGTTATCCATCTCGACCGCCCCCGGCTGCGCAAGGAGGATCGAAAAGCCAAAACCGTCCATTTCTTTGGCGATGCTGCGCGCAAAAATGCAGCGAATATCGCCGCTGTCGGTTGGAAGCAGCCATTTCTCGTCCCATTTTTCCACAACGGCCCACAGGACCTCCTTTTTGGTGGGACGAATCCCCCGGGAAGCCGGGGCCGCGACATTGGGGCCGGGGCCTGCCGGCGTGACCGCAACGGGTGGGGACACAGGCGGTTGGGGCTTTTTCTCTCGCGCGGGTTGGCCGGTAGACCCGGCTGCGGGCCGTGGAGCTAAGGCCGCGGCAGGAGGGGGGGCGGCAGCCGCGGGCGGCGTCGCCGGCAGGGGAGGAGCGGGAGGATTTTTCGAGCCCACCGCTCCCAATTTCTCCAGATCTTTTTTAAGGATGTCCATCGAGACCGTTACCTTGCCGACCACCTGGAATTCTCCGCCTATTTGCTTTTCGGAGAAGAGCTGGTACGTATTCACATATTTTTGGGGTCCGGCAAGAACGCTTTTTTGGAGTTTGTCAAATTGCGCGCCCATCTGGTCCGGATCAAGAAAGGAGGCTATCGCCTGGATAAGTCCCCGGGTCATGAAATCTTTAATTGCCTGCTGCCGGCTCTTCGCCTGGTTTTGCGGATCAAAAACGGCCTGCCCGCTGCTGAAATAGGCCTTGGAGTCGGCCCGGGCCGACTCCACAGGGCTGCATACGCAAACCGTAAAAATCACTGCCAGGAAAACAAGCGGACCGACTTTTACAATCGAGGCGTGTTCTCGCATTTGAGGTTATCTCCGTTATCGCGTGTTTTCTTTTCAAAACCTTATTTGCTATCATACAAGCGGCTCAAGGAAAAGGAGAAAAACTCTGAAAAACCCAAGGGAACTATGCACTGTACGCCGGTACCTGATCGACCGGCGCCAGATTCACTATCTGAGGTTCATAACCGAAGCCTACCCCGGGCTTGCTGTCGTATCGACTGAGGACTCAGCCATTGGGCTGGTTTCCATAGCGATCGCCCCCGGATGCGAGCCCGATATGCTCCGAATACTCGAAGCCGAGAAGGAGACGCTGAAATTACGAGAGGTCAGTTAGTAGAGCTGCCGGCGGGGGGGCAAGGGGCCATTCCAGCTCACCGCTTGTCCCCCTTCCCCAAGACGACGGGGCCGGATTCGGTTGCCGATCCAACAGTGGGGTTGCTGCAACAACTTTTTCACTATGTGCAACTTACGAATAACTATTTTCTAATGTAGTGTATTTACCTGCCAATTCAAGGAAATGGAACTTTCCTGGCGTACGCCTGATAGCTTCGCGCAAAAAATAGCTATTGACGATTCATAAATAGCGAAATAAAAAATCTCCCATGGGATGAAAAAGACTGAAAAACCCCCGCCTGCAACCTGGCGGGGACCGGTCGGAAATATTTCATCCTTTGGGGGCGCTTCAATACAGACAACTTTCACTGCCAGACGTAACACCCATAGCATATCCATTATCGGAATCGCCCGGGCATCCCTCGTGATGAGTTTATACTTTCGGCGCCGGGAAACGGGAGGGTGATCGAAGCCGACTTTTCGCCTGCCTTACGATGAATTGGAAGAAGGCGCGTTCTTTGCGGCCGGGCTAAATACCCGGATTTGCCGGAGCTAGGCGCCTTTATTAACCGAGATGCCGGATTTCGATCCGTTTTTGCCAAATAGCCGTTTCCCTTTTTTGTTCGACACCCATTCAAAAGAGGAGGAATTTCTATGAAACACAGACGGTTTTTTTCCCTATGCCTCATGGTGGGCTGCGTCGCGCTTGCAACCCGCGCGTTAGCGGCTCAAAGCCCTCCGGCAAACGTTGAGGCGGCGCCTGGAAACCAGAGCGCGGCAGTGCACTTCCTGGTCCCGGCCGGGGACAATGGAAGCTCCATCACCGGCTGCACCGTCACAGCTTACACCGTAAACGTCAACGGCGCCACTTCGGTCTACGCCGCCGCCAATGACACCAACGCAGGTTCGACTACGCAAGATCACGTGGTGACAGGGTTAGCCAACGGCCAGGCCTATGAGTTTACGGTAAAGGCGACAAACTCTCTAGGCGGGACCAGCGTGGAGTCCAGCCGGTCAAACAGCGTTACGCCCTCCGCTACGCCTACCTCCGCCTATGCCGGCACGTGGAATTTTAGCGCCATGACTACGGGCGCGGAATCCCCGCTTGGACAGAAATGCACGGACACCTTTCAAGCCGACGGAACATTCGCCATGAGCTGCAGCGACAGCTATGGCAGCAACTACCCTTCGTTCGCCTGTTCCGCATGGCCTTTCCCCTCCGGGATTCGGTCCACCTGCTCTCCATCCGATAACCTGCAACATTTCCTGTGCTACGCAAATGAGACCGCTTCGGTCATGGCGTGCACGGCAACGATAAACGGCGGCAGCGGTACATCCTATCTAAATGTCGGCGTCAAAGAGGGGTCGGGGTATTCGAATGCCGACCTGCCCGGCCCATGGAACGGCCAGGGGCTGAAGATAGTGACAAACAATAGCGGCGACTCCTGGGAGCAGGACAGCATCACGGTAACCGGCACGAACATGGTTGCCGGCGTTACACTTAGCGACCCCACGAAATCGGGTCAAATTTCAGGCGCTTTGTCCCTGGCATCAAACGGGCTGATGAGCTTTAACTGCACGTCCGGTTGCGGACAGAGCGGCGGTGTCGGCGATTGGTTTTTGGACTCCGGCATGACCGTCGCCCCCGGATTTACAAGCTATTCCAGCAGCGCTATCCAACTCCACATTCTGACCAGAAATAGCGGCGCCTATTCCCTGGGCGACCTTGCCGGAAATTGGGGTGTAGCTCAACTGCGCACCGACGGCACGTGGAGGAGGATGGTTTTTCAAATAAGCAGCGACGGCTCCTATGCGAACACCCAAAATAACAGCGACGGTACAACCAGCGCAGGCAGCGGAATCCTGGCCATCGATTCCTCGACCGGGGCGGTCACCTGCGCCCGGAATCAGCCCTCCGGGAGCACTTGTACCAACAATGTCAACCTGGTAATGGATGCGAGCAAAACAGTCATGACAGGGGCCGGGGCAACCGGTTCGGGCAGCAACTATAAAATCGTGGTTGCCAACAAGCTCCGATCCTTGTGGCAAAACAACTATAACCTCGGCAGCGGGTGGTTTTGGCTCAACTGGTTCGGGGAGTTCGCACCGATACCCAATACCGGCTGGATTTACCACGAAACGCTTGGCTGGCTCTATGTATATGGGAGCTCAACGGATAGCCTCTGGTTTTACGACCCGGCGATGGGCAAAAACGGCGACTTCTGGTGGACAAGCGCATCGGTTTATCCCTATCTCTACAGGGCGAGTAACAGCCATTGGCTCTGGTATTCAGTGCCGGCGCAGGGCGCCGGACAATCGGCGAGGAGTTTCGTGGATTTAACCGGCGGGGGGGATTGGTTGTATTATTGAGAAAAGACGAAGTGATGCCTTAACGGGCTTTAAAGACCAAAAAACGGACATGGCGCCAGGCATCGCCGGGCCATGTCCGTTTTGATTGAGGCTTTCCCGGACACGCCCCTTCCTGCACGATTTTGCCCAGGGGGCCGGCAAATTGTATCCGGGGTCTGCGTAAGAGTCGAACGCCTGTTGCACGCAACTTGGTATGCGTGCCGGTTCGCATGGGTTTTTCGGTTTTCACCCGTCCCCGAGGCCCCTCTACTGAAGATGTGCAAACTGGAGTTCGTAGAGGCGGCTGTACTCGCCTCCCCTTCTCAAAAGCTCGTCATGGCGGCCTTCCTCAAGGATCATTCCATCGGTTAGCGCAAAGATGCGGTCGGCATTGCGTATGGTGGAAAGCCGATGGGCGATGACAAAGGTCGTTCTGCCGACCATGAGGTTATCGAGAGCGCTTTGGACCTCGCTTTCCGATCCGCTGTCCAGAGAGGATGTGGCCTCGTCGAGGATAAGGACCGGGGCGTTTTTTAAAAGCGCACGGGCGATACAGAGTCGCTGCCTCTCCCCGCCGGAGAGCCGGATGCCCTGATCTCCTATGTGAGTGTCTAACCCCAGAGGCAATTTCATAATGAAATCATAAGCGTTTGCCGCCTTGGCCGCGGCGATTATTTGCTCTTCGCCCTTGGCTATGTCGCCGTAGGCGATATTGTTTCGGACAGTGTCGTTAAAGAGAATGGATTGCTGGGTGACCATGCCGATAAGCGAGCGCAGAGCAGACAACTTGAACTCGCGGATATCCACCCCGTCGATAAATATCGCCCCTTGGGTCACGTCGTAGAAGCGCGGGATGAGATTTACGAGCGTTGTCTTTCCCGCCCCGCTCATTCCCACCAGCGCGATCACCTCGCCCACGTGAGCCGTAAAGTTGATATCGTTTAGCACCCGGTCGCCGCCGTAGGAAAAGCACACTTTTCTAAACTCGATGGTGCGGCTTATTGACGCCGGCTCCAGGGCGCCCTCATGGTCTGTGACCTCCCGGGGCGCCTTCATTATGTCAAAAACACGCGAGGCAGCCATAAAACCCACCGGCAGCATCCCGATCGTCTTGTTTATTCTCTTTACCGGCTCATAGAGCATGAGCAGGGCGGCTATAAACGAGAAGAAGGCCCCGGGTGTCGTCTTTCCGTGTATGACGCTCCATCCGCCGTACCATACGGTGAAAACGATAACCAAGCCGCCCAGAAACTCCATGATCGGGGAAGAAAGCGCCGTGATCGAAGCTATCTTGATCGAAAATTTGAGGTTAAGATCGTTTACTTCCTGGAAACGCTTTTTTTCGTAGTCCTCCATCCCGAATGCCTTGACGATTCGAATGCTTCCAAGGGACTCGTGGAGGCGAATGGTGATTTCGGCCATATAGGCAAGCCCCTTCCTGGCAAGTTCCCGAATCACACTCGTTATCTTGAAAAGAGGATAGAACCCGGCCGGGAGAAGGACGAGCGCAATCAGGGCAAGGCGCCAATTTTGATAGAAAACGACATAGAGAAGGCCGATGGCGCTAAAACCGTCCCGCACAAGCCCGGTAAGGGTGTCGGTTGCAGTGTTTTGGAGAAAATCCACGTCGTTTAACATCCGGGACATGAGGTCGCCGATCTTGTTATTGTCGAAAAAAGCAAGGGGGAGCATCTGTATATGATCGTGGAGTTTCCTGCGGATTTCGGCCACAACCGATTGGCCGACAAAGGCCGTGAGGTAGGAGTTGCCCCAAAGACACATTCCCTTGACGGTAACGAGCACCAGGACGGCAAGGGGCAGTAATTTGAGCATGGCATCGTCTTTTTTAACAAATATCTGGTCCAGGACCGGTCGAATCAAATATGCCGTGCCGGCTACGGCCCAACCCACTCCCACCATGCATAAGACCGAAAGGGCAAGCTTTTTCCAGTGCGGTTCGATCAGCTCGACCATTTGCCGCAAGTGGTCTTTATCAATGCCTAATTTGACAAGTATTGCGCTAAGAAATCTTTTCATAAACAGCTACTCGTTTGCATGGATTTACCGTGTCTATTCCGGTCCTCAAAAAACCTCGCCCATACACCTCGGCATGGAGTGCCGACGGGAAAAAAGCCCAGCACCCCCATAAACTATAAACCATTTGCAAATTAACTTTTAGCTGATGGTATTTGATAATGAGTTATCCGCCCGGTTTTGTGCAACCAAACGGTGGACGCTCTTCGCGCCCCCCGAAAGCCCGACGGCCCCGGACGCTGTAGCGCGCTCCTCTATCCGAGGCGGGTTGTCGCCATTAACGATCTTCCAGGTGAACGCAATAGGCTCTAAGATCTTCATAGGCAGAAAATAAATCCTTATAAGCACCGTGCAGTTCCTGGTACTTCTGCAACAGGTCATGATATTGATTTAGTAAATCATTATAAGCCGATTCAGTGGATTTATATATGTCATGTTTAGCTACGAGCTGCTTATTATGTTTAAGGTATTGTAGAAATAAATCGATGCGATTTGTTTCCATCTGTTGCATCAGATTGCCAAGTAAAGACATGCTGTCCGATAATCGTCTCAGATATTGCAAAAGCTCCGGGCCGCATGCATGAGGAAAATACAGTATCCCAAGACCGAAAATCGCGGGTACTACAATTAGCTTGCAATCGCTTTCCGTTTCTTCGATCGCATCCTCTACGGCCGTCAACACGCCGTTACACGGTCCGCCTTCCTTAACTGCCGCGGCGTAGCCGTAATCGCTTTCGGCGCCGCGGAACCCCGCTTCGGGCTGAAGATTTTCCTCGCCAGGCGCCACGCCGCGTTCCGAGGAGCTGGGGCGCCTGTAGCGAGTCGGGATGTTTTCGGGTGAGCAATATTGATCCCTTCTGCCCCATGGCCATCCTACATCATGGAGAAAAATGAGCGGAGCGCGATCCGGGTGTTTCAGGATCAAGAGCAATTCATTTGTTACCGTATAGTAGTTGTGATCTCCGTCAATGAAATAGATATCATGGCGCTCCAGCGTCCTAAGAGCGTCGATCGATCGATCCTTTAAAAAAACTACGTGTTCACCAGGTAATTTTTCCATCACATCTTTTTCGATGGAAGGATCTATACCAGTATACCTGCAGTTTGAAGCGGTACAATATTTGATGAGAAAGTCGGTAAATAAACCTTTTTCGACTCCAATTTCGCAAACCGAACCCGGCCGGGAGAGTGTGAGGATTGGTTCAATGATGTCTCGAAAAGATATCAAGGAATACAATAACAAATTGCCTGGTTGGTTTGAATTACTACGGCCCATGATTGAATCCAAAATGTTTTGTATCGTTTAAGCGGTCATAGACCCGGGAGCTTTTTTTCTTTTTCGGTAAGCTGGGCCAAAAACCCCTTTTTCCAGAAGCACCGCTCATAAGCTTCGCGCAAAGCCCGGGGCTTTTTGCGGTCCTTACCCGAGGGCACTTTGGCAATATAGCGCAGCGGTCCGTATCCACCAAAGGTATTGCGATGGGAAATCTGCCCCAGGGCGTGCGCTTCCCGGGGGCGAGGGTGGCACAGTATTCTTTCGAGGACCGTGTCTAGATAGCCATGGGCCGGCGTGGTCGAATCCAGCTCCGTTATCAGTTCGCAGGCATCGAGGACAAATTCGAGGGCCGCCTCCCTGGCCAGCTCCAAGTATTGCTGCTGCGTATCGTCTAGTTCTTTTTCGCCATAGAGCGGGCGAAAGCCCCCCTCGCTTTTCTCAAGCCCCACCACTGAGGGATGCGGAGCGCCAAAAAAAGCCTCCAGTACTTCGACGCCTTCTCGAATCAGATCGGCGCGATGGTCGGGTTTATCCAGGTGCACGTAAAAGGATTGCACCGGGCAACCCGAGTTCATTGGTCCCAGGGCGAATCGCCATGTCGAAAAATAGAGCCCGTACAGGCCGTGCTTGCACCCATTGAGACCTAACAGGTCCCGAAAGGACTTGATCGATGAAGCTTGCCAGCCGATATCGACGATGGCCGCGCTACCCGATGCGATGCCGGCCTCGGCCAAATACGACAGGAGCCTCGAGCGTTCGTCGGCTGCTTTGGCCAAAATGTCGCCGGAAACGTTTTGGATCAGTTTCCTCATGTTATCGCGGGCCAGGGGGGATACGAACGCGCCGCCCGGGGTAGTTAGCAACTGGTCCGAGGAGGTGAACCCGAAGTCGTGGAAGCGGTTGGAATAGGGGGCCGGATCGAGTCCGATCCGTTGAAAGAAGTCCTTTAGCATCATGCAGGGATTGGGCTCGGTCAAAAACGCAAGGGCATCCGCATCGATCGCTCGTATCCCGGGTACATTTAGCAAACGACGGGAAGCATACGTGTAGCGCGCATCCATTGCCAGATTCCAACGCTCTTTTACGATATCGAATACTTTGATCGGGTAGTACCCGTCCCTTGCCAGGAAAAAGAGTTTTTCAATATCCAATTTCTTTGCTTCGCGCACAACCCAGGCGACAAACGACAAATAAAGGGGTCCCACCACTTCGTAGCCGATGGATTTCCATAAATCCGAAACCGAGGCGGTGTCTTCCACCGGGTGGCTAAGCCTTCGCTTTCGCGCTAAACCCGTATAGATGCTGGAGGGCAGGTCGCAAACCCAGTTGCCGGCATACGAGGCGATTTGGTCCACAAAGGGGAGTTGCCCGGGTTGAGGCCGAAAATGAAACGACTGGAGTCCCCTGGTCCTGGCGCGCTCGAAATCGGACAATTCATTATCGCCTATGTGCAAAATCTTTCCCGGATCTCCTCCGAATTTGTCTACGACCAGGTCGAAGAGCTCGCCGCTATGCTTTGTCACCCGCGTCTTTGAGGAAATCAGCAGGTTTTCGGCGCAAAACCCGTTTTCTTCCAGCAACTGGGCGACAAGGGACTCGGGCAGATACATGTCCGAGGTAAAGGTGACGGTTTTGCCCAGGGAAAGGGCCATGTCGCACAGCTTGACCGCCTCCGGGTTCGGGTAGATAAGCCTTTTTTCCGAGCAAATTTCGAGTTCCTTAAGAGCGTGTAACGCGCTGTCGTCTACCCCCGTCAGCTCCCGCAGGACGCAGTAGATCTCTTCGAGGTTTGTGTCGCCGTAGCCGTGTTGCTCCAAGGCTCTTTGGCGGGAGATCCTCTCGGCATTGACGCGAAGCTCGGGAAACTGTGCCCTGGGGTTTCCCAAAATCGCGCGGGCCTGGCCTTGCATGTACAAAAAGACATCGATCGGGCATTTGGTTTTTCGCAAAAGTACGGTGTCAAACACATCGAAGGATACGACCTGTGCGGACAAAAGCAGCTTGTCGAGGAGCTTTTGGTCTAAAGCGGGCCGCGGCGACCCTGCCTGCCCTGCCGGGTGTCGCCCGGGATGGGAAAAAGCGCCCAGGACGCGTTCCTTTACTCTTTTTCTTGCCTTATAGAAAGAAACTTTAAGGGAGTAAAATCTCCTGAGGTCCCCGGTTATTCTTGCGAAGTGGCCGGCCATCGTCTCGAGATAGTTGAGTTTTTTAAACGCGGTATCTGTTTGCCGCTCTAAATCCCGGAGCATGGATAGCTGCCGGGAGGACTTTTCGGATAGATTCATCACAAAACCCAGTCCAACCCTGCCTTTTTCCAAATCCTGACGCAGGTAGTGATTGCGTAACTTAAGGGCTAGTCTTTGGTGCTCCTCGACTTCGTCGGTCACCGTGTTGCCGTAATTTGATCCCGCTCCCTTGTGGCGCCAGTGATAAAAAGCCAGTTTCCGATCGATTACTCCGATGTCGAATTTGCTCAAAAATCTGATGTTAAAGTCCCAGTCTCCCAGATAGTTAAATTGTTGATCGAACAAACCGATATGGTCGTGGACCTTTCTTCGGTAGACAAAGGCGATAGGGGGGAAGACATTTTTGCCGGCAAGGTCAAAGAGGCCGATTTCCTTGAAGGGGAAATAGTCTTGTCGGTCGAGCTCTACTATGGCGCCGTATTTATCGATCTCCTCAAAGACCCGGACCGATTGGGTAGCGACTCCCTGAGTAGTATCGGCGGGGCCAAGGGAATCGAGGTATCCGACAGATTCCGCCAAAAACGTTTCGGCCCAGGAGTCGTCATCGTCATGGATCGCTATATATTCGCTGTCCGTACTGGAAATGGCGCAATTGGAGCCGTTTTGCATGCCCGGGGAAGTCTCGTTGTGGATAATCTTAAGCCGCCCGCGGTAGCGGCCCAGATACGGGGATACCACAGACCCCAAAGTCAGCGCGTCCCCACCGTCATTTACAATGATGTGCCCCCAGTGCTCAAAGGTCTGGTTGAGTACGGACTCCATGGCTCGCTTTACCATCAGGGGGCGATCTTTTGTCCTGGTGACCACGCAGACTCGTGAGATGGCCGCAGACATTTCTTCCTCCCATGTCTTGCAAGAGTAATCCAATACACCTTCCCGATAGTTTCCCGAACGCCGTCCCGTCGTTTTGCCCATATGCTGGAAAGGGACTTAAGCCGTCTTTTTTTTCAAAAATCTTATCAGTTTTCTAAAAGGCTTTAGTACTTTGTAGAGGGGGTACAGCGTAAGGAAACGAGTAAGCCCATACATTTCATCGATTATCTTGAATGCCTTGTGTTTAACAATGCGCCCCTTTTTGTACTCTCTCCAGAAATGATAGGCGTTGTCATATGCATTCCAATCGATTACACTATATCTCTTGATAAGCTCTTTTTCCTCCCTTTCTGCCAGTTGGGCCAATTTATCGGATATATTGATAAGGAAACCCAATCCGACCCCGCCTCTTTCCAAATCCAGGCGCAGGTAGTGATTGCGTAACATATTGGCAAGTTTTCGATGCTCTTCTACTTCATCGGTCACCGTGTTGCCATAACCGGACCCGGATACCCCATGGCGCCAGTGATAAAACGCCAATGGCCGATCGATGACTCCGATGTCGAATTTGCTGGCGAATCTGATGTTAAAGTCCCAGTCTCCAAGATAGTTAAACTGTTGATCGAATAGGCCGATATGGTCATGGACCCGTCTTCTATAGACAAAAGCGATGGGAGGAAAAATATTTCTGCCCGCCAGTTCAAACAGGTTGACGTTTTTGAAGGGAAAATAATCTTCCCGCCTTAGCTCCACGATATTGCCGTGTTTATCGATCTGTTCAAAGACCCAGACCGATTGAGTGACAACCCCTTGAATGATGCCCGCAGGACCGGTGGAATCGAGATATCGGCAACATTGGGATAGAAACGTTTCCGCCCAGGAGTCGTCATCGTCATGGATGGCGATATATTCGCTGTCTGTCTGTCTAATGGCGCAGTTCGAGGCATTTTGCATACCCGAAGATACCTCGTTATCGATGATCCTTAGACGTCCGCGATAACGGCTAAGGCAGGGCGAGACGACGGAGTCCAAAGCAGCCGCGTTTCCACCGTCGTTTACAATGATGTGCAACCAATCCTCAAAGGTCTGTTTTAGTACGGACTCAATAGCTCGCTTCAACGTAAGAGGCCGATCTTTTGTCCTTGTGACCACGCAAATTCGCGAGATGGCGGCAGACACTCTTAAATTCCCCCCACGTCCACAAGGGTTATAGACTGTTTGAACTCCTCGGTCTTGGTGAGATGGTTTTTTTTGCCGGGGTAGCGTTCAAGGTTGATCCGATCGGTTTGGCTCCGGATTAGGTACAGGGTCTCGTAAAATGTTTGCGTGTAAAGCGCCCGGGGCTTTGCGCCCAATTAGGATGAATGGCCATGATAACCGGCTTTGGTGCTTCATTCAATCCCTTTCCCGCATCATTTGATTCAAGCCATTTTTTTAAAAAATTTCATCAATTTTTTAAAAGGCTTTACGATTTTATAGAGCGGGTACAGCGCAATGAATAAACGCAGGCCATACCGGTCATCGATGATCTTTACCGCTTCATGCCGACTCAGCCGCTTTCTCTTATACTCCTTCCAGAAGTGGTAGGCATTGTCATAAGCATCCCAACGGACGCGTTGCTCTCTTTTAAGAAGCCGTTTTTCCTTTCCCGTAAGCTGGGCCAGGAACCCGGTTTTCCAGTAACTGCGCTCGTAGGCTTCGCGCAATGTGGCGACGTTTTCTCGCTTTTCTTTCGCAGGCGCTTTCGCGATATGGCGCGGCAGGGCGCTGCCTCCAAAACTGTTCCGGTGCGAAAGCTCCCCCAGGATGCGCGCTTCATGCGGCAACGGATGGCCCAGTATTCTTTCCAGCACGGTGTCGAGGTAGGCAAACGGCGGTTGGCCAAAATCGCAATCCCGCGCCAAATCCGTCGCCTCGACCACGAATTCCAACGCGGCCTCTTTGGCTACGTCCAAGTTTCGCTGCTGCGTGTCACCCAGCTCTTTTTCGCCATAGAGCGGGCGCCAGCGGCCGTTGCTTTTCTTAAGCCCCACAACCGAGGGGTGCGGGGCGCAAAAAAAGGCCTCCAGCAGTTCAACGCCTTCGCAAATCAGATGGGCTCGATGTCTCGGACGATCCAGGTGTACGTAAAAAGACCGCAGGGGACAACCCGAGAGCAGGACGCTTTCGGCAAATCGCCATGTCGAAAAATAGAGCCCATGCAGGCCCGGCTCATTGCCACTAAGATTTAACAAGTCACGAAGCGACCTGATCGAGGAGGCTTGCCAGCCGATGTCTACCAGGGCTGCCTTGCCCGGAGTCAAAGAGATATCGGAAAAATAGGACAACAGTCTCGATCGTTCCCTGGCTGCGAGGGCCAAAATATCGCCGCCAAGGCTCTTTATCAAAGCGCGCGTATTCTCGCGCACTTTCTCGGATACAAAACCCTGCGCGGAGGTGAGCAACTGGTCCGGGGAAGTAAAGCCGAAATCGCAGAGGCGCTCGCAATAGAGGGCCGGATCGAGTCCAATTCTTTCCAAAAAGTCGCCAAGCGACATCCAGGGATTGGGTTCGGTCAAAAAAGAGAGCGCCTCTTCATCGATCGAAGTGATTCTTGGCACATTTAGTAGACGACGGGAAGCATACAGGTAATCTGCGTTTATGGCGAACTTCCAGCGCTCTTTAAGGATGTCGAATACCTTGATTAAGTAATAGCCATCTCGAGCCAGGAAGAAAAGTTTATCCACATCAAGGTCTTGGGCTTGTTTTATGGTCCAGGAGACAAATGATAAATATAGCGGGCCGATAACCTCATATCCGATCGCTTTCCAAAAGTCCGAGGCCCCGGTCCCAACGACCGGATGGCTAAGCCTTCGTTTTCGCGCCAGGCCGGCATAGATGCTGGAGGAAAGGTCGCGGTCCCAATCGGGCGCGCAAGAGGCGATTTGATCCACAAAGGGGAGCTGTTCGGGTTGGGGCTGCCAGTGCAGGGACGTAAGCCCTCTTTGCCGGGCTCGCTCGAAATCCGACCATTCATTATCTCCGGTGTGCAAAATCTTTCCCGGGTCGCCTCCGAATCTGCCTACGAGCAGATCGAAGAGCTTGCCGCCATGCTTGGTCACCCGAGTCTCGGAGGAAATCAGGAGGTTTTGCGCGCAAAACCCGTTCGTTTCGAGCAAATGGGCTACGGCGAAACGAGGCAGGTACATGTCCGAGGTAAAAGCAAGGGTCTTTCCTTGTGCCTCGACCAGCTTGCAGAGCCTTGCGGCATAAGGGTTTGCATAGATTAGCCGTTCTTCGCAGCGCAGTTCCAGCTCGAGTAGAGCCCGCAACGCGTCATCGCCAATTCCCGTCAGCTCCCGTAGGACAGAATAGATCTCTTCGAGGTTTGTGTCATCGTAGCCGTGTTGGGTGAAAGCTCTCTGTCTGGCAATGGTCTCGGACTGGATGCGAAGCTCGGGAAACCGCGCCCCCGGATTGGCGAGAATATTTCGCGCCTCGCTTTCCATGTATAAGAAGACGTCGGTGGGACATCTGGTTTTTCGGAGCAGTACGGTATCAAATACGTCAAACGAGACGACCCGCGCCAGTGGAAGGAGTTTGGAAAAGCACTCGGAAGAGGAATCCGCCCCCCGGGCCGCCGCGGGCGCAGGCCGGCGCAATAGTTTAGAAACCGCGCCCCTTAGGCGCCCTTTTATTTTCACAAACACTCCTCGCCAGACACCGTTTTTTTCGTTCCTCCTGCTGCCTTGGGATGGGGCGCCGATTCCGCTGCTTTTCCCAAATCTCGGGATGGCCCTCTCCTGGCCGTTTGATCCACGATGATCGCGGTCCGCTCAAGAATGCGAAAAGCGTGGTTGTCGATGGAGCTCCCGGGTGAGCAACCACGGCCCCTGTGGTTGACCGCTGCGGAGAAAATGGGCAAGTGGATTGACAAAAGGGGGTTCGTTTAGCTCGGGATGTTCTTTGCGGTAAATTTCGGGATCAAAGCCCGGGAAGGGGCAGGAAGTCGCCTCGCACCCGGCGCACTCATACACCCAGGACCGGATGAGCGCGTCTTTTTCCTTTCGGCCCTTGAGGCGCCGGTCCATGCCGCTCATACAGGTTTCATCGCGGGTGATGGTGGCCGCATCTTCTTGCTGCTGACTCATGATTTGAGTTGCCCTTTGGGCCAAGGAATCAATCTGATCGCAGTAGCGGTCCCTGTCGAAGGAAACCGCCAGGTTGCGGACAGCGGTCTTTACGGCGGCTCGAAAGCAATGGTCCGTACACAAAAGATCTATTTTCCGAGCTGCCGAATAGGCGTCCATATGGGGCGCGACCAGTTTGTTCAGATCGTCGCGGCGCGAGAGCATTTCGGCGGTACCTGAAGCATTTTCGAAACAGACAACGGGCAGACCATTTAGCATTGCCTCGATGGCGACGTTTGGAAACGGGTCCAGTCGTGAGCTAAGGAAGAAGATATCCGCCAGGCGGTAAGCCATATCCACGGAGCTAAGTTCTCCAAGAAATTTCACCGTCTCCGTAAGACCGCAACGCTCGATCTGTTCGGACAGATATCGTGTAAACACCGGGTCGATTTCTTTTCCGACCCAAACGAAGCGGAACCGCAGTGCCGGCGAGAGCCGTTTGAGGGCGTCTGCCGCGGCAAGGAACAAATCGACCCCTTTTCGCATTTCGATGGTTCCGCACCCCATGACGACAACGGCGTCATCCTTTGCCCCAAGCGGCCTCATAAGCGATGCTATGTGTTCTGCCTCGCCCCGGGAGGTTTCGCCGTGCAGCCATTCCAGTGGAATTCTGCACTGGCCCTGGTGGATGATGTTGACCGGGCGAGAAGCGATTTGGGGGAACATACCCACTGCATCGCGCCAAACGAGGGGCGCGGGGAAGACCATTTGGCAGGCGCCGGCGGCAACTCTTTTCATATCCACCTGCCAAAGAGAGGCAAACTCATGAACGAGCAGAACGGATGGGACCCCTGCCTTCCTTAGCGCAACGAGCGCTTCCCTGGATTCGAGGCTGTTTACGACGGCAAAGGAGGGCGAGAACTGTTGGCAGAGGCGAAAGATGGGGGCGTGAACGGCCGCGGAGTAACGCTCGGAGTTGCTAAAGGGGCCAAGCGTTGCAACAGAGCAGCTCTTAAAAGCTCTCTCAAGGCTGCCGGGTCCAAGGAGCACCGAGATGACGTTGTACTTCGAGGCGAATTTTTCGAGCAGGTTGAATGCAATCAAGGGCGCCCCGGTTTTCGAAGCCTCATGGGAAACCAGCAAGACAGTCTTTTTTGACGGATCGTAAATCCTGGCGCCCCGTCCGGGGGACTTTACAGATCTTCGAGATAATGTTTTTTGTAACTTTATGCAGGGCTTTATCAACTTGTAGAGAGGATAGAGCAGAAAAAAAGAACCAATACCGCAAAGCTCGCCAATCAGCCTTAGCGTTTGCTCCCTGTCGGCGCCGGTTTGCCGGTGCTTTTTCCATATCCGATAGGAGCGGTCATAGTGCCGGTACAGTGTTTGCCACCCGGCCGGCCCATTGCCGGACTTGTCCTCCCCGCCCGCGCGCCGGCAAAGCCCCTCGACAAAACCCTTGTCGCCAACACGTGGAGCCAAATCCTGCTCCTGCCGCCCCGGGAGAAGCGAAACGGTTTTGGTAAACGAATCGACCTGCTCGCAGTAGCGGTCGATATCGACCGAAAGAGCCATAGTGCGCACAGCTCTTTTTGAAACGGCGCGATAGTAAGTGTCCGTGCACAAAAGATCGATTATTGCGGCTGCCGAATAGGCATCCAAATAGGGCGCAACCAGTTTTTGGAGATCGCCATGGTTTGAGAGCATTTCGGCTGTGGCCGAGCCATTTTCGAAACACACAACAGGCAGACCATTTAGCATGGCCTTTATGGCTGCCTTTGGAAACGGGTCCAGCCGGGAGCTAAGAAAGAATATATCCGCCAATCCACAGACCCGATCAAAAGAGGCTGGTTCGCCGATAAATTCCACCGCTTCCGTTAGCCCGCAACGCTCGATCTGCTCGGCCAGGTAGCGTGTGTAGAGATATTCGGTATCTTTTCCAACCCAAACGAAGCGGAACCGGCGTGAAGGCGAGAGGTGTTTTAGAGCCGACGCCGCGGAAATGAACAGATCGACTCCCTTCCGCATCGTTATGTCCCCGCAACCCATGACGACAACCGCATCATCGCTAATCCCCGGTGGCTTCATGACCGAGGAACGGCTTATTGGTCCACCCCGGGGGGGGGATTCGAGAATCCGGGGGGCCCACCTCACGAGCTTAACGGTTTTTTTATCCGAATTATTTTTCAACTTGTGAAAAACCTTATGTAGTCCCGACCATGATTGTAATGGCGCGATCCCTCATCGATTGTATCGGCGGTTCGCTTCGAGCCGAATATAGCTGTCGAATGATAAATAATACCATCAGGAGGCGATGAACTCCAAACTGGTTTTTAGCTTTGAGCGCGGCCGCGCCCGTGCGCCGAAGTCTCCGTTACCCACGGCCGACGGTGGGTAATGCGCGCCCCCCAATGTTGTTGAGTTAAGCGACTGGAGCGACGATCGTGATCCCGGAGGGATCAAAGCCATTAGCCGGGCGGTTGAGGCCGTAAGGCCGATACCCCCGGAAAAGAAAGAAAGAGACGACCCGGTGAGGGGTCGCAGATCAGAACCATCAATCAAGATATCTCCGATCATATTGGAGCCCCGCCTTTCCCGGGAATTAGTGGTGTTCAAACAGGCAGGAAAAGCTCGGGACTTCTTAACTCAACAACATTGGCGCCCCCCCCCCCGCGGCAATTTCTTGCGCACCTTCTTCTCCTTTCCCGAAGCACGGCGGTTTTGCTTTCGGCCCATATCGTTTTCATATTAAAAAAGGCCCTTGACAGAGGGGAGGGGCATATTTAAGTTGCGACTAACAAAGTTTTTAGTGCCTTACCAAAGAGAACGCAATACTAGAAACTTTTATCTACTGATTATAGGTTAAGGAGACAGAAAATGAATAGAAAAATCATCCTCGGATTGGCTATCGCCCTGACGCTCGTAAGCGGCGTCTTCATGAACGCGCAGGCCCAAAACGCAACCGGCCCTTATTTCGCCAAGCCCGCTTGCTGGTCTTTTGCCTGCGGCCTTCCCGGCATCCACGGAAACGTTTCGGCGACACAGGCGCCGGTGCAGATGGGTTCGGTTGGGTACTAGGGATTTGCGCGGTGTCCCTCCGGGACATCTTGTGATGGACACCGCGCGGTTTCTTACGATGAGGCGTTTGGATAACACTCGAATAATCGAATTGGCGGCTGCCGGTTCACGATAAGGAGACACGAAAATGAGCAAAAAAATCATCCTCGGATTGGCTATCG
>JARLHO010000079.1 GCA_031292215.1 Syntrophobacteraceae bacterium | reverse complement strand
CGCCTCGCCACGTCCTCGGACGCGGTTTGAACGAGAATGAAACTTTAAGTACACACCTCACCCCGCAGGCTTTTAGCCGGGGTCCATGGAATTTTTTATCCGTACTGTACGAGCAGAGTCGAAATCCCCCCACCCGCCCCCGTTGTAAACTTACAATTACCCACACATACGCCCACCTATCTCCTTTTGCAAAGTTGAAAATAAGGGGGGCGAGCGAGCCCGGCCGGTCCATGCGCGTCATTGCAAGCGGCTGGAGAGTAAATCCCCCCACCCCCCCTTTGCAAAAAAGGGGGGCGATTCAGCCAAGTCCCTTCTTGCGAGTCTCCGTTACGGAGTAGATGGGCGGACATTCGGGGAATTGTAAGGACAACGGGTGCGCCCAGTCGCAAGTTTGGCCCGACCGGCGCTCCCGTTTGTTGGGCTGCGCTGCGCTTAGCCCAACCTACAAAAAAAGCTTTGCGGTGTATATTGACTGGTGTATTGTGTAGCTCAGCCACTATTCACCAGTCACACCAAATTATGGCTGGTCTGGAAACACTTCGGCCATTTCCACAAACCGCCCAGAATTGCAGATACTGTAGCACTTTCGGCAAAAAGCGCACTCATCGCCTTTACCGGGCAAAAGGGCGACCTTGCGGTCGACCCCCCGGCCAATAAACCCTACGGCATGTTCTCCCACGACCTGTTCGCAGTACCGGACACACAGGCCGCACAGACTACAGTTTGTGGGCTCCTTTCGCTCATCTGATTGGAAGCGCGACTTTTCGACCCCGTAGCGTTTTGCGAGGGCATTGATCGGCCCCGAGGGGGCAACGGGCAAGAGGAGCTCGATTAGCATCTTTCTGATTTTATTTACCCCGTCGGTTTCGGTTTGCACCTCGAGGCCGTTTTCGACGGGGTAGACGCACGAAGTAACAAGCCTCGTTTTTTTGCCCTGAGTGATTTCGACCATGCATAGCCGGCAGACCCCGGCGGGCTCCAATTCGTCGTAGGCGCACAGGGTGGGAATATCAATCCCCAGAGACCTTGCCGCCTCGAGAACGGTCGTGCCTTCGTTGGCGGTTACTTCCGTTCCGTTTATTTTAAGGGTAACGGTATTCATTTGCTCTCCCCCTTTGCTTTCTGCACAACCGCGGTCCCATAGGCGACAGGGGCCGGCGCGGGCCCTCCGGGCAGCCGGGTCACAGCGCTGAAGCGCTCGGGACATACCTGAAAACAGGTCCCGCATTTGATACATTTTTCCTGGTCGATGATATGGACAATTTTTTTGTCTCCCGAGATCGCATCGGTTGGGCACTGTTTGCGGCATGTTCCGCAGGCAGAGCACTTGAGAGGATCGATATGGAAGACGATAAGATCGCGGCAAACTCTTGCCGGGCATTGCTTGTGGAGGACATGCGCCTCGTACTCGTCTCGAAAGTAGGCGAGGGTGCTAAGGACGGGATTTGCCGCCGTCTGCCCCAGGGCGCACAGGGAGGCATCCTTCATAAAGGCTCCGAGTTCTTCGAGAGTGTCCAAATCGGACGGCTTTCCCTTTCCCTCGGTGATGTCTTTTAGAATGCGCTTCATCTGCCGGAGTCCTTCCCGGCACGGGACACATTTGCCGCAGGATTCATCGGCTAGAAAATTTGTAAAATACTTGGCGACATCCACCATGCAGGTGTCTTCGTCCATGACGATCATACCGCCGGACCCCATCATGGAGCCGACTTTGCTCAGTTCGTCAAAATCGACGGGGAGATCCATATATTGTTCGGGAATGCAGCCGCCAGAGGGGCCGCCGGTCTGGACGGCCTTAAATTTTCGCTCGTTTCGTATGCCCCCGCCTATATCGTAGACGATCTGGCGAAGCGTGACCCCCATGGGCACTTCCACGAGCCCGGTGTGTTTGACCTTGCCGACGAGAGAAAAAATCTTAGTACCCTTGCTGCCCTCGGTGCCAAGCGAGCGGAACCAGTCCGAGCCGTTATTTATGATCAGCGGAACGTTGGCCCAGGTCTCGACGTTATTGAGGTTACTCGGTTTATCCCATACGCCTTTTACGGCTGTACGGATGTACTTGGGGCGCGGCTCGCCGACTCGTCCTTCGATGGCGCTCATAAGAGCGCTCGATTCGCCGGACACAAAGGCCCCGGCGCCCTGGTGAATAGTTACCTCAAAGCTAAAGTCTGTCCCCAGGATGTTTTGGCCGAGCAGCCCGAGTTGCTTCGCCTGCTCGATGGCGATCGGCAGGTTTTCGATGGCGATGCTGTATTCCTGGCGCACATAGACAAAGCCCTGGCTAGATCCTATGGCGAAGGCGCCAAGCATCAACCCCTCCAAAACGCTGTGGGGATTGCCCTCAAGGATCGACCTGTCCATGTAGGCCCCGGGATCTCCTTCGTCAGCGTTTACGATCACATACTTGGGCTCTCCGGGGGCATTTCGGGAGGTCTCCCATTTCACGCCTGCAGGAAATCCTCCGCCCCCTCGGCCCCGCAGACCCGATTTTTTAATTTCTTCGAGCACATCGACCGGGCTCATGGCAGAAAGGGCCTTGGCCAGGGCCGAATAGCCGCCCACAGCGATGTAGTCTTCGATGCTTCTCGGGCTGATCATAAAATTGTTGCCGAAAACGACCTGGTTCTGCAATTGGTAGAAGGGAATTTCGTGCTGGTAGGCGCATCTTTTCCCGCTCTTTTCGTCGAGGAAAAGCAGCCTGTCCACAGGCTTATTGTTCACCAGGGTCGAATCCACGATTTCGGCGACATCTTCGGGTTTTACCTGAAAGTAAAAGATTTTTTCCGGGAAAATCTTGGCCATCGGTCCTCGTTCGCAAAAGCCGTGGCAGCCGGTGCGCCGAACGGTTATCTGGGCGTCCAGACCGCGACCTTTAAGTTCTTTTTCGAACATATCGGCAACCACATTGGACTTGTAGGCGTGACAGCCTGTGCCCTCGCATATGGCGATCGATTTTTTGATCCCTTCCCGCTCACCCAGCAGCTCCTTCTGGAACTGATCAAGTTCGACAACGGACTTGAGTTTCTTCATCGGTTGCTACTCCCTGCTATTATTGCTGATCTTCAACCAGTTTTTTCAATTCCGCCACGGACGGATTGCTGTGATAGTCGCCGCCAACGGTCATTACGGGACCCAGGGCGCAGCAGCCAAGACAATTGACCGTTTTCAAGGTAAAGTTCATACCCGGATCGGTTTGGCCCGGCTTGAGGTTTAAAACGGACTCGGTCCTGGCCAAAAGCTCGTTAGCCCCTCTTACGTGACAGGCGGTGCCGGTGCACACATGGACGGTCTGGCGGCCTTGAGGCTCCAGGCTAAACATTGTGTAAAAAGAGGCGATTTGCATGATCCGGCTCATCGGCACCGCGAGCCGCTCGGATATCCAGGTAAGGGCGGGCTTGGAAAGCCAGTGGTTTTGCTTCTGGACGTCTAGCAGCACCTGAATCAGCATGCTGGGATCGCAGCCGTGGCGGTCGATAATCTCATCGACCTCTCTAATCTCGCGGATAAAGTCCTTTATGGCCTCCTCTTTTCGCCGAACGCGCTTGAGGCTCGCCAGGTGGTGCACGGCTTCTTTTTCCAGCCGCTGGAGGGCTGTCTGCATATTGTCCTTTTCCTGCCCGAGATCGGAATACTCGGCCAGGGTCTCCAGCCCTTTTAAGAGAAGTTCGGATTTGGTGAGTTTTGATTTTTCCTGCAGCTTGGAGAGCATGTTCTCTTGATCTTTATTAACTCGAACGCCAACCATACGGCTCTTTGTTTTGTCCACCGGGGCCCCCTTCTTGGGTTAAACTGTTTAACGCTTTTTTACCACCGGGGGGAACTTCAGTCAAGTGAATGTTTTCTCTTTGACTTCGGCCTCTCTTTTACTGTAGCCGTATTTTGCGGGACGAATCGATAGTATATAACTATATGCAAAATATGTGGGTTACAAACGATGCACCCTTTCCCAGCCATTAAATTATGGTTAACATTCCCTACTCGGGTGCATCGGCGCCGCTTCAGTTCGGAACGAAATTTTGGCCCGCACCCGTTCGATATACCCCATTCATTGACTCGAAAACATATTGACTCAGGAGTTGACCGCGATGAAAGCGAAAACTGGCATGGATCTTTTGCGGGATCGTCTACCATATTACCAACTGCAGCGCAACAGGGCAAGCAGCGTTCAGTTGGATTGGAAAAAGGAATGGGAAAGGTTTGACGCCAAGGCTCTGTTCGAATTTGACCCCGCTTCGATTTCGGCCGACCAGCTTGCGGCCATGAGAAAGCGAAAAGATCTGATAATGGATGGAAACCACGCGGTGCTCTCCATCCTGACGCGGCTAGTGGACGGACTGTGCGGGTATCCGATCACGCCCTCTACCCCCGTTGCCGAAGAATTCGCCAAGGCCGCCTCCAACGGGGTAAAAAATCTATTCGACCATGAACTGATGTACTTTCAGCCAAGCGACGAGCTCTCGGCGATCGCAGCAGTTGAGGCCATGGCGACCCAGGGGGGGCGCTACGTCGATAACTCTTCGTCCCAGGGACTGATTCTAAAGACGAAGAATTTGTTTTCGGTCGCCGGAAAAAGACTCCCCGTGGTCATGAACATCGCGGCACGAGAGGTCAACAAGGGGTCTTTGAGCATTCATTGCGGGCACGCCGATTTTTACGGCGTACGAAATGCCGGGTGGGCCCAACTGGTTTCCTGCGACAACCAGGAGCTCCACGATCTGCTGCCCGTGGCATTTAAGGTGGCTGAGCTTCGCCAGGTGATGCTTCCCTGCATGGTGATAGGCGATGGCTTTATAAAGAGCCATTCCATCGAAAACATAGGGGAGCTCTCCGATGAGTTTCTGCGCTATTTCGTGGGGTTTCCCAACAGGCTCTACCAGCCCCGGTTCGGCCAGAGCACCCTGGTTGGGACCTTCACCGACGCCGACCTGACCATGGAGGGGCAGATCTCACAGGATTTCGCCTACAGGTTCCTGAAGCGGGCCTACACTGCGGCGATGAACGCGGTGAACAAGATTTTGGGCACCAACCTAAAGATCGTGGAAAACTACCGCACAGAAGATGCGGACATGGTGATAGTGATCCTGGGGTCGGCGGCGGGCGTGGTAAAGGACGTGGTCGACTACTACCGCAGCGAGCGGGGATGGAAAGTGGGCGTGGTGCGCCCGGTGCTTTTCGCTCCGCCCTGCTACGAGGAGATAGCCTACGGGTTGCGAAACGCGAAGGCGGTGACGGTTCTCGAGCGCACCGGAAACTCCCACAACCAGCTTCTTTTAGGAGACGTGGAGGCGGCGCTGCAGGTGTCGATGCGGGCCGGGCGCGAAGGCAGGCCCGAGCATCACATATACAGCAGGGACTACATGCCGACGCTTCTGCATGGCGTCTACGGCCTTGGGAGCAAGGATTTCAACAAATACGACGCAGGCGCTGTGATCGAGAACATGCATGCCTGCCTGGATAAGTGCGGCGGCAGAATCGTTCGCGACTTTTTCGTTGGCGTAGACGGCCCCTACACGCTGGGGCCGCAACCGCTTCCGGGCTACGAAGAGCGGGAAGTGGGCATGACTTTTATAGGTATTGGCGCAGAAGGGGTGAAGACGGCTCTCGAAACTGCCGCATACATTTATTCGGAGGACTGCGGGGAGCAGCGAAAATACGTCCAGTCGGGGGCGCGCTACGGGGCGGCGAGGAAGGGCGGCGCGGTATTTATGAACCTTCGGATAAGCGACTACCCGATCCGCAACAGCTCGGAGCTTACCGAACGGGATGTTCTGGCGTTTTTTAACGAAAAGTTTCTCCTCGGCCAGATCCTTCGAGAGTATGTGGGCGGGATAAAGGAAAAGGGGCTTTTTATCGTCAACACCCCCCGGTCGGCCGAAGAGATTCTCGCAACGTTTCCCCGGGAAATCCAGGACCTGATCGCCCAAAGAGGGATCCGGCTCGTGGCGATGGACGCAACCTCGGCGGCCCTTACGCACTTGAACCGCAACCTTCCAGGGACAGCGATCATCGGGCTTATCAATAAGCAGATGGGAATAATCGGGGAAAAGGACTTCGAAGAGCGGGTTGGAAATATTCTATCGGGAAAGATCGGGAAAAAGAAGGGTCTTGAGATCATCGAATCGAACATGGCGCTTTTGCGCTACGGGGCTTCGATGGCGCCCGACCCGGCGGCCGCGTGCGTCGCCCCGATGCTCGATTCCGGGGATGCCAAACCGGCCGCCTTCGTTTTGCCGATTCCCGAAGACTTCGGCCAGGGACCGGGGTCGGCGGGTCTTCATGCCGAACTGACCGCAAAGGACGAACTGGGGACGATCAAACCGCCAAATCTTTGGGATGACTACGAGGGTTTTTTCTACCAGGAGATGGTAAAACCCATCTCGGAAGGCCGAAGGGTCCCGTGGGACCACTTTTTGCCGGTTGTACCCGGGGGGACCAGTAAATATCGGGACATGAGCTACATCGGGGGGCAACTGCCGGTATACGATGCGTCCAAATGCACGATGTGCGGCACCTGCACGGCGTCCTGCCCCGATTCGGCGCTCTATTCGACCATTACCGATCGGCCCCTGCCCGAGGGGGCTGCCAGGTATTTTAAATCGATCAAAAAAGCCCCCGGAGGGCTTCCCTGGGAAAGATTCGCCCTAAACATCAACGTTATCTCGGAAGCCTGCAAGGGGTGCGGCATCTGCGAGCAGGTCTGCCCCACCGGCGCGCTCAAACTGGTGTCCAAAACGGAGGTGGAGGAAACCGATTTTCTGCCCGAAGAATACAAGGAGTTCGACAGGACTGCCGACGCGGCCCCTTTTGTCGACACGTTGCCTCTCATGCAGCAGGTCCTCTTTGTTTTCTCCAAGATCTATCCGGGAAGGCACACCCTTTGTCCGGGCTGCGGGGAAGGGGCGATAAGCCTTCTTACCTTTTTTGCGGCCGAATCTCTTCGAAACCACCCCGCGGGGATCGCCACGTTCTACCAGGGCATCAAGGTGCTTTCCAACAAGCACCGGGACGAAATCGAGCATATGCTCGATCACGGTTTCAACATATATTGTGTGAACGCCACCGGGTGCAACCAGGTCTCAGAGCTTGCCAACCCGTTTAACTCCAGGGTGTACCAGTCGGGCCACTACGGCTTCGGGACTGCTTCGGCAGCAGCTCTTGGCGCCAAGTTCAGCCTGGACCAGGCATACAGCAACGGTTTTAAAGACGTTTTGACCAAAATCATCGTCTTTGCCGGAGACGGGGCGATTTACGACATCGGAAACGGCCCGTTTAACTATGCGCTGGGCGAAAACTTCGATATCACCTGGGTGATTTTCAATAACGAAGGCTACATGAATACGGGGGCTCAAAAATCCGGGGCGACGCGGTTTGGCACTGACCGTTCCACCTCCCCCATCGGGACCAGTCATGCGGGCAAGACTACGCTTCACCGGCGCATCATGGCCCAGGCGACATCGATCTCGCACGTCTATACGGCAAAGCTTAGCATCGACAACCCGCAGTATGCGATAAAGATCCTAAAGGAAGCCATCGCCTACAACGGCCCTTCGGTGGTCGAGTTTTTCTCTCCCTGCCCGCAGGGCCAGCAGGCCCCCGACTGGGCAGGGCCGATGCTCTCCCGGATGATGGTCGAATCGCGGAAATGGCAGATCGCGGTAAGAAGACCTTTCCAGCGTCTGGACATATCCGCGAACCCCGAGGCGGACAAGCTCTACCCGACCAAGGGCAAGTCCTTCAAAAAGGGGGTAAGCCGCGATGCCGCGACCTTCTTCGATGTGGTTTCGATGCTTGGCCAGTACAATCAGCACATCAAGACCCAGGCTGGCGAGATTATCCCCGAGATCATCCAGGTAAACGAGACGGTCAGCCTTTTTCGGTGGCTAAGGGCCCAGTATCTGGCCGGCTACCGCGACAGCATGCCGACCGAGGACGAAGTCGAGCGCATCGTTGCGGAGCGCTACGGCATGTAGAGGACACAGAGTCGAAATCCCCCCAACCCCCCTTTGAAAAAAAGGGGGGGCGATTGAGCCACGCCCCTTCTTGCGCGTCTCCGTTAAGGGGTGAATGGGCGGGACCGTGTCGGGAATCGTAAGGATAACGGGTGCGCCCACTCACAAGGGACCAGACGATGGAAAATCCCCTGATCATCCCGTTTGCAAAGACCGACCCCGGAAATATCGAACTGCTGGGGGCAAAAGGCGCAAAGCTTGCGGAAGATTACAGGGACCTCCAAGAGATATTCCCCGGGATGGGGGAAAAAATCGCCGTACCCGACGGGTTCATACTCACGACGGAGGCCTGGCGTCTATTTGATCGCTCAAAGAGCTCCCTGCCGGGGCAACTCTTTGAATCCACCATGGCCGAGGTCCGCGCGCTCCAAGAGCGGACCGGCCGCAAATTCGGGGATACGAGCGGGGGCCTGCCTCTTTTGGTAGCCGTCCGCGGGGGGGCGCCGGTTTCACTGCCCGGCGCCCTCTCCACGATGCTAAACGCCGGCTTTAACGACACGGTCGCTTCGGCCATGATCGATGCGGGCGAAGACGAACCCTTCGTGCTCACTACCTATCTTACCTCCATTCGCATGTACGGGGAGGTGGTCCTCGATATTTCCTACGACAACTTCTATAGAATCATAAAGAGTTTCGGAGTCGAAGGCTCTATCCCGGTTAAGGGTCTGCGAACCCTTATCGCTGCATACAAAGGGATACTTGATAAGGCCGTCCACCCGGTTTTCCCACCCGGTTTTGAGACCAACCTGCAACGGCAGCTAAAAAACGTCATCGAGGCGGTTTTTGGCTCCTGGATGTCGCGAGTAGCTGTTGAGGCGCGCATGAGCCGGGAGCGTCCCGGCGAATCCATCCCCGATTCCATGGGCACCGCCGCTATCGTTCAACAAATGGTTTTTGGACACAGGGACGACAAATCCCTTAGCGGGGTGCTTTTTTCCCGCGAGCAACGCTCGGGAGCAAACCGTCCGATAATCGAATGGGCGCCCAGGGTTCAGTGCGATAAGATCGTGTCGGGAAAACTTCGAAAGGAGCTTCACCAGGCAGAGGAGTTGCAGGCGTCCTACCCGGCGGTATACGCACTGTTGCTCCTCGTGCGGGATGCTTTCGAACACCGCGCCAAACGCCCGATAGATGTCGAATTCACGGTCGAATCCGGCCGGCTTTTCCTATTGCAGCGCCGCCCGATGAGGACGACGTGCAGCGCCATGGTAAGGGCGATGTGGGACATGATCGATGAGGGGAAAACCACTATCCAACTGGCCTCCCTTGCGATAAACCAGGCCTTGGCCCAACCGGAAAAGGCTCTGCGGGAGGACTTTACCGATTTTGAGGTCCTTGCCTGCGGTGAGCCGGTTACCGACTGCGCGGATGGCGGAGTATTGGCCTTCGGGAGCGACTCCGCCCTGGAGCTCGCCGAGCGTGGACAGGATGTGATTTTGCTTCGAAAAGATATTTTCGGCAGCGGCGACCTGGCGGTCAACCATCCGCGCGTGCGCGGCATAGTGCGCGTTGATGGCCACACGACCTCTCACGAGGCGGTTTCGGCAGTCGCCTACGGAAAGCCCTACCTTATAAAGACACAGGACGCGCACGGAAAACCCCTGATTTTGTTCCGGGAAGAAGGCGCCATTCTAAACCCCGAGAGCATCGTATCTTCCTTTATCGGCAAACAGGTGTTCCTGGACGGAGAAAGAGGGATCCTGGGATACACCGGGTCATCGGGCTTTCTGGAAGACAGGCGCGTTAAGAACAGGCTCTATGTGGACTGGGAATATCTGCGGGAGCAGTTCCTGGCCGCGACTTATGAAAACTGCGATTACCCCGAGTTGCTGGATGTGCATTATGAGTGGGAACTCGAACTTACGAATTACGCCGACATGGAAAGACAACTCGCAGCGGGTGTGGAAATCTCCGAGATCAGGCTTTTGCACACCTTTGACACATGGCTGCGCTGCTTTAGCCAGGCGGACAGAATCAAGGCGATGCGGCTAAAGGAAGTAGGGGTGGAAGATTTCGAACTCGGGCCTCCCCTTGCCTATTACGGGAAAGCTCTTCCCGGGGAAGTGCTAAAGATCATCGGCACACTGATGCTTTCCACCACCTGGTGGACTCACTGGATACATGAGATCCTGGTGAAAAAGGCGGTCTTACGGGGTGAGAGCGAAAACGACGTAATACGGGACATAAATCTCAAGAACCACACCATGAGCCTTCTTTCGGATTTCGAAAAGGAAGGTTTTCACCTCATGAAAACTCAGGGGTCCAGTTTTTTGGTATTTGCCAGCAATTTCGAGTACGAACAGAACCCAAACAGCCTGCAGGTGGGTCCGGGGACCCTTGACTACGCGAAAAAGGAGCATCTGGCCCAGCGGTTCATGCAATATCTCAAAAGCGTCGACGAGCCATTTGGCAAACGCATACGGGTCATAAACGGCGAACCCCCGCTTGGCCAGGGGCACGCGAGAATCGTTAGCGTAGGGCTTGCCGCCCCGGAGGCGGAGTTTGCACTCATGTGCAGGTATTTGCGGGCATTTCTTGACAACCGCAGCCCGCACCGCGCGGCTGACCCGCTAAGCCTTGTCCCCGAGACCGGTTTTGTCGAACTCTACCAAGTCGATCCCTTCTTTGCCTCACGCCCAGAATTCAGGGTCACCAGACAGATACGCGATCAGTCTTCGCCCAGGGAGCTATTTCTATCGTTTGGCGACTGCTCTTTTGGAGAATACGACGGCAGAATTTACGGAAAGGAGGAATATGAGAGCCTAAACGCCGCAGTGGACAGGTTCCAGGACCACTTGAGGAAAAAAGGGGCTCGGGTCGAGTTGCGACCGTGGAATTTCGAAATCGACCCCTACAGGCGACATTCCCTGATAGCCGCTGCGGGTGTCAGGTTTTCCGAGGGTATGTTCGGACGGGTTATCGAGGAGCTCAAGGACTTTCTGGGCTAGTGCGCATCCGGAGGCTTTTCGGCGAGCGAGATAAAGCTTAGCTTGCTTTGCCCCCCTACTCTTCCGCCACGCTACGATGTCATTTTCTGTGAACTTGCACTCCACCGCTGTTTGCTGTTTATGACTTCATAACGCAAAGTTAAAAGACTTTTCGTGTCGAACGTCTTGATTTGTGGCACAATGGTTTTATATCGCTGTGCGAAGCCCTTGTGAATCCGATCTTCGCAGGGTGGAGCTTCTTGGCGGATTGACAAAAAGGAATGGACAGAACATTGAACCGTTTCAGCCATGGAGGGTCTTTTCGCGGAAAGGGATGTTGACGGGGCAAGGCTTCACGAAGCATGGGCGAATGATCCGCAATACCGGACAGAATAGGAAGCCTTGGAATATGAATTTTCTCTGTCCCCTGCCTTGATTAAAGTACGTGATGACGCGAACTCCCCCTTCGAAATGTCCGCTTAGCCGAAATCAAGTCGTTTCTGTACGGCCGGCTTGCCCCGGGTCGATCCGTAGGATTAAAGAAATAAAATAGTGGTATTCGGGTATTGCGCGATGAGTATCGTAACAAGGAGAGGGCGGCCATGAGCGAGCTCGCACAAAAGAAAGCAACCTATGAGGACCTCTACACCATCGCGGAAAACATGACGGGGGAAATCATCGACGGGGAACTGATCGTTACTCCAAGACCGTCGAGAAAGCACACCCTGGCTGCCTCCGTGTTGGCAAGCGAAATCATCCCCCCTTACTACCTTGGACAAGGCGGGGGACCGGGCGGATGGATTATTATAGTCGAACCGGAGATCGGGCTTGAAGAGCATACCATGGTTCCAGACCTGGCAGGTTGGAAGAAAGAAAGATTTCCAGTCGCAGAAGATCATAACTGGATTTCCGTAGCTCCTGATTGGATCTGCGAAATCCTCTCGCCAAATACGTTTCGTACCGATAAAATCAAAAAAATGCCCATCTATGCTCACCATGGCGTTGGACACATCTGGCTAATCGATCCCGATGCCAAGACCATGGACGCCTTCAGACTTGAATCTGGCAGATGGTCTCTCCTGGCTAGCTTTTCGGAAAGCGACGAGGTCCGGGTAGAGCCATTCCAGGAGATTGAAATTAGTCTTGAAGATTTGTGGGTCCAAAGCTTCCAGCCGCCAAGCCTTTAAATCGAGAGCGCAGGAGTCGGGCGATCAAATCGCGCCGGCCAGTTTGGCTCCGGTCCGGTAGGCCCGCTCCAGGTAGTCGGGATGTTCCAGGACATCGGATGGCTCATCGAGGCCTTTAAATAAAAGACTTTCCCAGAGCTCCATATCCAGGGTGTCCAAAAAATATTTCATCGTCAAAAGGACCCCCTCGAAGAGCTTGGAACCGCGAGTTGCGCCGGCGGATACAAACAAAGCTTTCCGGGTTGGTTCCCGCAGGCCGAAGCTGGCTTTATCAATCAAATACTTTTTTGACCAGAACTCCTGGCAGCGGTCCATGAAAATCTTGGTGTGGGCGCTTACGGTGTAAAAAAAGATAGGCGATGCCAGCATGAGGGCATCACTGGCGAGAAGCTTACCCCGCAACAAATCGAAATCGTCTTGCATGCTGCAGCGGCCCGATTGCCTGCACGCGTAGATCTCCATGCAGGGGGAAATCGAGAGGTCGCGCAGAAATATCTCTTCCACTACGGCCCCGCCATCCCCGGCGCCTCTTACGGCCTGTTCGAGCAAAATAGAGGTATTGCCGCGTTTTCGAGGACTTCCGTAGAGAGCCAGGATTTTTTTCACAATTTCCTCCGCATCGCAATCCCTGTCTGAGCAGGGACAAAAAAAAGGCCATGCCGGCAGACCCTTTATTCCTTCGCCGACACCCATCGATCGCCGGATTTACATCTTGCACAAAGGCCGTAGTACTCCAGTCGGCTATCGAGGACTGTAAACCCCGACTCCTCCAATATATTCTCCACCCGGACCGCTACGCTTTGCCTGAGATCCTCGATGCTTCCGCACGAGGTGCAGATAAGATTTATGTGCGGCGACATGGTCGGCTCGTAGCGATTGTCCTCGGCATCGAATTGCATGACCTTTATCTGGCCCAACCGGGTGAGCACCCCCAGGGTATTATAGACCGTCGCCAAACTGAGGTCGGGATGCTTATTTCTCACCTCCTGGAAAATCTGCCTTGCGCTGGGATGGGATTTAGATGAGGCGAGGTGATCGATTATGGCCTTTCTCTGTGAAGAAATGCGACAACCGGCAGCCTTAAGAGCTCTTTGCATGTTTTTTGCCCTTTCTCCATCACCTCTCATCGAAACCCCTTTTTGAAACTTGACTTGAGTTTAGAATCATTCTAAATTTAGTTCAACTTTTACTTGCTCTTTTCTCACAAAAAAATGGAACTGACCTTTTTGCGATAAACGAAGCGCTGGTGGTCAAAGGAGAGGACGAAAATGGCTATCTGGAAATGCAACAACTGCGGAAACACTCTGGATGTATTGTCTCCCCCTGAAATTTGCCCCACGTGCGACAAAAAATGCGAGTTTGTCGACGTATCCTGCTACATCCCCGATTGCGGCGGAGCCGGTTCGGGCAACATAAATCAGGCTATTTTCCAGGAAAGCTACGGTAAGGACAAAAAGTAGCGCCGCCCCGTTACGAAAAAACCCTTAGGAGCAAGCAGCAGGAAGCGGACCGCCACCGGTTACAAACGGCCACTTTCGCCTGGAACTTCGACCCTATTCCAACCGGACTTCGCCTGCAGAAACAAGACTTTAGGAGCGCTCACATGGCCCAACCGGAAGAGATGTGGCAGTGTCAAACGACTAACTGCGGTTATACGTACGACCCGGACAGGGGAGACAGAAAGGGAAAGTTACCCAAGGGAGTAAAATTCGAAGATATTCCCCATTCCTGGAGGTGCCCTGTCTGCGGCGGATCGAAAAAATGTTTCCGCTCTCTGACGGGAGTAAGCTTCGAGTAGCACCGGGGTTGCTTTGTTGGGCTGCGCTGCGAGCCCAGGTAGAGGCAAAGGACAGATATCTTGTTTGAGGGTTCTGATCTGCGACCCCTCACGGGTCTCCTTCTTTTTCGTTCCTTTCCGGGGGTTAGCGGCCTCACGGCCTCAACCACCGGGCTATGCGAAAAGACTTGAAATCCCCCCAACCCCCCTTTGAAAAAAAAGGGGGGCGATTGAGCCAAGCCCCCTCGCCCAACCTACGGCAGGGGCGGACCAAGTCGTGTCCACCCCGATGTTTCCACTAAATTTTCGCCGATCTAAATCAATCCACGTTGCACTTTTTCAGCAGCTTTTCGTACTCCCGATCCACCCTTTGCTGGATAAACTCGACCTCGGTTTCCGTGAGATGGCGGAAGCGGCGCTGGGGCTTGAAATATTCGGCGACCGACTTGGGCCTGGCGGGTTTGCGGGACAGGAAATATTCGCCATCTATCACCTCGTAGAGCGGGAAGACGTTTGACTCGACAGCAAGCCTTGCCATCTGGAGGCTCTCGTCGATCCCGCACCGCCAGCCGGTGGGACAAGGCGAGTAGATATGGACGTAGGCCGGGCCGGGAACAAGTGCGGCCTTTTTGACCTTGTTCATGAGAACTACTGGATGGGCCGGGGTGGCCGTTGCGACATAGGGTATGCCGTGGGCCACGGCGATTTCGGGCAGGTTCTTTTTCCAGGTCGCCTGCCCCGAGCTTTTCTTGCCCGGAGGCGAGGTG
>JARLHO010000007.1 GCA_031292215.1 Syntrophobacteraceae bacterium | reverse complement strand
GGGAGACGACGGCCGGTCGAAAGGGCTGCGCCTTCGGACGCCCGATTGGCGAAGCCTCTTATTGCTTCCTTCTCCGTCCACGCGGGGGCAGGTTCTTTTTCAGAGCGGAGGCAAAGCTTAACTCGGCGGTGAACGGTTACGTTCACACTACCCGCGATAGCTTACCCCGAGGAGCACCGGTTGGAGTTTGTCCCTATTCTCCCGTTCCAACGAGAGGAAGCACCTTTTCGATTGTAAATATGACAACCGACCTGGGTCCAAACTTTTCCTCGACCTCCGGAGGGTAGACTTTTCTTCGTAGCGCATCGACGAGTTCGCCGTCAGCTTCTTCCCGGATCTTGGCCAGATAGAGCCTTTTGCCCTTATAGCCGGGGCCGTTTTCCCGAAAAAGGTAAGCCGCATGGGGGTTGGTTGTGAGATTGCGATGAGTGAGCCGGTCCGGCATAATGAATGCCAGGGCGCCGTCCTCCATAAAATGGGGCCGCGAGTAGACGGCCGCGTTCACATTGCCCTCGGCGTCCGCAGTGGACAAGACCCCGAGCCCCTGGTTATTTTCAAAGTAATCCTTTAAATCCATGTCCATCCTCCAAAGTTTAAGCCTTTATGCACCGCCCCCCCGTCCAAAAACTCTCACCGGTACTACCGGATAAGATAGAAACCTATCGGCGGACTGAAAAGGGGGTCCGCTTCAAAAGACCCTGCGTGTTTTTGCCTCTGCCTTACAGCGCGTCTTTGTTGCTGGTGTCGATCGCCTTATCGATCTCGGCCTTTAGCATCGGAGGAAGGCCCTTGATATCGATGTTCAAAAACCCCCGCACAATCGTCGACACGGCTTCCTGCTCGCTAAGCCCCCTGGACATGAGATAGTGGATTTCTTCCTGGGCCACCTTGCCAACGGCCGCCTCATGGGACATATCGACTCCTTCGGCGTAGGCCGAAAGCTGCGGGATCGAGTCTATGGAGCCCCCGTTTAGAAGAAGCCCCTTGCATTCCAGGTGCGCCTTGATCCCTGTTGCTTCCCCGATCAGGTGTCCCCGGTTCATAACATCTGCCCCGTTGCTGATGGCCCTTTGTACGATTTCGGCCCGGCAGCCCGGTTTTTGCAAAATCATGCGGCCGCCCACATCGAAGTTTGAGCCCGGGGCGCCTACGATTATGCTGTAGAACATTGCGGTCGCGCCTTCTCCCGCAAGATAGGTGACCGGGTACATCTGAATGGAGCGCACCGGTTTCATGCAGATGTAATTGTTTATGAAGACGCCCCCTTCCTCGACCCTTGCAACCGAACGGGGGCGAACGTCCATTTCTTCGGCCCAGTTGTGTATCATCGTAAAGCTAAGTTTTGCGTTCTTCTTTACGAAAAACTCGGATATGCCGACGTGGACGCCCCTTTTCATATTGGGCGCCGTGGCGCAGCCCGTGATGATATGGAGCTCGGCCCCCTCTTCGACGACAATGAGGTTATGGACGTTTTGCTGCAGGTTTTCCTTTTCGATGTAGAGGCAGGCCTGTATCGGATAGATGCTCTTGCTGCCGGGAAGAGCCCGGATCACATACCCGTCGTGGAGCTCCAGGGCAGCTGAAGCCGTATACTTGTCCTGGTCCGCCGAAGCGAGCTTCCAGAAATAATCCTTTACCCAGTCGTGCTTTTCGAGCGCCGTTTTTACGGGCATCACTTCCACGCCGTCCTGCATGCTGTGACAGTGGATGACCGTTGTGTCCTTCTGGACGTAGGTGCCCCCCCTGCCTTTGCCGGTCACGTCAAGGCCCGACATCAGCAGCCGCTTCCGATCCTCTTCGGGCAGCGCGCACATCTCGTCATCTGCCAGGTACTTGTGGGGCACAAGGGACCTGTCGTAGCCCGCCAGATCCAGGTCGGCTCCGAACAAAGCTTTTTTGTCCAAAGCGGTCCGGGCTTTTTTTTCAATATCATCTAGATGTTGCATTTTACGCACTCCTCATATCCCGCCGACCCGATGCACTGGAAGATTTCCCGGGGGTTCCCCGCGCAGGCCAGAACCCCTTCGTAGAGCACCTGCCCCTTGTCCGCGGGCACATAGTCGAGGATATAGCCCGTGTGGGTGATGATAAGCCCCATCTTGGTCCTGTTTTTGCGCGCCTGCACAACGGATGCAATCGGCTCCCGGGCGAAATCCTTTTCGAGCAGCTTGGCGATCGTTTTCCCGATGAGCGCCATATTTTCGATATCCACGCCCGATTCCGGTTCGTCGAACATAATGAGGTCCGGGTCCTGCGCTTTCAACTGCAGAAGCTCCGAGCGCTTAATCTCGCCCCCCGAAAAACCGGAGTTGAGATCTCTATCGAGAAATTCGGCAAAATTTAGGGATCTGGCCATCTGCTCTGCGTCCACCTTGTTTTTTGCGCAGATATCGATCATCTGCCGTGTCTTTAGCCCGTTTATCGTGGGCGGCCGCTGATAGGACATGCCTATACCCAGGCGGGCGCGCTCGTCTATGGGGGCATGGGTAATATCCACGCCCTTGAAAGTGATTTTGCCCCTCTTCACCACATACTGAGGATATCCCATCATGGTCATAAGAAGAGACGTCTTGCCTGAACCGTTGGGTCCGAAGAGGATGTGCGTTTCTCCGGGCTTAATCTCGAGATGTATGTCTTTTAGCAGGACTTTCCCGCCGAGTTCCACCTGCAAGTCTTCAATCAAGAGCATCCGAGCCTCCTTGGGATTTTGCCTGCAATCCGGATGTACGAATATTTTTTCAGCCACTGAGTCTGGCTATGATAATACAGAGATTGCAGAACTCAAGTCCCAAAGAGGCGCAATCAATCCCCGCTCACTTCGGCCGTTCGTCTATTACGCGCACCGCTTTGCCTTCGCTTCGCTTAAGGGCCTTGGGAGCGGCCAGTTCCACAACCACGTGGATGCCCATAATTCCCTTGATGTGGTTATCGATCTTTCGTTCGACCCAAGCGATTTTCTCCCGGCCGGCCTCGTAGACTTCCTTCCGGGCTTCCACCCTGAGGCTTAATTCATCGAGGTGTTTTTTCTTGCGAACAACCAGCAGATACTGCATTTCCACTTCCGGGATGTCTTTTAGAAGCGATTCGATCTGAGAAGGAAATACGTTTACCCCGTTTATGATCAGCATGTCGTCGGTCCTGCCGACGATTCGTCCCATCTTGACCAGGGTCCTGCCGCAGGCGCATTTTTCTCGCGTAAGGCTGGTTATGTCTTTGGTGCGAAAGCGAAGAAGCGGCATCGCCCGCCTTTGTACGGCGGTAAGCACCAGTTCCCCCGTCTCGCCCAGCGCAAGGACTTTGTGGGTGAGAGGATCGATTATCTCGGCGATGAAATGGTCCTCGTTTATATGCATGCCGTCCCTTGCCTCGATGCACTCAAAGCCCGTCCCCGGCCCGCCCAGTTCGGTCAGCCCGTAATTATTGGTGGCCTTTATTCCCATCCGCTCCTCTATTTCCGAGCGCATGGCGTTCGTCCACGGCTCCGCTCCGAAAAGGCCCACCCGAAGCTTTAGATCTTTTATCGGCATCCCTATTTCTTCGGCCCTCTCAGCGATTGTGAGAGCATACGAAGGCGTGCACCCCAGGGCATCGGCCCCGAAGTCTTTCATGAGAAGTATCTGCCTCTCGGTCATCCCCGAACTTGTCGGAACGACCGTGCAGCCGATACGGGTCGCCCCCTGGTGGAACCCCATGCCGCCCGTAAACAGGCCGTGGCCGAAGGCGTTTTGAAATATGTCGTCTTCCCTTACCCCCGCCGCCCAAATGACCCGTGCCATGCATTCGGTCCAATGATCCATGTCCCTGGCGGTATAGGGGCCGGTTATCGGTTTTCCCGTGGTCCCAGACGATGCGTGCACTCTCACCACATCCTTTAACGGCAACGCGCACAGACCGAAAGGATAATTTTCCATGAGATCGCCCTTTACGGTAAACGGGAGTTCCTGCAGTTGCTCCAGCCTCTTTATGCCCTCAGAGCGTATGCTCGCCTCCTCTAGTTTTTTTCGGTATGGCGGGACCAATTCATACAACCAAAGAATCGTTTCGTTTAATTTCTTCAACTGGAATCTTTGCAAATCTTCAGGGGACATACACTCGAACTCTTTATTCCAGACCATTTGCGCGTCTCCTCTTTTTCCGTTGAAGTAAAAAACAGGGATGGCGGCCCGAGGGCGGCCAGCCGCTCTATCCGACCCACCGGGAGCTTTCCTGAACCCTAGCCGCTAAAGCGCCCCTTGATCACACGGTGGAGAATTTTTCCCGTGGCCGTTCTGGGCATATCCTGCTCCTTTATGAACTCCACGCTTTTGGGCAGTTTATACCCGGCTATGCTCCCCCGGCAGGACTCGATAATCTCGCGCCCCAGGGCCTCGCCTGCCTCAAACCCGTCATTTACAACGATCACGGCCTTTATCGCTTCCCCCCATTTGCTGTCCGGGACCCCGATAACCGCGGCCTCTCTTACCGCCGGGTGTGACCTAAGGACGTTTTCGACCTCGGAAGGATAGACGTTTTCCCCCCCCGTAATGATCATATTGGCCTTTCTGTCCACCAGCGTGTAATAGCCCTCAGAGTCCCGCACCGCCATGTCGCCGGCCGAAAACCACTCGCCCTCGAAGGCTTCCTCGGTCTTTTGCCGATCTTTTAAGTACTCCTTGAAAATGCAGGGGCCCCGGTAGAAAAGCTCTCCCACCTCTTCGTCTCCAACCTCCCGCCGGTCTGCGTCAAGAAGTTTTATACGATCCACCCCGAAGGCTTCCCTCCCGATGGAGCCAAGTTTTTTGAACTGGTCCTCTGGCCGGAGCATGGTCGCCAGTCCCCCCTCGGTGCACCCGTAGGCCTCCCAAAGCTCAGCGTTTGAGAAATACTCCATGATGGCGAGCTTTAACTGCCGGGAGGCGGGGGCCGACGAGATCAATAACTGCCGAACCGAGGAGACGTCCGCCTTGCCTTTGATCTCGTCCGGCAGGTCGAGGAGCATGCTGTAATGGGTGGGCACAAGAGAAGTAAAGGTTATCCGGTACGTGTCGATGCAGCCCAAAAGATCTGCGGGGTCAAAGCTTGGCTTGTCGTAAATAAAGACCGGGGCCGTAAGCAGCGAATAGGGGAAGGAATAAAAGATCGAATTGACATGGCACATGGGCATGACCAGCATGACCTTGTCCGTTGGCCTAACGGCCATGTTGATGCTACTGAGCATGTAGTGCGCCATGGTGGCCTCGTGGGTTCGCACCACCCCCTTTGGCCGTCCCGTGGTGCCGGAGGTGTACATGATGTGCCAGACGTCTTCCCCGCTCGTTTTGCCGGCCGGCTCCAAAGGAGAACTCTCCTGTAGCATGTCCTCATAAGCGATGTACCCCTCGGGGGTCGGGCCGTCTCCGAGGTAGATATAGGTCTTTGCCGGCAGCCTCTTTTTGATCGAGTCGATGAGTTCCACGAACGGCGACTCGACAATCATGCATTTACACTCGGAGTGGTTTACGATGTATTCGATTTCGGGCCCCGCCAGGCGAAACATGATCGGCACGATCACCTGTCCGCCCTTGGCGCACCCCGCGTAAAAATCCATCCACTCCCCGCGGTTATACGAGATGACTCCAAACCGTTCCTGGAACCCCACGCCCAACGATTGCAAACCGTTTGCAAAACGGCGGGCCCTGTCGTTCCATTGCGAAAAGGTGAACTCTTTTTTCCTGTCCTGCCATCCAAGTTTATCCGGATAGTTGGCGGCGTTCACCCCGAGCACCTCACCCACATGCAGCCATTTACTCCGATTCACCTCGATACCTCCTCTTTGCGAAAGGAAAGACCCTCAACCGCACACGGAAACCATGAAAAGATAAGAGACGCCGTCCTTCCCGCTTCCCGCTTCCCGCTTCCCGCTTCTCGCTTCTTGATTCCCGCTTCCCGCTTCCCGCTTCTCGCTTCTTGATTCCCGCTTCCCGCTTCCCGCTTCTCGCTTCTCGCTTCTCGCTTCTCGCTTCTTGATTCCCGCTTCCCGCTTCTTGCTTCCCGCTTCTTGATTCCCGCTTCCCGCTTCTTGCTTCCCGCTTCCCGCTTCCCGCTTCCCGCTTCTCGCTTTTTTTCAGCGCAGGTAGTCGTGTTCCATGGCCCTTACGAGATTTGCCATGGTCATATAGTGGGGCGTGGGTATTCCCTTTTCCCTTCCGTATTCCACGACTTTACCACCCAGAAAATCGATTTCCGTCTGCGTTTTGTTGGCGATATCGACACACATCGAATCCTTGTGCACGCCCACTTTTTCCAGGTAGGCAAGCGCCTGCTTCATGTAATCCGCCCCGAGGTCGTATCCCTTGGCCTTGGCGACCGCCAAGGCCTCGGCAAAGCAGCCGTCCGCTATTTCCCTTGTCGCCGGAAGCTCCAGGGCCTCTTTTATCGTTTTGTCGGTTACCGCGCAAATCGAGGCCATGGTGCATTTCATGATCATCTTTTTCCAGACGTTTAGCTTTATGTCCTCGACATATTCGGTATCCAGCCCCCCTTCGGAGAAAAGCCGCGCAACCCGAAGGCCGATTTCGCGGTTTTCCGATACCAGCGCCCCCAGGTGGTTGGGGCGATTGAAGAAATTAACCTTCGCAGCGCAAAGCCCCGTGAGGGTAGCGCCGAAGTTTAGAGACATCCGCAACGCTTTTTCCGCCCCGAAGACTTCTCCGACCACATCTTCTGTCCCCAGGCCGTTGTGGGCGCTAACGATCCGTGTCTTCGGCCCCACAACACCCGTAAGTGAATCGAGAACCGACGCAAGGTGAAAAGTCTTTGTGCAAATGAAAATGATATCGGGCTTTTGCTCCTTTACCTGCGAAACGTTATCCAATAGATTTTTGACCCGCGCGTGGCAGTTGATCTCCCCGGTGATCCCGATCCCGTTTTTTTTAATTTCCTCCCGTTGCTCCGCTCTTCGCACAACGAGCATCGTCTCCGGGTTCTGCCCCAGAAGGGACGCGGCTAAAACGGTCCCCGTGGCGCCGACCCCGATAATTGCAACTAAAGGATTAGCCATAACGCACACCGCCTCTCGTTTTGGTTTGCCCCCCTTGCACGCTTGGGGGCAAAAAGCTTTTTATCCATTGTAAACAGACTGACTACCTGCTCGAAACACCGGCAGCACACGAAAAAAAGACATAGGAGGTGGAGAATCTGCGTGGAAAATCTAAGAGGTCCCCATCGAGCGCGATTTCCAGTTCTTGCCGTATCCGAGTTGCGTTGAAATCGACCGGGCCGCGTCCAACACCAGGTCGATCAGTTTCGGTTTGCTTTGTATGACTCTATCCGTTGGACCCGCAACCGATAAGGAGGCGATAACCTCTCCCCGGTGGTCGAAAATAGGGGCGGCGATCGATGCGACCCCCAGATCGAATTCGGAATCGGACTCGCTAAATCCCAGGCGCCTGATGCCGGCCAGTTCCGCACGGAGCCTTTCGGGTTCGGTGATAGTATTTTTGCCAAGCTTTGCAAGGCGCGTGGTCTGTATCACTTTGTCGATGAAAGCCTGGTCCTTGAACGCGAGGACCGCTTTTCCGGGAGACCCCGCATACAACGGCAAAGCGCTCCCCCTGCCCACCGAAAACTTTACCGACCGGGGGCCTTCGACGACATCGACATAGACAAGCCCCAGGCCGTCTAGAACAGTCAGCGCCGCGGTTTCGCAAGAGCTCTCGGCCAAAGGTTTCAAATACGGATGGCAAACGCCTATGACCGAAATTTTCTCGCAGGCCAGCAGACCCAGCCTTGCGACTGCAAGGCCCAGGGAAAACCTGCCGGTCGCCTCGTCGCGTGAGAGTATTCCCCTTTTGAGAAAAGCCTGGAGGTACCTGTACGTGGTGCTAAGGGGCATGGCGACCCCTTGGGCGATTTCCTGCGCAGACATCTCCTGGTGTTCGAGGTCGAACATGGAGAGGACATCCATGACCTTTTCCAAGGTATTAAAGGATTTGTTCACCGCAAAGCCTCCCGCGCTCCATTCTCACTAAGTGAGAACCTGTTATCACTTTCGATAATTCTGCCCCGCCCGTTGCCCGATGTCAACGGGAAAGATACCCAAACCGCCCCCGCCCCACCGCGCCTTTTTCCGCCCCTTTCGCCCCCCCTGTTTCCCGCCCCACAGAGGCAAGGCGCAAATCAGGCGCAGGCGGCGCCTTGTTCCACAGGGGGGGGAGGGCGATGCTCCCCGCGCTTCGGTCCTTTGTCTCTACCCGGGCGGCCAGTTACGACACAGTCTCCCGGCTCGCCCCTCATTTCCTATCGGTTCCTGTACAGAAGATCGGCGGGCAAAAGCGTAACCGACCGGGTCCCGGTCATGACCATGGCCTGCATTAGCTCCGTTCGGATGGAGTCGATGTACGTAACGACCCCTTCTGTCAATCCGCCCACCGCGGCGAGGCTAAAGGGGCGTCCGATCATGACCGCATCTGCTCCGAGGGCGAGCATCTTTAGCACGTCGCCCCCTGAGCGGATTCCCCCATCGACGATGATGTCAACTTTACCCTTCATTTCCTCGGCGATTTTTGGGAGTACCTCCGCAGTTCCCGGGGTGTGATCCAAAACCCGCCCGCCATGGTTTGAGACTACGATGGCGTGGGCGCCCGCCCGGTGGGCGAGTCTTGCGTCTTCTGCGGTCATGATTCCCTTCAGGATAAATTTTTTGCCCGTCCGGGTGATGATCTCACGAAGCTTTTCGAGCGGCTTGGGTGAAACCGGGCGCCCCATCTTGCGCAAAGTGATGAGCCCGGCCGCATCGATATCCATTCCGATAACCTTTGCTCCGGTAGCTCCGGCCTTATCCAGCTTATCGTAGAGTTCGGCGTCCTCCCAGGGCTTGATAAACGGGATGCCGTGGCCGCCCGCCGCGGCTATGGCCGCAAAAGCCGCCTCGCAGATAATCGGCGGGACCCCGTCTCCGGTACATCCTATGATGCCGCTACTTTTGCAGCCGTCGACGATCGCCGCGATGTATTCCTGCTCCGTGCGCCTTCCGCCCATGTTAAACGATACCCCTCCGATGGGCGCGGCCAAAACGGGCAGAGACATTTTCATGCCCAGCAACTCGACTGCGGTCTCGGGTTCGGTGATGTCGTGCACCAAACGCATGTTGAAGGTGTAGCGGGCAAGGGCGTCTACGTTAGCCCTAAAAGACGCTCCGGTCCCAAGGCCCCCCATGCCGGGCACTTCCCCGGCGCACGCCCTGCCGTTGCACACCGGACAGACCCGGCAAAAACCGGCCATCAGCTCACGAGCGGTTTTACGTATTTCCTTCATCTGTTCGTTCTCCGCTATTTTCGGTAAAACCACTATGTCCAGGCCATGTCCTGGATGCCCTTTAGCGGCTTCCAGCGATCATTTCGAGTCATGCGCATCCTAGATCAGAATGGAACTTGAGACGGAAGAATTCAAGTCTGGAATGTTGGCCGCTGAGGCAGGCTTTCACAAAGGGGAGAACCAGATCGCTGGGCAAGGAAAAATACCTGCCCCGGAGGATCAAGCTATGCCATTATGCTATGTTTACACCCGGGATGATATTATCCCCTGCGCTTGCCGTCGGGCAAGAATCCAAAGAGTCTCTTTAAAGGGACATCGGCTACAAGGATGAGGAATTCAACGGGCGCGAGGGAGGCGTGCAAGCGCCGCTAAACCTTCTCACAGTAGTAATATAGCTCCACTAATTGAGGTGTCCCAAGAGAAAAGCCATCTGGCAGTGGAGCGTCGCTCGCGCCTATTTTCCCTATAGTCTCGCGAAGGTCGGCTTAGCTCATTTTAGTTGAAGAGTCCTCGCCGCGCCGGCTTGCCATGAGGTAGGGGTTCAGTGTACACTACGCAACGCGGGGAGGAGTCGGATGGATAGAGACTATGCAAAAATAGAACACATCAGCACAATGGGGTGCCTACCGCATTCATCGCAGGAGTTTTCTGTTGTCTCAATGTTCTCGGGTTGCGGAGGCATGGATCTAGGCTTCATCGGTGGATTTGAGGTCTTCGGACGCTACTACGGCAAACTGCCTTTTCGGATTATTTGGGCCAATGAACATAATCCCAAGGCGTGCGCAACCTATCGAAGAAACATAGGAGAAGACATCCTTTGCCGTGACGTATGGGATGCCCTCGATACGCTCCCTGGAACGGCTGACGTCTTGATCGGCGGCTTTCCATGCCAAGATATTTCGCTGAACGGCAAGCGCGCCGGTGTGAATGGAAAGCGGAGCGGACTCTACCGAGCAATGGTACAGGCGATTGAGCGGACAAAGCCTTCAGTGTTTGTAGCCGAAAACGTGGGCAGCCTCTTAATGTCATGCAACGCCGCCTCGCTGCAACAGGTCATGGCCGACTTTGGAGAATTAGGGTACAGACTCTCATGTGAGCCGTACCAAGCCGCTGACTATAGCGTACCTCAAACTCGGCACCGTGTTTTCATTGTGGGCACTTCATACAAAGTTAAGCCGTTCGTTCCGCCGCCGACAGAACGCGCCACGGAGGACTGGATGACCGTTAAAGAGGCTATAGAGGATTTGGAAAGTATGGATGAAAATCCAGGATTCAATCACATCTGGAGCCGCGCGAACAAGAGTCCGGAGCAGGGAGACCGAATTCTAAGGGCCGACCGCCCTGGTTATACCATCAGAGCTGAATGTCATGGAAACATTCAGTGGCATTATCGCCTTAAACGGCGCATGTCAATGCGCGAAGCGGCGCGAGTACAGTCTTTTCCAGATAGTTTCATCTTTGATTCCATGCTGCGGGAAACAGAGAGGCAAGTCGGTAATGCTGTGCCGCCTGTCCTCGCTTGGCACGTCGCTCTACAAATAAGCAAATTTTTACATAATAGGGCGGATGATTGCGCGATAACACCGAATCAAGCTACTGCCTGAAGAGTACCTCCGAAGGCCTCCAGCCGGTAGCGTATTGGTCGGCTAGCTCTAACCACTTATTTATCCGCTAGCCGGCTGGCGCCGTAAAGCCCCAATATTCGACAAAGAGGGCGTCCTCAAGCTCCTCGACAGCCATTCTCATTTCGGCCTCGATATCCTGAAGGGAACGAGCCATATAGTTGCCACCCCGTGTTTTGTCAGCCCGCATCGCAACACTCCCGGCTGTAAACAGGTCTCTCGCCTGGGAACATAAAACGCCACGGTAGGTGAGAAGGTACATTGCGGCATCGTCATATTTCCTTTTCGACCTTGGCGACTTAACCACTTGTGGACACAGAAGAGCCGCCTCAGCTCGAAGCCTGCGCTTCTCGTCTTGACTTAGTCCCATGTAAAGGCGAACCTCCAGCGAAAGAGAGTGCTGCTGTGCGGATTCAGGCTTATCCTCCAACCACCAGAGCCGGTCACCCGGCTTAAGCCGGGCTCTTGCGTAGCTTCGGATGTGAACCATTTTCCCTGTAATTGAAAGATTTCTAAATTCTTCATACGTAATGCCAAATTTGGCGAAAAGCGGCTCCTTGGCTCCGATTTCAACCTCAAATCGGGGCACGTGAGATGTCCTGACGTGCATCACGCAGTCTTCGTACTTATTCCAACGCACTGCCGGCGTACCACCGATTTTTCCGAATAAGAGGTAGATATGCTCGACCTTGGCATCGCGGGTTCCCTCGAAGACGCTGTTCGCTATACTTCGCCAGGAATCAGAATCGGTAAACTTAACCTCAATGCCGAACTGCTCAAAAACGATGTCAGGAAATACTTGCGGGCGTGAGTTAAGTTCAGCGGTTACACCTTCAGCCACTAGCAACGCCTGCAGGTCAGTGCGCACCCTTGTCTCAAAATGGCTGGGGGCGCGGAGCGATGAGTCAACCCGAACTTCATTCGTCAATTTAGAAGCTAGCGCATCCAGAATCTTTTCAAACTCTTCCGGCCTCATCGTCAATCATTTGCCTCTATGTCGCTACGACTCCAAAAACTTCCTAATCCGCTCCGCCAATTTCATATGGTCGCGTAATTCGCACTCCCATATGGCAAGACATTGCCATCCCATTTCATGCAAGCATTTTACAACATTTCTGTCGCGCACCCGGTTATTGGCAATTTTGAATTGCCAATACTCAATCCTTGATTTCGGCATTCTGCCTAAACGGCAATCGTGCCCGTGCCAAAAGCATCCATGCACGAATATGATCTTCCTCTTGGATGGGAATACGAGGTCCGGTTTGCCGGGCAGCTCGACTCTATGAAGACGGTAGCGATATCCAAGCCCGTGTACAAGGCTCCGTACTCGAAGTTCGGGCTTCGTATCCTTGGATCGAACCAAGCTCATTTGCATGCTACGCTGTTCGGGCGACAGGTTGTCCATTCTTTTGTCAATTCTCGTTTTTTTTGAACGTCACAAGTAAAGACTAACAGAATAGAAGGCCCAGGCCAATTATGAAATCTCGCGCCATCATCACAGAGCCAGGCACCCCTTCCCGTAGACGTCCTACGCGGCAAGCGTGGCTGCCAATGAGACGCGAGCCCCCAACCAAATCTTTGGCCCAAAATTTATAGTGGAAGATTTGACGCCCGTGCTTGTGATGATCTCGCGAAGCTTTCCTGACGGCTATGACGAAACGCGGCCGCCCATCTTACGCAGGGTGTTAAGCGCGGCGGAGTCGATGCCCATGCCGATGATCAATTCTTTAGCGCTCTGGCGCTATCCAGCTATCGCAGAGTTGGGCCGTTCCAACAGCCGTCGATGATCGCCGCGATGTATTCCTGCTCCGTGCGCTTTCCGCCCATGTTAAACGATACCCCTCCGATGGGCGCGGCCAATACGGGCATAGACATTTTCATGCCGAGCAACTCGACTTCTGTGTCGGGCTCTGTGATGTCGCGCACCAAACGCATATTAAAGGTGTCGCGGCTCAGGGCCTCTACGTTAGCCCTAAAAGACGCTCCGGTCCCAAGGCCCCCCATGCCGGGCACCTCCCCGGCGCGCGCCTTGCCGTTGCACACCGGACAGACCCGGCAGAAACCGGTCATCAGCTCACGTGCGGTTTTGCGTATTTCCTTCATCTTTTCGTTCTCCGCCATTTTCAGTAAAACCAATCTGTCCCGGCCAAGCTACATCCCCTGGCGACTCTGCAGGAAATTGCCGTAGGCCGCCGCCGTTTGCGCCGGTTTTTCAGTCATGGGCAGATGGCCGGTATCCTCTAGAATGACCGTCCTGTGGTCTTTTAAGCCCTTCGCGAGAATTGAGGCGCCGGACACGTCGAAAATCCCGTCGTGATCCCCCCAGACAATTAATACCGGCGCCTTAATAGCGGGAAGGAATGACCCAAGGCTTAAATCCTCCCTGGCCAAATCGAGCCAGATTATTTCGTTGTAGCGCCTTGCGGCCTTAAACCTTGCCACCATCGCCTCCTCGAAAGATTCCTTAGTCATCGTCTTTCTGAAGGGTTCGGGCAAATGGGGGGTACGAAAGAAAAGATGAGGAAGCATCTTTTCGTAGTCACCGGTGGTCTCGATCACCCTCGGGGGGATCTTTAGCGCCACGACGCCCATCGGGTCCAGAAGGGCTAGAGTAATTACTTTCCGTGGAAATCTAGCGGCATAGACCGCGGCAATCGCGCCCCCCATGGAGTTGCCGGCCAGATGAAACCTTTTTTGCCCCAAAGCCTCGACAAATCTATCGAGTCGCCCCACCTGGCGGTCAATGTTGTAATTTTCATAGAGCCGTTTGGTGCTCTCGCCAAAACCCGGCAGATCGGGGATGACGACGTGGTAACTCCGGGTAAGGGGTTTTGCGAAATCCACCCAGGCGTCTTTGCTGTCGGCAAAGCCGTGCAGGAGCACCACCGTCTCGCCCTTACCGCCTTCCAGGTAGACAATCGAATCGCCATCGACCGATATCGCCATTTTTGCGAGGCCGGCTAAACGCCACCACTTTTTCTCGGCCCGGTTAAACAGCTCCTTAGTTCGAAGCTCATCGGCAGTCGGCCCGGTCGCGCAGGAAGACAGAAAAAATGCGGCAAAAAAAGTTATAAATAAAATTAAACCTGAAAAAGATATCCGCTTCTTCATTCTTGTCTCTCGTGTCCCCAAGGTCCGTTAACCGCTACGCCTTCGACCCGGCGCCGGATATCGTCTCCTTTAGGATGTTTAGCACTGCGATGGCTGCTGCCGGGAGCATAAGTAATCCGGCGCCGCTTAGCCCCAAAACGACGCTTATAGCCGTTGAGACAACCAAGGCGGGATGCTGCCGGAAATAGTCAAGAGCCTGCGCCCCGATGTGTCCGGCGGCTGCTCCAAATCGCGCCCCGGGCGAGCTCAGTTCATCCCGGAGGTAGTCGAGTCGCTCCTCTTTAGGCTTTGTAGCCGCATCCTGCACCACCGTGGCGATTGCCTTTAGCAGTTCGTACAGGTCGTTTTTTTCCCAGTTCGGAATAGGGCGAACGACAGCCTTGCGTTTTTCGGCATCTGTAAACAAAACGAGACAAGGCAACTGCTTGGGAGTAAGTGGCGGCTTAAAAAGTGAAACAAAGCCATAGGCCGCTCCCGGATCGGGAACCTCCTGCCATTCTTTCCACATGGCATCGAACTGGTCGCCCAGTTTGTTCCGCCAATATTTCAGATAGGTTTTCGTCCATTTTTCGGGTCGCTCGAAGGAAAACAGCAGGAACTTGTCGCCGGTCATATTGCCGATCTCCGACCAGCGCTCGCGAACCAATTGCGCCATGGGATGATTGGGGTCGTCTAGGAGCAGCATGCCGTAGGCTGTCATGTCGGGGAGTTGCTTCATCAGTTCAAGAGTCGCGTTTTTCTCGTCATCCACGATTGGAACAGCACTTACCAGAACCCTGTGGTCGATGTGTCCTGTCTTGCCTTTGGGGCTGCTGTAGAGCATATCACTCTCCTTTCGCCGGCCGGCTTAAACGACCAAACAACGTTTCCATGGAGACAGAACGGCGCCCGGAAGAAGCTCAAACTGTGCCCGGTCTACAAGGCTTGCGCCGCTAAGTCAATTTGGTGGACAAATCAAAGGCAAGGGGTGTGACACCGGCAACCGATAGACCATGAGAAACATCCCCTCCGGACCTGGATGCGCTGCCTTATAAAAAGGATTTTGCCTGGGATGGTACAAACTCCGAAACGGAACAGATACCCCTGAACACCTTGCCACATGGCGTTTTACGAGTCAAGAGCCAGTCATCGCCTCTGCGTACACCTGAATCCACCGCAGTCTTTCAAGGTTTAGGCAGCGGTTCTTCCCGCTTCTTTTCGAAGCAGTTCACCCGGAAACCATGAAAAGCATTACTCCCTTCGCGGCTTCGCGTGAGAAAACTTTTCGTAAAAGCCTTTCAAAAATAGTATGATTTATTTTTTTTAAGCGATGCCATCGATCAACTTAAACCCGGACCGGTAAATGACGCTGATATCCAAGATCCGCACGTACGGCAGGCTGATAAAGTTCAGCCATACGGTTTTTGCCCTTCCGTTCGCCCTGGCGGCCTTGCTGCTTGCAAACAGGAATCACCCGGCACATCTTGGGACCCTGGCCCTGATCATTGTGGGCATGGCTTCGGCAAGGTCTGCCGCCATGGGTTTTAACCGCCTCGCCGATTATCGCTACGACAGCTTAAACCCCCGCACGGCGAATCGTCCGCATGTCACCGGCGAGGTGGACCTCTTCTCCGTTCTGGTGTTCATTTTGTTTTCCGGCCTTGTTTTCGTCGGGACCGCCGCTTTGCTCGGCCGCCTCTGCCTCCTGTTGTCCGCACCGGTCCTTGTGATTCTTCTTTTGTATTCGTTTACAAAAAGGTTTACAACCCTGTGCCATCTGGCCCTTGGCTTTGCCATCGGACTTGCGCCGGCAGCCGTATGGGTGGCGGTAAGCGGCAGCCTGGACTGGAGAATTCTTCTGCTCTCGTTTGCACTCATGACCTATATCGCGGGCTTTGATATCCTGTATGCGTGCCAGGACATCGAGTTCGACAGGGAACACAACCTGTTTTCCGTGCCCGCCTGCTGGGGGGCGTCCAGGGCGCTTCTTTTTTCCACCGCGCTCCACGTTCTAACCCTTGCCTTTCTATTTCTGGTGTATTTCGCATTCGGTCTCGACTGGATTTATCTTCTTTTTCTCCTGGTGATAGCTATCCTTATCTTTACCGAGCACAAGCTCGTCCGGCCGGATTGCCTCGACAACGTAAATATTGCCTTTTTCCACGTAAACAGCGCGATATCGATCCTGCTCTTCCTGGGGGTCCTGGCGGGAAGGTGATTGTTTGACACATTTACAAACGGCGTTTACAAATCTTGGTGAATTCGTATCGGAGCTCGAAAGGGCCGGAGAACTTCTCCGAATAAGCGCTCCGGTTTCCTGCGAACTAGAGATCTCCCACATAACCGATTTGGCGTCCAAGGCGCCGGGAGGGGGCAAAGCGCTCCTTTTCGAGCGTGTTGGCGACTCACCCTTCCCCGTTTTGACCAACGCCTTTGGAAGCGAACGCCGTATCTGCATGGCCCTTGGGACCGACTCCCTAGATGCCCTCGCCCAAAGGATCGAACGGTTCGCACGCCTTAGTCCGCCAAAGTCTCTCCGAGACTTCGCTGGACTTCTTCCCATGGGGTTGGACATCCTCAAGGCCCTTCCCCGCAAGACCTCCAATGCCCCTTGCCAGGAAGTGGTGCTAAGGGGCGAACAAATCGATCTTTCGAAGCTCCCCGTCCTCAAGTGCTGGCCAGGCGACGGCGGACCTTTCGTCACTCTTCCCGTCGTATTCACCCGCAGCCTGGAGACCGGCAGGCGCAACGCAGGGATGTATCGGCTTCAGGTCTTTGACCGCAATACGACCGGAATGCACTGGCACATCCACAAGGACGGCTCCCATTACTTCCAGGAGTACAGGAAGGCGGGCAGGCGCATGGCGGTAGCAGTTGCCATCGGGACCGACCCGGCCGTTACCTGGGCCGCCACCGCCCCTCTTCCGCAGGGAATCGACGAGATGCTCCTCGCGGGTTTTATCCGCAAAAAACCGGTCAGGATGACCCGCTGTGTCACAATAGACATGGAGGTTCCAGCCGAGGCCGAATTCGTGCTGGAAGGTTATGTGGACCCCGATGAACTGCGCATGGAGGGACCCTTTGGCGACCACACCGGCTATTACTCGCTTGTAGGCGATTATCCCGTCTTTCACCTTACGGCCATCACCCATCGCCTGAACCCGATCTACTCGGCGACCCTGGTGGGACGGCCGCCGATGGAGGACTGCTGGCTCGCAAAGGCTACCGAGCGCGTATTTCTGCCGCTCGTCCAAACGATTCACCCCGAGGTGCGCGATTTCTGGATGCCCTGGGAAGGCGTCTTCCATAATATCGTGGTACTGGCTCTTAAGAAGGAATATCCCGGCCATGCCAGAAGGCTCATGAGCGCTGTCTGGAGCCAGGGGCAAATGAGCTTTACCAAGGCCGTGGCGCTCGTTGACGCCGATATCTCTCTTAAAAGTCCCCGAAAGGTGTTGGAGACAATTCTCAACGAAATAGATCTCGAAAGCGATGTCTTTATCTCCGAGGGCATTCTCGATGTCCTTGACCACAGCGCCCCCGACCCGCTTTTCGGAAGCAAAATCGGACTGGACGCAACGAAAAGGCATCCGGACGAAAGAAAAAGACCCCTTCGGCAAAACCTTCCAGTCCCGCCCGACGATGTTATAGAAAAAAGTCTGGGTGAGGTATCCGGCCTCTCCACCTTCCATTGCCCGCTCCTGGAGACCCGAAACCGGCTGCTGCTCATAAATTTTAAAAAAGACGGCAAAACCCCGGGCCGATCTCTCTCCCCGGGGCTTCTCCGGGACCCGGCGCTCGAGCCTTTTTCGATCCTTGTCCTGTTTGACTCGTCGATAGATTTGCGGGATTACTCGCTCGTTCTCTGGAAGGTCTTCAATAACGTCGATCCGGCAAGAGACATCGTAAAACTAAACGGGCGAATCGTAATCGACGCCACAGCAAAGGGCATCGAAGACGGCCACACCCGCCCCTGGCCGGGCGACATCCACATGGACCCCGAAGTTGTGCGCAGGGTCGAAGGGCGTGCTCGCGAGCTTGGGATCGAGGGGTTTTTAGCGCATAACTCCTAGGAAGGCCTTTTATCGCCCCCGGGCGCAAAGGTCTGGATGAACCGTCAACGCCAAGGCTCGGAAAAGCAATTCCTGATGAAGGAAGGCGATATGAATAGAATCAAACGGATCAAAATTAGCGGGTTTCGCAGGTTGCTGGCGGTTGACCTGCCTGTAAGGCCTTTCATGGTGTTTATCGGCGCCAACGGTGTCGGTAAGACATCCTTTTTGGATGCTTTCACCATGCTCTCCGCTTCGGCTTCCGGAAATCTGAATGCGACACTCTCACAACTTGGCGGTATCGTGAGTCTTCTTACCAGCGGCAAAACAGATGAGCTTTCTTTTCTGGTTGATATGGAGGTTCCCGGACATGAACCGCCAGGATATGATCTTCGCCTTGCAACCAAAGGCACAGGCTATTCCATTTCCAGGGAAATCCTGTCGCAACCGCGCAAGGGTCATCCCAATCCTTATTAACCACATCAATTCCTCCGACGGTGATATCCGCTACTTCGACATGGACGAGGCACACCTCGTTCGACCCGATCGGGAACACAATCCCCTGGAGACATCCCTGTCACAGGCGCCGAAGATGTTACGCCAACCGGAAGAGGTGAGGCGCATTCTGGCCACTGCTACGCAATACCACGTTCTTGACGTTGGCCCTCGATCGCCGGTGAAGCTGCCGCAACAGATGAAGCCTGCCGCGTTGCCGGGCGCCGATGGAGAAGATCTGGCGCCGTACCTTTACTATTTGCGGGAAACAGACCTCTGCCGGTTTGAAATAATTATTGATTCATTGAAAGCGGCCTTCCCTGATTTCGAGGGGTTGAGCTTTCCACCGGTAGCGGCCGGTATGCTTGCCATGACATGGAAAGACAAAAAATTCGATAAGCCGTTTTACATGAATGAGTTGTCGGAGGGCGCCCTTCGTTTTCTCTGGCTCGCGTCTCTTTTGCAAAGCCCCAACTTACCTACCGTCACCATGATCGACGAACCGGAGGTGAGCCTGCATCCGGAACTGCTGAGCATTCTCAGCGATATTATGCGGGAAGCATCCCTTAGGACCCAGTTGATCGTAGCAACGCATTCTGACCGGCTTGTCCGGTTCCTGAAGCCCGAAGAGGTGGTCGTAATGGACATAGACGATGCAGGCTGTGCAACGGCGACCCGGGCGGACTCAATGGACCTGGACGAGTGGCTTTCCGAGTATACTTTGGACGAAGCGTGGCGACTGGGGCGACTGGGCGGGCGATCATGAAAATCTCCATAATAGTCGAAGGGAAAACGGAAAAAGCATTCATGCCGTATCTGAGGGAATACCTTAAAACACGTCTGGCAGGACGCATGCCCAAGCTGGACACCTTCCCCTATGATGGCCGCGTCCCCAAGGAAGATAAATTAAAGCGAGCCGTGGAAAATCCGCTTATGGGCAGGAATGCTGCGGACCACGTCCTGGCTCTAACCGACGTTTATTCAGGGACCAATCCCCCGGATTTCAAAGATGCCGACGAGGCGAAGGCCAAAATGCGAACCCGGGTCGGCGATGAACCGAGATTTCATCCCCATGCGGCCCAGCACGATTTCGAGGCGTGGCTCCTGCCCTATTGGACCACGATCCAAAGGCTTTCGGGACATAACAAAACCGCTCCCGCCGGCCAACCCGAGAAGGTTAATCACAATAATCCCCCATCGTACCGTATCAGGGAAGTCTGCGATCGGCGGATGTCGGGACAGCTATATCAAACCACGGGATGCCGGGCGGCATTCTTCGTGAAAACGACCTCTGGGTCGCAATCAATCAATGCGCCCAGTTGAAGGCGTTTTCAAATACAATCCTTTCCGTATCAGGGGGCGCCGTAATACCTTGAATTCATTTTCTAAAACACCGCACATCCGCCGCCCGGGATAGAGACTCATACGTTCAAAGTCTCTATCCCGAACAGGTTCTCCATCGGTTTTGGGGCGGCATCGATTAATCAGGTTTTGTTAGGCCAACGGTTTTTAACAGCCTCAAAAATAAGCCTCAAAAATCCCCGGGATTATCTTGAAACGGAATGACTTTGTCGGGACGCACCTCCTGCGAATTCCTCCCGACATCGGAGAACTTCGCAGCCCTCACGTGGCTGTTCCCATTGCCGGTGTATACGGCGCTCGTTGCGGGATTTCGAGCTCCGGCAAGTGCTGAGCCATTACTTTTGCGTTCCGGAAGCGAGTGCTCGCCCTGGCCACCTACGCGCTCCGCGGCGCTCCCGCCAATCATCGTGACAAGACCGCGAACGATCGTTTCCATCCGTGAAGACTGACCATTCATTTCTTCGGAGGCGCCGGCCGATTGCTCGGCGGTCGCCGCGTTTTGTTGGACAACCTTATCCAAATCCGACATGGCCTTATTTACCTGTTCGATTCCCCTGGCCTGTTCCCGGGTTGCTGAGGTGATCTCGGCAATGAGTTCGCCCATCTTCTTTGATGAGGCGATGGCTGTGCCAAAGGCCCGGGAGGTTTTGTCGGCCAGTCCGGCGCCTCGCTGTATTTGCCGGGACGTTCCTTCGATTAGCGCGGTCGTGGTCTTTGCCGCTTCGGCGGCGCGCATGGCGAGGTTTCGCACCTCATCGGCCACCACGGCGAATCCCGCCCCGGCCTCACCTGCCCGGGCAGCCTCAACTGCGGCGTTAAGAGCGAGAAGGTTGGTCTGAAAAGCGATCTCATCAATTGTTTTGATGATTTTTTGCGTCTCGGCGCCGGCTGCCGAGATTTCGTTTATGGCTTGCGCGAGGTTGGCCATGGAGCTATCCGCCTCTGCCAACATATCGCCGACCTTTCCCCTTAGTGAATCCACACTCTGCGCATTCTCGGCGTTCTGCGTGGTCATCGAAGCCATCTCTTCCAGCGAGGAGGAGGTTTGCTCGATAGCTGCGGCCTGTTCGGAGGCGCCATCGGCAAGTTGCTGGCTAGATGACGAAATTTGACTCGAGGCCGAATAAATTTCCCCGGACGCATCCAGAAGACCGTTAATGACCCGGGTGACGGGGCGACAGATGCCCCTGCTTACAATTATCCCGATGGTGCAGCCTATGATCATCATGGCAAGGCTTGCCAAAACGATCCCCAGAGCGGCCCTCGATGCCCGTTTTCCGGCATCGGCCTTCAGGGTGTTGGCGGCTGCCAGAAATTCGTTTGTCGGGCCGGTTGCGGCTATACTGTATAGCAGGCCGTTGATTTTTAAAGGCATAAAGGCGACAAATTTATCGATTCCTTCAAAAGTATAACGAGAGATACCCCGTTCACCTTTGAGCATCTTATCTCTTACAATGGCTGATATTTCTCCGAATTTAGGATCCCCCAGGTTTACCGGCCTGGTGAGATCGTATTTGGGGTGAGAGATCAAAATACCTTTCCGGTTTAGGATATACGCATAGCCCGTTTTGCCGTAAACATGGCCTTTTAGTAACTTCCAGGCCAGTTTCCAATCCAGGTTGAAGACGACCACGCCTTTTAAGGAACCATGAAAATAGACAGGCGAGCAAAGGCGCATTTCAGCCATACCGGTATTTTCGGCGATGACCGCACCGGAGTTACTCAGCTCTCCGGGCTTGAGTTGTAAACACTTCTTAAACCATGGCTGGTTGGCCTTGGAAACAAGGATCTTGCTGAACTGCCCGTCTTTGAGGTTTACGATCTCGGAGCCCTTATCGTCGATGTAGCGGATTTGGTTATAAACGGGTTCGGACTTTCCCTCTATTGGCAGGAAAGAACCCAGGTAAAGCGTTTTGAATTCATCTTTTAGAAGGGCAAAAGAAGCCTTTGTGGCCTCTGTAGAGAGCTCATCCCAGTAGCCGCTGCCGCAAACAATCCAGTCCCAATCGGGAAAATAACTGTAAAAGAGAAACTTATCGCGGCCTTCGAAGGAATACGACAGCATTTTCGTTACGCCCGCTTTCCTGGCGGCCAAAATATCTTTAAAAGCGGTTAAATGGAGGTCTGTTATGGTATTTTTGCCAATGAGCTTTCCTTCGGGGTGAACCAAAAGATTACCCTTGGAATCCATCACGAAGGGGTACCCTGTCCGACCGATTTTGATGCTCAGGATATTTCCGACCAGATCCGCCATGGCCTGATCTTTTAACGCAGGGGTTCTTTGAATCATTTTCTGTTCAAGTTCGCAGTTCGAAAGAATCCCACTGACAGTGCGGACAACTTCCCTTTGCGCCAAACCGTTGAATAATTCGTTTTTGCCCGCAAGAGCCGAAACGTAGCCCACCATATCGGTCGAGCCGGCAAGTATCTTCGCATCGCTTTGCGCACGATTAATGAAGTCTTTGATAACTTCCCGATCCGATCCCACGCCGCTAATGAGCGTTTGCCCGCACTCCTCGCCCAATGTCTTATAAGACTCGGAGACCGCTTCGTTGGAGTAGGAACGCAGTTGGTTGAGTCCAAAAGCGCCCACGACTATTGCAGGCAAGATGGTAAGACAAAGGCAGGTCAGAATCAGTTTTGGTTTCAAGGAAAGCTTTTTTTTCATATTGTCGGCGCCTCCTGGTTGTCGCCTCAGAAAAGAAACCCGGTGGTTTACATAGCAAGCACTCGATGTCCTCTGCCTGGAAGGTGGAACATCGGCAGAAAGCGCGCCTCCCCTTTGGGTAAGGCGTTTTTTTTGCAACCGTTCACCACAGAGGCAGAGAGGCGAAAAACAAAAGCCAGCGTAGCATCCAATCGTTACGGACTAATGACCCTCCCGCCGCAGCGTACCTGTATCGACTAAAAGCCATCGGAGTAAGCCCAAGGCTAGCAGCCCCCGGCAATCGAGTCGCCGCGCGGATGCCACTGCTGGGCTCCTACCCTCAATCGGAGGAACAATCGCGGTTCTTTAGACTTTCGTAAAAAAGATCGAAATTTTTCTACGAAAGATTGCCAAGAACGTAACGGGATTTTCTTATGCGGGTCGGGAAAAGAGGGCCACACCCGCAGATAGTCACCGTGTCCCTTGGGAAAGGCTGTTTTCATTTTTCGATTTGAATTGAAATAGGGCATAAAAAATGCTATGTATAAGCTCTTTTTCTTGCGGTTCCAATAATTTATATGTCATGGCCTTCATGCTTGGAATTACCGCTATTCAGGACATGAAGAGCGAACAGAGGAATTGCCGCTCTATGCACGATATCGTCGACACGCAGCCCGAAATGCCCCGGAGCGACTACAATGCGCAGCAGATAACCGTTCTGGAAGGACTTAGCGCCGTTCGTGTGCGCCCTTCCATGTATATTGGCAATGTCTCGACCGAAGGTCTTCATCACCTGGTCTACGAGGTGGTGGACAACAGCATCGACGAGGCCCTGGCCGGCCACTGCAACCACATCCGGGTCCAGCTCCATGTGGACGGATCGGTCACTGTGGACGACAACGGGCGAGGTATCCCGGTTGACATCCACGAAAAGGAAAAAATCCCTGCGGTGACCGTCGTTATGACCATGCTCCATGCGGGCGGAAAATTTGACGATTCGACCTATAAGGTTTCCGGCGGCCTTCACGGGGTCGGCGTGTCGGTAGTAAACGCGCTTAGCGAGTCCCTCGATGTCGAAATCCGGCGCGATGGCAAGGTGTACCATCAGCACTACGAGCGGGGAGTGCCCAAAACCGAAGTCCTGGTAAAAGGCGAGACCAGGAAGCGCGGCACCCGGGTGACCTTTAAGCCCGACGGGCAAATTTTCGAAGTCACCGAAATAAGTTTCGACATAATCGCCGAACGGATGCGCGAGCTTGCCTTTCTAAACAGCGGCGTGCGAATCGAGCTTGTAGACGAACGTATCCCCAAGGAAAAGGTCTTCTACTACGAAGGGGGTCTTGTCTCGTTTGTCGAATACCTCAACCGGAACAAGGAGCCGATTTTTCCCCAGGTCATTTCCATCGCGGGCGAAAAGCTGGGGATCGCTGTCGGCGTCGCGCTCCAGTATAACAGCACCTACAACGAAAAGATCTTTACCTTCGCAAACAACATCAACACCAAGGAAGGCGGGACGCACCTGGTGGGCCTTAAGGCCGGCCTTACCCGGTCGATCAAACAGTACGCGGGCCAGAACAAGACGATAAAGCAGCCCGATCTCGAAAAGATGATCGGCGATGACGTGCGCGAAGGGCTGACTGCGGTTATAAGCGTAAAGATCTCGCAGCCCCAGTTCGAAGGCCAGACAAAGACCAAGCTTGGAAACTCCGAGGTAAAGGGGATAGTCGAAAACCTCGTCTACGAAAAGCTCTCCGGCTATTTTGAAGAAAACCCGAAGATCATCCGCTCTATCCTCGACAAGGTCATGGAGGCCGCAAGGGCGCGCGAGGCGGCGAGGCGCGCAAAGGAACTTACCCGCAGAAAGGGCGTTCTGGGCGATCACTCTCTTCCCGGAAAGCTTGCCGACTGCCAGGAACGCGACCCCGCAAAGAGCGAAATCTTTATCGTCGAAGGAGATTCGGCCGGCGGCTCGGCAAAACAGGGCAGAAACAGGGCCTTTCAGGCCATCTTGCCCCTGCGGGGAAAGATTTTAAACGTCGAGAAATCGCGTTTCGACAAGATGCTGGAAAACCAGGAAATCCGGAACATGATTTCCGCGCTGGGAACCGGTATCGGCAAGGACGAATTTAACCCCGAAAAGCTGCGGTACCACTTCATCATCATAATGACAGACGCCGACGTCGACGGAGCGCATATCCGCACCCTGCTGCTCACGTTTTTTTTCCGCCAGATGCCCGAACTGATCGAAAGCGGAAAGCTCTATATCGCGCAGCCCCCCCTCTATCGGCTCGCGGTTGGCAAATCCGAACATTACCTAAAAGACGACGAGAGCCTTAATGCCTATCTTCTAAAGCGCGCGGCCGAAAAAAAGCAGGTCTTTTTGCCCGGCCGCGACACCCCTCTTCCCCCGGCGGAACTCATAGGACTCCTTCAGACTTTCTCCAAATACGAAGAGTGGCTCGACCGCCAGTCTCAAAGAGGCATCTCCAAAAAGATTCTCGAAGAGACCACCCGAATCTTCGACGAAAACCGGCTAGATGAGCAAGACCCGCTTGGGTGGGCCTCCGTTCTTAAGACAAAACTGGAAGAGTCCGGCTGCGAGGTCAATACCATAGAAATCGAAGAGGAGCATCTGGGACAAGACCTCGACGTTATCGATCCCTCCAACGGTCACAAGAAAAAACGGATCAGACACGACTACCTGGCCTCCGCGGAATTTCGCAAACTCCTTTCGCTCTATCGGCAACTGGCCCTGCTTCACGTCGTCCCCTACGTTGTGCAGGACGCCCAGGGCAGGCAGGAGTTCGACAATCCGAGGGCCTTTTTCCAGCACCTCATGGATGAGGCCCGCAAAGGCGCAACCATTCAGCGCTACAAAGGCCTGGGTGAAATGAACCCCGAACAGCTCTGGGAAACGACCATGGATCCGGAGAAAAGGACCCTCCTACAGGTCAAAGTCGAAGACATGGTTCTAGCCGATGAACTCTTCACCACCCTGATGGGAGACCCGGTGGAACCAAGGCGCGAATTCATCCAGACCAACGCGCTCGATTTCCGGGAACTCGATATCTAAGGCGCAAGTGTAAAGAGTGCGCGTGTTCGCGCAATTTCAGCTATATCCAAAGAGATTACTTTGAACGGGCTAATCGATGGCAGAGGCAAATCCGCCGCATAATCCGCGCGCCTTTTTAGAATGAATTGGAATGATGGACCCTATTAAAACTATAAATATTGCCGACGAAATAAAGCTTTCCTATCTCGATTACGCGATGAGCGTCATAATCGGGAGGGCCATCCCCGATGTGCGCGACGGCTTAAAACCCGTGCACCGGCGCATCCTGTTTTCGATGCACGAGGTCAATAACGATTTCAACAAGCCTTACAAAAAATCGGCGCGCATCGTCGGCGACGTCATGGGTAAGTATCACCCGCACGGCGACGCTGCCATCTACGATGCCACCGCCCGCATGGCCCAGGACTTTTCCATGCGCCACCCGCTCGTAGACGGCCAGGGCAACTTCGGCTCCGTGGACGGCGATCCCCCGGCGGCAATGCGTTACACCGAAATCCGCATGTCAAAGCTCGGCATGGAGTTCATGCGGGACATCGAAAAGGAAACCGTCCTTTTTCAGCCCAACTATGACAATACGCTCCTGGAGCCGACCGTTCTTCCAACGCGGGCGCCCAACCTGCTCTTAAACGGTTCCTCGGGTATAGCGGTCGGAATGGCTACAAACATCCCCCCGCACAACCTGCGCGAACTCTGTAACGGGTTACTCGCTCTTCTAGACGATCCCGACACCACCGTAAAGGGCCTCATGCGCCTCATCCAGGGCCCCGACTTTCCGACTGCGGGATTTCTCTACGGCTGCCAGGGAATGTCTGAGGCCTATGAAACCGGCAAGGGCGTAGTAAAGATACGCGGACGGGTCGAAGTCGAAGAATCGGGGAAAAAACAGCACCTGATCGTCACCGAGCTTCCCTACCAGGTTAATAAGTCAAAGCTGCTCGAACGTATCGCCGAGCTCGTGAAGGCGAAAAGAATCGAGGGGATCCAGGACATTCGCGACGAGTCCGACCGCCACGGCATGCGCATAGTTCTCACCCTTCGCCAGGGCGAAGACCCCAAGGTCGTCGAAAACCAGCTCTACAAAAACACGGCGATCGAAACCACCTTTGGAATCATTATGCTCGCGGTGGTGGACAATAGACCCGAGGTAATGAACCTTCGCGACATCCTCCAGCACTTCCTCGACTTTCGCCGCGAGGTCGTGGTAAAGCGCACCCAATTCGAACTAAAACAGGCTGAAAAACGGGCTCATATCTTGGAGGGATTAAAGATAGCGCTCGATAATCTCGATGCGGTGATCGCCCTCATACGCTCGGCGACCAATCCGCCCGAAGCAAAGCGGGGCTTAATCGAACGGTTCGACTTTACCGAGATCCAGGCCCAGGAGATCTTAAACATGCGACTCCAGCGGCTAACCGGCCTGGAGCGCGAAAAAATTATCCGTGACTACCTCGAAATCATGAAGGAGATCGAACGGCTACGGTCCATTCTTTCCTCGGCCGCCCTGGTCGACCAGGTCGTTCGGGATGAAATCGGTGAACTGATAAACGAATTCGCCGAGCCGCGAAGAACGATAATCATTCCGGATGCCGGAGATATTTGCCTCGAAGATCTCATAGCCAGTGAAGAGATGGTGGTGACCATGTCTCGGGCCGGCTACCTCAAAAGAACCCCGCTCGCGGTCTATCGCAACCAGAACCGGGGCGGAAAAGGCCGCACCGGGATGAGCACGCGCGAAGAGGATGTGGTTACGAGTCTTTTTACGGCCCTCACCCTCGACCACCTCCTCATATTCACCAACCGGGGGCAGGTGTTCCGGCTAAAGGTCTACGAAATACCCGAAGTGGGTCCTACAGCCCTTGGGAAGGCCGCCGTAAATCTTCTTCCCCTGCAGCCGGGAGAAAAGATACAGACCATTTTGCCGGTTCGCGAGTTCTCTCCCGGCCATTTCGCGGTGATGGCCACCAGAAACGGAATCATCAAGAAAACCGATCTGTCCGCCTACGCCCATCCCAGATCGTCAGGCATAAGGGCGATTAATCTCGACGAAAATGACGAGCTCATCTCAGTTGTCATAACCGACGGACAGCGCGATATTTTTCTCATGAGCCGCGAGGGCAAGTGCATACGGATAAACGAAGATGAATTCCGGCCGCTCGGGCGCGTCAGCCGGGGCATCCGGGGGATGAACGTAAAAGACGGCGGCTTGGTCGGAATGGATGTCATCGATCCGAACAAATGCATCCTGGTGGTTACGCAAAAAGGGTTTGGCAAGCGCACCCCCGAGGAAGACTACCGCTGCCAGGGCCGTAGTGGACAGGGCGTTCTAAATATCCGGGTAACCGAGCGTAACGGGTCCGTTGTTGGCTTCCGGCAGGTTGCCGAAGAAAACGGAATAATGCTGATAACCGACAAGGGCCGCCTTATCAGAATGTCTGTTTCGCAAATCAGCAAAATCGGCAGGGTGACTCAGGGGGTCAAGCTCATCGGCCTTAACGAAGGCGAAAAAGTCGTGGACCTGACCGTTCTAGACGAACCCGAAATCGCTAAAGACGATACAAGAGAGGAAGAATAGAATTGATTGACAATATCGGACCGGTCGGTGTAATCGGGGCCGGGGCCTGGGGCACAGCCATCGCCCACCTGCTTGCCGCAAAGGGTCTTACAGTACATTTATGGGTCTTTGAAGAAGAGCTGTGCGAGACGATACGAAGGACACGGGAAAACAACATCTACCTTCCCGGATTTACCCTTCATGAAGGCGTGCGCCCAACCTGCTCCATCCGGGAAGTCGCCGCTGCGTGCCGCCTGCTCGTCATGGTCGTTCCCTCCCACGTATATCGGGGGGTTGCCATGAGCATGCTTTCGCACCTGCGAGATGATGCAATCATTGTAAATGCGACCAAGGGGATCGAAAACGATACCCTCCTTACGATGTCGGGCATTTGGAAGGATCTCGCGCCCAAGGGGAAAGATCTGAGCCTCCTTTGCCTCTCCGGGCCATCTTTTGCCCGCGAAGTGATGCAGGGGATTCCCACCGCCGTGACCCTCGCCGGACCCGACATGGAAATCACCCGCAAGCTCCAGAGAGTGCTCGCCGCTCCCGGTTTCCGCGTATACACAAGCCTCGATGTCATCGGAGTCGAAGTCGCCGGCGCTTCTAAAAACGTCATAGCCCTTGCCGCCGGCGCCTGCGACGGCCTTGCCTTCGGCTACAATGCCCGGGCGGCTCTCATTACCCGCGGGCTGGCCGAAATATCGAGACTCGGGGTAAAAATGGGCGCCCACCCCCTCACCTTCTCCGGTCTTGCCGGGATAGGAGACCTGCTGCTCACCTGCACCGGGGATCTTAGCCGAAACCGAACGGTCGGAATGCAGCTTGGAAAGGGCAAAAAGCTCAGCCAAATCCTAGGCGATATGCGCCAGGTGGCCGAAGGGGTAGTCACAGCCAAATCCATCCACATGCTCGCTCGCAGGATGGAAGTCGAAATGCCCATATGCGAGCAGGTCTACCGCGTTCTCTATGAAGATAAAGACCCTCGGGTCGTCGTCTCGGAATTCCTCGGCCGCGATCTGAAACATGAAATCGAATATGACCCGCAGATATTTGCGGGTTCGATCTGTGAATAAGTGCGTGGTGAATGGGTGAATGGGTGAAAAAAGCCTGTTCCACCCATCCTGCAAACCCTCCAGGTCAGGTGAGCCGCAGAATGGGTGAAGCCAAGAGACTGTGTCGTATCTGGCCGCCCGGGGTAGAGGCAAAGGACAGAAGCGCGGGGAGCTGTTCGTTCCGCCCCCCCCACGGGTCCTAGGATATCTCCTCCGGTTATGGCTTTGATTTCTCAAACATTTCCCGTATTCCGCCTAAAGACCCCAGTATGGCCGACGCCTCAAAGGGCAGGTAGACTACTTTGGTATTTTGCCCCGAGACCATCTCTTTTAGGGCTTCGATATACCGGAGGGCAATGAGATAGTTTCCAGGGTCCACATTGCTAACGGATACCGTTTGCGTAATGGCTCGTATCGCCTCGGCCTCAGCTTCCGCGACCTTTATCCGCGCTTGAGCCTCCCCTTCGGCCATAAGAATTTTTGCCTGTCTGCTTCCCTCTGCCTTGCTGATCTCCGCGGCCCGTATTCCTTCGGCTTCAAGGATATTGGCCTGCTTCAACCCCTCCGCTTCAAGAATTGCAGCCCTTCGGCTCCGTTCGGCGCGCATTTGTTTTTCCATGGCGTCCCGGATATCGGGGGGCGGATTGATGTCTTGGAGTTCGACACGATTGACCTTTACTCCCCATTTTTCGGAAGCATCGTCCAGGATAACCCTCAATTTGCTGTTTATCGTGTCCCTGGAAGAAAGCGTCTCATCCAAATCCAACTCCCCTATGACATTTCTCAAGGTGGTCTGGGTAAGCTTTTCGATGGCATCCGGAAGATTTGCTATTTCGTACACGGTCTTAATCGGGTCGGTGATCTGAAAATAGAGGAGCGCATTTAACTCGATTACGACATTGTCTTTGGTAATCACATTTTGCCTGGGGAAGTCATAGACGGTTTCACGCAAATCGATTCGTTTGACCGATAGCTTTTTTACTATTGTCTTTCCGGACTGATCAGTCAAAATATAGCGCCATTCAATCTGCCTTGGTTTGTCAAAAAGGGGCCACAGGATATTAATGCCCGAGCCAAGGGTCCGGTGATATCTGCCAAGCCTTTCAATCACCATGGTCTCGCTTTGGGGAACGATAAGAAAACCTCTTACTGCGAAAACGATCACAAATAGAGCTAATACCCCAAGAACAATAATAACACTCATCAAAGGCTCCTTTGCGGCGCTAGATTTGTCTTACGTAAAGTTTACTGCCCTCTACCCTTACCACCTCGACCTTCGAATTCTTTTCTATAACGGTCCCGTCTTGAGTCACCGCCTTCCAGTCGTCTCCCCCCACAACTACTCGGCCCGCATTGAGTTCGTAATCTATAGTCTCAGTTACCCTGCCCGTTTTTCCGATCAAAGCATCGACATTCGTTTTGACTCCGGATGAGGCTTTGTAGCAGTACCGGGAAAAAATCGGACGGACTCCGAAAAAAGCCCCGAGGGTCCCCGCGATAAACGCTACGATCTGGATCTTTATCCCAAGACTTACCCCCGCAGCAATCGATGCAGCCAGGCAACCGACCCCGAAGGAAGCCAGGACGAACGCGGGCGCGAACATCTCCAATAGTAAAAGAATGATCGCGACGATTACCCATATATGCCAGGTGATCACCATCTACCCACTCCCTCGAAAGTAAGCCAATAGCTTCGGGACCGTATGGACTAAGAGGAAAAAACAATACCACAAATCCAGATCATTCCACAATTGCAACCACCCCGGGTGGAATCGGCCTTTCGGCCTCAACCACCGGCTACGGAACGGAATGGCTTCGATCCGGGATGACGATCGTCGCTCTAGTCGCTTAACTCAACGCCAATTGCCCCCACCGGCCGGCTGCCGGTTTGCGGTTAGGTACGCCTTGCGCTGTTTACTGGATCGGGTCCCGCGGATGCTTATCTTATTGGTAAAGGCGCAAAGCCGGCAGGTAGAGACCGGCAAATCGCTTTCCACCGCGATATCGGCAGGAAGGAGGCCATGTATGGATTTGCTCTTACAGGATGAAATAAGAGAACTCATGCAAAAGAGGGGCGATTGCTGCGTGTCTCTCTATCTTCCGACACACAAAACGGGGCGTGAGACGCTTCAGGACCCCATAAGACTCGATAACCTTCTACGGGAGGCCGAAAAAAAACTCGCGGCCGCAGGAATGCGTTCCTCCGAAGTAAGAGAGCTTCTCCAGCCCGCTCGGGAACTTTTACAGGACACTTTTTTTACTCACCGCCTGGACGAAGGGTTGAGCATTTTCATCTCCCGGGACTTCTTCAAATACTTAAAGCTTCCGGTCCATTTTAGCGAAAGTCTTCACTTTGGGCGCCAATTCTATTTGAAGCCGCTCGTGCCCTTGCTCCATTGCTCCAACAGGTTCTACATCCTGGCCGTTAGCAGAAAATCGCTGCGGCTAATCGAGTGCACGGAATTTGGCGCAAATGAAATCAACCTCGACTCCGTTCCCTTGAATATGCGCGAAGCCTTTGGTTCCAGCGAAGAATCGATCCCGCTTTTTAGAATGAGCTCTCAAGGTTCCAACCCCGGGGCAGCTCCCATGGTCCACGGACATGGCGGTGCGGTCGAATCGGATAAGGGACGCCTCTGGCGGTGGTTTCAAATTCTAAAAGACAGCCTTCACCCCATCTTTGGACAGGAGAAAATTCCGCTGGTATTTGCCGGTGTCGATTATCTTTTCCCGGTGTTTAGACAAGTCGAAGTGTATAAAAATACCGTTGACGAGTTCATCGAGGGAAACCCCGACGAAGTCGATTCGCTGGAGCTCAAAAAGAAAGGATTGCCGCTGGTATTCCCCTATTTTACAAGGGAAAAAGAGTTGGCGGTCCGCCGCTGCATCGATCTTCTGGGCGGATCTCTTGCCTCGGATAATATTGGCGACATTTTGCCGGGCGCAGTCAATGGGAGAGTCGCAACGCTTCTCATCGACAGCGTGGCGCAACAATGGGGAACATACGACCCGGCATCGGGCGCCGTAAAAGTTCATTCCGAACACCAAACCGGAGACCAGGAGCTGCTCGATTTGGCCTTTACGCACGCCTACCTTAACGGCGCAAACGTCTATGAACTCCATTCGCCTGAAATGGAGGGCAAAAACGCGGCCGCGATATTCAGGTACTGATAATCTAAAATAAGGCCCTAGATTCATACAGGATTTACAGGATTTTAGATTCTTCCCGTCCGCTCACTCCCGCCCGAGTTTTAGCCCTCTTTGTGGCATGCCGCGCCGCCTCGTTTTTCCAAATCCTGCAATCCTGTCTTTTCTGTCCGCTCCGGGAGCCAAAAAAGCAAAAGCCTTAGACAGGATTACAGGATTAACAGGATTTTAAATCCTTCCCGTCCGCTCGATCCCTCCCGAGTTTTAGCCCTCTTTGTTTGCAGGTCATGCCGCGCCGCCTCGATTTTCCTAATCCTGTAAATCCTGTAATCCTGTCAAAAAAGTTTTTCTGTCTTTTCTGCCCGCTCCGGGAACCAAAAAAGCAAAAGCCTTAGACAGGATTACAGGATTAACAGGATTTTAAATCCTTCCCGTCCGCTCGATCCCTCCCGAGTTTTAGCCCTCTTTGTTTGCGGGTCATGCCGCGCCGCCTCGATTTGCCTAATCCTGTTAGACATAGAGCAGGCCACACCTTGTGAAATATTTCTTCTCAAGAGTTTTTGTCCCGCAAGCCCCCGTCGGCTTTGCGAGCGCCCCCCTGTCCCGATAAAAGTCTTTCCCCCAGCCATTCTTTCCTTTTCTCGTATTTGGAAAAATGCTCAAGTATTTAGGGCGATCGTCCGTTCAATAGGTAGAGTTATGAACCTCCGTGTCTAAAAGAATAGAACTTATTGTCTTCTTGCAAGAAGGAAGGAAGGTATGTCGAGCGCCATTGGAATTATTGGGGGCTTTGCCTTGTTCCTTACGGCGATTTTTATGGGCGGAGGACTACGGGTCTTCCTGAATCTGGAAGCCGTGATGATCACCTTGGGGGGCACATTAGCCGCAACGCTCATCAGCTACCCGCTGCAGCGTCTTCTCAAGTTTTTCGTCCTGGTCGTGCAACTCTTTCGAGAAGAGCGCCGGAGCGTTTTCGAAGATACCATATCCCGGTTGGTCGGCTTGGGGCAAAAGGCTTCCCAGGACTCGATCTTCAGCCTGGAAAAAGACGCCAAAACGGAGAAGAACCGCTATTTGAAAGCGGGTCTCCAGCTTCTTGTCCAGGATGCGTCCGCCGCAAGGATCGCGAGGCGCCTATCTCTTGAGGCCCAGGGGGTTAAAAGCAGGCATCATGAGGGCATACAGCTTTTCGGCTTCATGTCCCGAATCGCTCCCTCGCTCGGCCTGGTCGGAACACTCATAGGCATGATCAACATGCTGAGGGGAATGGGCGGCGCCGAGGTCAGCCCGGCGACATTGGGCCCCAATATGGCGGTCGCACTCGTTTGTACTCTTTATGGCTGTATTTTTGCCTTCTTCCTGTTTCTGCCCGCCTCGGAGAAGCTCAAAACATACGCGGCGAGCGAACAGGCCCTGATTCAGATGATCCAGGATGGGCTCCTTTTGATCCGCGAGGGCTGCACGGGCCGCGAAATGGAAGAGACTCTAAACGCTTATCTGCCACCCGGCAAGCGTCTATCCACGGTCGATAAGCTTACTTTGGCCAAGCCCAAGGCATAAAGCCAGGTTAGAACGAATATGGCGATTACACAAAAAACCAAGGCGAGGACGGGCGCCAAAACCGTTGTGACCTGCTATGAATGCGGGGTCGGCTTGTCTGTGGATTTGTCCAGGATCCCCCCCAATGTGCTCTCCATTAAGTGCTTGAACTGCAAGAGCAAGGTTCCGATTCTGGCAAGGGTCGTGAAATCCAGGCGTGGCGGGGCCGCCGAAGCGCCGCTGGCCGTGGAGCCCGAGCAGGAAAAAAAGCCGGCGGTAACGGAAAGTCCCTTGGACTCTTTCGGTCCGCCCCCCATTGCCGGGGGGGGTTCGGAGGAAGAGGCCGAAGACATGATGTGGCTTACCACTTATGGCGATATGATGTCGATTCTTATGATCTTCTTCGTCCTGATGTTCGCCATATCCACTATCGACAAGACAAAGTTCGAAATGGCGATCGCCTCGATTAGTCAAGCGCTTGGGGGCAAAATCGTCTATAAACCCACCTCGCTTCCCGCCGCCCCTCCGCCAAAGTCGCTCGAAGAGCTTCGAAAGCGCGCCGAAGCAGCCGCAAAACTTCCCACCCCGCTTGAAACTCTAAAAAATAATGTGCAATCGGAAAAGAACGTCTTTTCGGTTCTGCATAAACGACTTGACAGTATCATCGAAGACCGTCATTTACAGAATGTGGTAAGTGTGCTCGATGAAGATGAAGGGTTGGTGCTGATAACCAGAGACATTGGCGTGTTCGACCTGGGCCGGGCGGACATAAAACCGGATGCGCTGCCTTATCTAAAAGAACTGGGTTCCATTCTTGCCACGGTGAAAAGCGATATCGAGGTGGAAGGCCATACGGACGATTTACCGGTCACCTCCGGACGGTTTGCTTCCAACTGGGAACTCTCGGTAACCCGGGCGACCAACGTGGTCCATTTTCTCGTAGCGCAATGCGGTCTTGATCCCTCGCGCCTCTCAGCCGCAGGCTTTGCCTCCTACAGGCCCCGGTATAAAGAACGCGAGAAGAACCGAAGAATTGAAATACTCATAAAGAAGAAATATTCGGAAAAATTGGTCGATCAATTGCTGGCGCCAAAAAAACATTAACACTTACCCAAGCGGGGTTGGAACGATGGGAGCAAGTACTGCCGAAATTTCTGCGACCTCGATGTCTTCGGAAGCCGGCTCATCGGTGGATCTGTCGCCGTTTACGGCGCTAATATTTCACCAGAAGACGGAGAAGATCGGATCTTTCTTATCGATCCTTCGCTGGTGCGGTCTACACGACGTGACCGAAGTCGATCAGATTAAGCTGGCCATCGAAAATATCGTCGCAAAAAGATTCGACTTCATTTTCGTCACCCACGTCGGGGATGCGAAGGAAACCTCGCAATTGGTCGACGAACTCAAAAGCCTCGACGCAACCTCGGACATTCCGCTTGTCGCCGTCACCAATAATGGGGAGCTAAAAAATGTAATGCGCATTCTTGCCAAGGGAATCGATGAAGTTATCGTGACCCCCCTTAGCAAGGAGAGCGTGGAAAATGTCGCCCGCAAAATTTTGCGCAAACACAAGGGCGACGACCCCATAGCAGAAAAGCTCGAATTGGCTGCGGAAATGACAAAAACCGACCGCGTCGATGAGGCCAAAGCGATTTACCGCGAACTGCTCGCCAAGCCTGAGTCCATGCTAAGCGCCCACTTGGGGCTAGGAGATCTCTTCTCTTTGACCAAAGATTGGAAAAATGCGGGATTTCATCTAAAAAAAGCGATGGCGCTTGCAAAAGCCGCGGAAACCGAACTCGAATCCCATCTTCAACTCGCGGAAATTTTCTACGGTTACGGCAAAATGTACGAAAGACACGACTCAATGGAACAGGCGCTTAAATGCTACAAAACCTCGACTTCCATGAATCCGTTCCACACGGACAGCATCAGAGCGCAGCTTGAGCTTTTGCAAAAATGCAATGAAGAAACCGAAATATTTAAGCTAATAGACGAAGTGCGCGACAATTTCCTGCCTTTTAGCCGTGCTATTGAAGACGTGGCCCAAAGCCTTGGCAATATGGCCGAAAAGTTCCAGCAGTCGAATATGGCTGACCAGGCCAAAAAGATTTATGAAAATTTGCTCCAAATGCCCCACAGCAATGTGGATGTGCACCTCAAGGTCGCCGATTTTTTTATTGAAGAAGGCATGGTAAACCAGGTCGTGGAGCGTTTCGTAGACCTTTTGCAAAAACTAAAGGATGCCGACATGCTCTACAAGACGGGAGATATTCTTCTCGACATCGAGAAAAATCACCTGTCAACAAAGACGGGGGCCAAAAGCCCGGAGGGCGGAGAGAAGTCGTTTCTAGGCGACTTGGACCAGGATAAGGCCCTTACCATGGCGGAACGCATGTTTCAACAGGGGCTGCTTCTCGAACCGGAGAGCTTGCGTTTTCTTATAAATCTTGCTCGCTGCTACATTCGAAGGGGCAATACGGATGTACTTAGCAAGGTAATGGACAAGATCAAAGGCAGCTACGCTGAAGATATAGCCGACTTGCAGAACATCATCACGATGCTTCTTGAAGAAAAAGCCTACGACCAGGCTAACATCTGGATCAAAAATGCACTCACCCGGTTTCCAAAGGAAATCGAGTTGTATTCTTTGCTCTCGCGTTGCAAAAGAGAACAAAGCCGTCCCTACGATGCCATCGGGTGCCTCAAACAGGGCCTGTCCATAAATCCGTCGCACATCGAGTCGATCGTTGCCCTGGCCGAACTCTACGCCGAACTCAAAGAATATTCCGACTCCATCCTCTATTTCGAAAAAGCAATCAAGCTCGCGCCAAACGACCTGGAATTGCAAGACAAGCTCAAACGGGTAATGGGTTCAAAATACGGTAAGTAGCGCCCATCACGTGAGCAGCGCTCAGCCTAGAGTCCCCAACCTTTTAGCCTTTCGAGCGCGGGATGGCTGGTCAGATCGTGATGGATCGGCGTAACGGAAATGAAGCCCGAGGCGAGGGCGCACGAGTCCGAGTCCGGGTCTTTGTCCCGGAAAACGCACTCGTTTGTCAGCCAATAGTAGACGTGGTTTCGCGGATCGATGCGGCGATCGTATTTTTCGACATACCTCTGGGCGCCCTGCCTGGTTATCCGCACGCCGCGAATTTTTTCGGCCGGCAGGTCGGGGACATTGACATTTAGGCACACCCCGGGCGGAAGCCCCTCTTTTGCCGCAAGAGCTACCAGTTTCGGGATGAATTCGGCGGCGACGCCCAAATTGTCCGGAGCAAAGGAATCGATTGAAACCGCTATCGAGGGGATGCCGAGAACTGCGGCTTCGGTGGCCGCCGAAACCGTGCCGGAATAAATCACATCCACTCCGACGTTGGCCCCGATGTTGATGCCCGACACCACCATCTCGGGCGCGGTGTCCATCAGCTCGCTTACCGCGATTTTCACGCAATCGGCCGGGGTGCCCTTGAGAGCGTGGCCAAAAAACCGGCCGTTCCGGTTCACCACGTTAACACGCAAGGGTTCGAGCATGGTGATCGCATGGCCGATCGCGCTCTGCTCGGTTTCGGGAGCAACAACGCGCACATCGTGTTCAAGGGACAAAGCATGGAAAAGAGTCTCTATTCCCTTGGAAAAAATCCCGTCGTCGTTGGTCAAAAGGAGCCTCATAATTTTTTACTTCCACCTCTTGTGTATTTTTAGGTGCTACAAGGGGGCTGTCTGCAATCCCCCGTAGTCTCGGCCTTTATATATAAAAAAGGGCGCCTTGGATAGAGTGGCGCTCGGATCACTATTTGACTTTCCTTTTTGGACTCTCTATTCTGCCCCCCGTTACCGCGCCCGTTTCCCCTCTACAAGAAAGGCCTTGAGATGAAGAGCGCTAAGCCCATGGTGATCCTTTCCGCTATCCTTTTACTTGCTTCGTGCTCTTCGGTCAGCCACCGGTCGCCGCTTGGCAGGCTCAAGCCGATTTCAAACGGCGAAGCCAAGCTGACGGCGATCGAGATGCCCGAGTATGTACATGAAAACCTGCCCTATGACGTCATCTTGTCCTTTAGCTCCAAGGGACCTCTCAAGGTCCAAAGAGTTTGCTTCAAGTGGCTCTCCGGACGTCCTTCGTTTTCGACGTCATCTTCGGATTCTTTGATGGGAAACGTTGAAGCCGGCAGCGCGGGAGACACTTTGCGCCCCGAGAGCAAAACGGGAACAATAACTCCTGGTTCCGGCCTCTTTTTTGCCAAAACTTCAAATATCAGGGTTAAAACCCCGGGGAAATTGATTGTAAGAATTCGCCCCCAACACCTCCATTCCGACTACAAAATGCTCCAGGCCCAAGTCGAGTATATTTACAACGGGAAACTCAAGGAGACAAATATTGTCGAGACTCCCATAATTGTAGATAAAATAAGCGCCGGTGAATAGGTGAATGGGAAATTGCCCCTCCACGAGTAGGATGGGTGAAACGCAGTGCAACCCATCGCGCCGGCAAGGTTGGGCTAAGCGCAGCGCAGCCCAACAAACAGGAACGCCGGTCGGGCCAAACTTGTGAGTGGGCGCACCCGTTATCCTTACAATTTCCCACACGTTAACGCAGACGCGCAAGAAGGGGCTTGGCGCAATCGCCCCCCTTTTTTTCAAAGGGGGGTTGGGGGGATTTCGACTCTGTTCCTACAGCACGGAGTAAATTCCCTCCCTATTCTTAATCCCATGCTCTTTTAAGATACAAGCGGGGCCGCCGCCTCCCGGGATGCGGTTTGAACGAGATGAAACTTCGGCGAATACCTCACCCGGCAGGCGGTGCGGACTGCCCTCCGAGCTGCCGCCGGCGCAGCCAGTCGGGCAGGTCGGGGCTTGGCAACCCGTCTGCGGCGACACGCCGCTGAAGTTTCATAAGAGGTTGGGGTGAGTGAAGCGAACCCCAACAAATTAACTGAAACGCAACGCAGTTAAATCCCCAGCTTCCCCTCCAGCTCCCTCCAGTCCCAGGGAAGGGCGCTTGTTTCCTCCTCCCGTCCCTGCCAGGGCCAGCCGCTGGGAAGCGGGGATTCGAACCTGAGCCTTTCGCCCCCGACGGGATGATCTACGAGAAGCTCTTTGGCAAAAAGAGCAATTTGCTTTTGGGCAAGCGCGGCTGGAGCTCCGTACCGAAGATCCCCGGCAACCGGGTGGCCGATGTGGGCGAATTGGACGCGTATCTGGTGCTTTCTGCCGGTCTCGAGTTTAACCCTTACCAGGGTGCGCCCCCCCTTGCAATCCAGCACGGCAAAAGATAGCCTGGCCTCGCGGGCCGACGGGGTCTTTTCCAGGACTACCTGGCTCGACCGCCTCTCGCCCCTTTCGAGGTAATTGACGAGACTGCCGGATTTTTCCTTGAGTTCTCCCTCCAAAACCGCAAAATAATATTTTTCGGCTTTCCCTGCGCGAAACTGCTCGCTTATCCTGGAGGCGGCCTTAGACGTTCGGCAAAAAAGCATGACCCCGGCAACCGGCCTGTCCAGGCGATGAACAAGGCCGAGAAAAACCCGGCCGGGTTTGTTATAAACATTTTTTACCCAGAGCTTGCCGAGATCGAGCAGGGAGGGTTCTGCGGTTTCGTCTGACTGAGCCAGTAGACCCGCAGGCTTGTAGAGAACCAGCAGGTGGTTGTCTCGGTAGAAAACCGGCCAGGATTTATCGAAAAAATAGTCGCCGTTCATGTACTTTTCTCTCACGGGTATAAGGAGCTGATTTGACACCGCCCAAAAGACACGGCACGGGACCCGATGCCGCACATCTTTCAAAACTGCTGCTCGCATCGGGTATTTCCCTGCCCCCCGGCGAAACGGACCGCCTGTGGAAATATCACCTGCTGCTACGGCAATTTAACGGGGAACTCAACCTCACGCGTATTCACAACTTCGAAAACATGGTCCGAAAGCTTTATGTGGACTCCATCCTGCCCGGCAGGATCATCGAGCTGCCCTCGCCTCTTATGGACATTGGCAGCGGCGCCGGCATGCCGGGCATTCCTCTAAAGATCGCCTATCCGGAGCTCGAGATCATTTTGGCCGAAAGCCGGGCAAACCGCAACGAATTCCTGAAAACCGCCCTCGCGGAACTGGGGCTCGAAAAAATCGGCGTCCTTGGTCGCGGCGTAAACGCCTCCACCGATTTGCCCGTAAACGGCATAATAACCCGGGCGCTGGAAGCGATTCCGGCCACCCTGGACAGGATCTGCGGATTGCTTGACAGGGGGGGACTTGCCATCTTCATGAAAGGGCCCGGGTGCGAGGTGGAAATTAAAGAGGCCCTGGACCGTTTCGCAAATCGCTACCGCCTTACCGGCGACCATCACTATCGCTTGCCGGGTTCTCAGGACGAACGGAGGCTGGTCGTTTTCGAAAGGCTCGATTTTGCGCCACGGAGAAGAAAGACTCAACTCGAAGAGGCAAACCTCGTGAAAACCATCGAAAGCGAAAACAATGAAACTTTCCGGGAGTTAAAAAAGCTCCTCACCTCCCGGGGCATAAAAAAACAGATGCAGGCGCTCGTTTTCGGACAAAAGCAGGTGTCTGAAACGCTTGCCGCAATTCCCGGCGATTGCATCGCGTGGCTGGGAAAGGGGGATAAAAACCCGCCGCCCGAAGACGCGCCCCCCCATTTGCTGTGGTACCGGCTGGCCCCGCCGCTTTTTGAAGCCCTCGATATTTTCGGGACCGCCAACCCGATATTGCTCGTAAAAGTTGAAAACATGCGGAAGTGGGCGCCCTCCGAGGGTCTTTCGCAGGGCTGCACCCTGTTTATACCCTTCCAGGACCCGGAAAATGTCGGGGCGGCCATAAGGTCTGCCGTAGCTTTCGGCGTCTTGGATATCATCTTGCTCGCCGAAGCCGCCAATCCCTTTCACCCGCGATCCGTCAGGGCCTCGGGAGGTGCGGTTTTCAAGGCGCGCTTGCTGGAAGGCCCGGCGATCGCAGACCTTCCCGAAGAACTGCCGCTTGTGCCCCTTTCAAGAGAAGGCGCAAGGATTTCGGATTTTAAATTTCCGGCAAGCTTCGGACTGCTCCCCGGCATCGAAGGACCGGGACTGCCGGAAAAATTTCGAAAAGACGCGATTTCGATCCCCATATCGTTTGAGGTGGAATCGCTAAACGGGGTGGTGGCGGTAGCGATCGCGCTGTTTAAATGGGTGGAGTTTTCCGCAACGTAAACGAGTCCTCAGGAGTTCGTCCGCTCAAACGTTATCGTAACACGGCGGTTGGCTTTCCGGCCATCCCGGGTTGCGTTGGTTGCGACCGGCCGGGACTCCCCCCAGCCCTGCGCGGTTATCCTTTTGGACGGTATTCCGCAGTCGACAAGGGCTTGCTTTATCATCCAGGCTTCCAGTTGCGATAGCGCGAGGTTTTGTTCCTCCGTGTGTATACAGTCGGTGTAGACGTCCACGGCGATGGTCGTATGGGGGTATTTTTTCCCGGCGCCGGCCAAAACGTCAATGTATGTCTTATTGGAAAGTTCGACACTTTTGACGCCGGGCTGGAATAAGGAATCAGACGAAAGGGTGATGCTGACGTCGCCCTTTTGTTTTTCGACATGCGTTGCGCCTAGGCGCAGCAGGTACGTGGGTAGAGTGGCTTCGGGTCGAGCCGGTTTGGGCCTGCAGGCCATCGGGTTGGTTACGAGCCCCCCGGTCACACCGCCGCACCCACTAAGGATCAGAGCGCAGAAAAGAGCCCAAAGGAGCCATCCCCTTCTCATGCCGTCCCTCTTATTAAAAATTTTTACGTTCCTTCCCTCGCAACGTCACTCCAATAGCAAACTCCGCGGGCCAACGCAAGCCCCGATCAGCCCTTCGCCTTTTTGAATTGCGCCGGCAGGTGCGATATACTATTTCATCTTTTATCATAGAAATTCGGATCGGACGAAAATGGCAATGCTACTATACCGCGACTACAATTCCTATCTGCGCGAGACCTTCGGCTGCCGGGTCCAAAAGATTTCGCTCGATGCGGGTCTTGGCTGCCCGAACCGCGACGGGACCCTGGGAAGCTCCGGCTGCATATACTGTAACGACAAGGGCTCCGGGACGGGGGCGGCGCGCTTTGCCTCCATTTCCGAACAGGTGCGGGCCGCAAAAGAAGGGCTCATCAGAAGGTACAAGGCCAAAAAATTCATCGCCTATTTTCAATCCTTTTCAAACACCTACGCACCCCTTCCAAAGCTTGCCGCGCTTTACGGCGAGGCGCTCGAAGACCCTGATGTCGTGGGTCTTAGCATCGGCACGCGCCCGGATTGTGTCACAGATGAAACCCTCGATCTTCTGGCAAGGCTTGGCAAAACCCGCCTGGTATGGCTCGAATTCGGCCTTCAGTCGGCAAAAGTCGATACCTTGGAGCGTATCCGCCGAGGCCACACGGCCGCGGCCTTCTCCGACGCCGTCAAGAGGTGCCGCGAAAGGAATATCCCCGTTTGCGCCCACGTAATTCTTGGCCTTCCCGGGGAAAGCCATGAAGATATGCTCGATACGGCCAGGTTTCTTGCGCTACACGACATTCAGGCTGTAAAGATACACCTGCTTTATGTCATAACGGGGACCGCCCTTCATGAAATGTATAAGAGCGGCGCGTACTCGTGCCTTTCCCGAGAAAACTACGCGGCGGCGGCCGGAGATTTCCTGGCGCTCCTGCCACCCCGTTTCATCATTCAAAGACTAACCGGGGACCCGCACCCCCAAGAGCTTGTGGCCCCTTTGTGGGCGCTCGATAAACAGCGAAATCTTAACGCCGTTCGGACCTACATGCAGCAAAACGGACTCTACCAGGGCAAAAACCGGCCCGTCACAGGAGAAAATCCCGATGAATCTAAACGTTCAAGATAGCGATAAAATGCGTAAACGCCTCGTTCAGCTTGTCTTCGAATATGCTTTCCAATACTCGGAAACCCCGGGGTTTAAACTCGCTCACGGTGGAACGAGCCCGTTTTACTTCAACTGCAAAAAGGTAACTCTTGACCCGGAGGGCCAGTACCTGATCGGACACCTCCTGTTCGAAGCACTGCGCGGCCTAAACGTGGATGGGGTTGGCGGCCTGACCCTTGGGGCCGACGCGCTCGCAAACGCCGCCGCCTATACCTCATGGCTCCAGGGTAGCCCCTTCCAGTCGTTTATCGTTCGAAAGGCCCGAAAAGACCATGGCATAGTCGCCTCCATAGAAGGCAAGATGAAGGCCAAAGACCGTGTGGTCGTCCTAGACGATGTGGTCACAACAGGTGCTTCGACCCTCCAGGCCGTTTCCGCCTGCCGGGAGGCGGGCTTTGAAATCCTTGGGGCGATCGCCCTGGTCGACCGCCAGGAAATGAACGGCAGGGAAAATATCGAAAAGGAAGTCCCGTTCCTAAAAGCCCTGGTCACTTGTGAGGAAGTCATGGGGCTCTACCGGAAAACTAACGGCTAGTTCAGGGCAGCGGCCGCGGCCGAGCCGAGGCGCGCCGGCCCTCCGCAATCCGAGGCCTGCCCATTCTGTCTTTTGCGGTAAACCTAAAGATGGCGACAGACCGCGCCAAAATGGCAAAAAAGAGCAAAAACTAAGGCTCTGTTCGCATTAAGTGTTGAAGATGACCGGGGATGGCCCGTCCTCGAGGCTTGGCTGAAATCGGCAGTTCCGGTAAATACCCAGCCAGAAAGGGTTGCTGCGAATATCAACAGCTAGTGCGAACAGAGCCAAAACTAAAGCGAGCACGAAAGAAAAGAGGTTGGGGCGGCGCCACAAGGGCGTTATTCTTGACTGTTATATGAAAATTTATAGAATTATATAATGGGCGGAGATGAAATCATCAAAGAGCTTGAGTGGATCGCCTCGAGCCGAAAAGATATGAAGGCTTTGCCGCGACCGGTGCTGCGCACCTTCTCCACAATCCTCAGGAGTCGGCCAAGGTTCGCCTTTGCTTCCCGAATTCCGACACTTAAATCCGCCATGGTGATTTCCTCGATAGGGTCATAGTAGACACCATTTGCCGGGACCTATTGTAGTCACATAAATATTCGGGGGCAACCATCCGTTTCGCAGACGGTAAGCGTTCACCACAGTCTCTCATGTTGCTTCGGAACACCCAAAGCAATGAAAAGATGTTCCGGGGGCAGGTTCTTTTCCAACGCAGCGCTGGTTGGCCGCGACAAAACCAAAGCAAACCACAGAGACACGGAGGCACAGAGGAACACAGAGGAAACTCTTTTTCGACCGGCCGGGAGACGACGGCCGGTCGAAAGGGCTGCGCCTTCGGACGCCCGATTGGCGAAGCCTTTTATTGCTTCCTTCTCCGTCCACGCGGGGGCAGGTTCTTTTTCAGAGCGGAGGCAAAGCTTAACTCGGCGGTGAACGGTTACCATTTTTCAAAGCCCGCGAGGTCTTCGCCTGCAGGAACGTACCACGACCGTTTTTGAACATCCCACCGCGCTCCTTTCGCCTTCGCTGTATCTTTTTCCTCGTAGGGTACTTTGATATGGAGCCTTTCGGCATGGTCATCCCCGACAGGGTGGGCCTCTTCCTTCGAAGGGACCGCCCGTCCTTCCCGAACGGCTTCTTTTTCCTTCCCTGTGAGAGGGGCCCGTACAAAATCGCCGGGAGCTCCCGTGCGAGCGCGATCCCGTTCCGACTCCATCCGACCTCGGACCTCGCCCAGGTCGATAATTTGAGCGGAAATCCTCCGGACTTCTTCATTTTGCTTTTCTATCTCGCAGCCGGCGTCCCCCCGATCGGTCCTGAGGCCTCGGCTCTCCATCCGGACCACGTTGGGACCAAGATGTACGCCCGCCACGCGCGGGGTCCCCTGGGCCTCCAGGCTCCGGTGGTCCACCCGGGTCGAAACGCCGGCGCGCTCAAGGCTCTTGTTGCAAAGCTCGGCCCACCTGGTCCTCTCCCTGTCGGCCAGGTTCTTTAACCCGTGACGTTTGCAGTGTATGGGGTCGAGCTCTACCGCCTTTTTGGGGTAACCCCAACGTTCGTGCGACCAGCCGCAAATTGGTGCGCACTTCGTAAGATGGTGAAAAACCCTTGAGAGGATGACCTTGAAAAACTGAGAGCCGGTGCGGGTTTCACAAGGCGCTTGAACCGTGATCAAAAACAGTTGTTTTTGGCAATCCACCCCATCCGGTCCCCTCGGCCTTACTGTACGATGCATGATTGTATCATAAATTCAGCTACGTTTCATGGAATTGCGGCTGGTCGTGCGTTCGTTGGGGTTACCCCTACTTGGCTATTATTGCCCGACTAGAAAAAGCCTGCGCCGGGACTCCGGCGGCATATGTTATGGTGGGGTTTGCACCTTTATCCGGGCAGCGCCTGGATTCACTCTCTTACAAAGAGAAGATACAGGTTCAATCCGACAAGGGCGGCGGTTCCGGCGACAAACGTGAGCACATTGCGCAAATCCATCGGGGCCCCCGATTGGGCCAGTGTTTTTTGGGCAAGAAGGACAAAGAGGAAAACGGAGGCCAAGGCGATGATTGCCTTGAATTTTCTTGTCCAGAGCAGGTACATTGAAATCGCTGCCACGACGAGCCAGGTATAGGCGCTTTTCATAAGGAAATCCAGTTTGCCGCTGCGCAGTTCCCGGAGAACGGTTGGCAAACTCTGGGACGCCATGAAATTGTGGATGTGGGTAAGAACTTCTTTCACCGGGCTTTCTCCTCTCAATATGCTATTTTGAACTTGTCAAATTCGCCCGAATAGGGTTCGTCCCGGATATCGACATTTTCAACGCGGCTGTGCGGGCTTCCGGTGTAGCACCACTCAACCATTTCTTCCACCTTGTCCTGATCGCCTTCAAAAACGGCTTCAACTCTTCCGTCAGGCAGATTTCGCACCCAGCCCGCGACCCCTATGGAGCGGCCCGCGTCGCGGGTGTACGCCCGGAAGTAAACGCCCTGGACTCTTCCGGTGATCCACACGCGTACTCTTCGTTTTTCCATCCGGACCCTCAATTTGGTGACTATTCACCACTCACCACTCTTATGAATTCATTTTCGTCCATTATCCTTACCCCCAGCTTGCGCGCTTTGTCCAGCTTGGCGCCGGGGTCTTCGCCCGCCACGACGACATCGGTCTTTGCGCTAACCGATTCGGTGACTCTCGCCCCCCTTGCCGAAACTTCCCGGCCCGCCTCCTGACGGCTCATAGTAGAAAGGGCGCCGGTAAAGACCACCGTTTTTTCCGACCAAAATCCCGTTTTAACGGGGCCGGCGGGTTGCGGGTTTTTGATTTTAACGCCCAGAGCGAGCAGTTCGTCCACGAGCCTACAGTTTTGCGGGTTTGAAAAGTAGGTGGCAATGGAGGTCGCTACTTTTTCCCCGATTCCGCGGGTCTTTTGGAGATCTTCTGTCCGGGCCGAGCGGACCCTTTCGAGCGAGCCGAAAGTGTTGGCTAAAAGGTCGGCCACAAAGGTCCCCACATGGCTTATGCCCAGGGCGTACAAAAATCGTGAAAGTGTGACATGTCTGCTCGCCTCGATAGATTTGAGCAAGTTTTGCGCCGATTTTTTGCCAAAGCCGCTAAGATGCTCCAGGTTTTCCAGGCCAAGCCGGTAGAGATCGGAGACGGCGTAAATTATCTTTTCGTCTATAAACCGCGAGACTATCCGGTCGCCAAGTCCGTTTATATCCATTGCATCGCGGCTTGCAAAATGGACTATCGCCCCTTTTATCTGGGCCGGGCAGTTGCGGTTTATGCACCTGTGGAACGCTTCGTCGGGAAGGCGAACCACGGCGGCGGAGCAGGCCGGGCAAAGCATCGGCATCTCGAAAACATCCGGTTCACCGGTTCGCTTAGACTTGATTACTTCGGCGATTTCCGGGATCACGTCCCCGGCCCTTTGCACCAGGACGGCGTCGCCCACCCGGACGTCCTTTCGTTGGATTTCGTCTATGTTGTGGAGGGTGGCGCGCTTTACTCTCACCCCGCCTACAAGGACCGGGTTAAGGATGGCAACCGGTGTGATTATCCCCGTTCTTCCAACGTTTACGCCAATTTCCAGCACGTGGGTCTGGACCTGGTTGGGGCTAAATTTCAGGGCGATCGCCCAGCGGGGACTGCGGGATTTTTCTCCAAGCAGCTTTTGGGCGGCCAGGTCGTTTACCTTTATCACCACCCCGTCGATTTCATAGGGCAGGTATTCGCGTTTTTCGACCAGTTCTTCGAAGTAGCTTACGGCCTGCCCCATGGAGTTACACAATCGTAGTTCGGGATTTACCGGGAGGCCAAAGCGTTGGAGTCGGTTGAGAATATCGGAGTGAGTCCTGAATTCTTCATCCGAGATAAAGGTTCCGATACCGTAGAAGAAAACCTTTAAGGGCCGGGCGGCGGTAATGGATGGGTCGAGCTGGCGTAAAGACCCCGCCGCGGCATTTCGAGGATTGGCAAAAGGGGGCTCCCCGCGCGCGGACCTTTCCTCGTTTAGTTTTTCGAAATCGCGTTTATCGATGAACACCTCGCCGCGAACGGCAAGCTTTGCGGGCAGGGGACCATCTTTGGAGGAAAGGCGCCACGGGGCGGAGCGAATCGTCTTTACGTTTTGTGATACGTCTTCGCCGGTAAGGCCGTCACCGCGAGTGCCCGCGCCGATCAGCACCCCGTTTTCGTAGACCAGTTCCACGGCTAGCCCGTCCATTTTGAGTTCGGCTACGTATTCGATGTCGGCATCTGTTGTAAGAAGCTTTCGCACCCTGCGGTCAAAGTCTCGCGCCTCTTCGATGTTCATCGCGTTTTCGAGGCTCAAAAGGGGCGCTTCGTGTTGAAAGGGGATAAACTTTTCTATCGGGGCAAAGCCTACGCGTTGCGTGGGGGAATCGGCCGTTATGAGTTCGGGATGTTCATTTTCGAGATCGACCAGTTCGCGGAAGAGCTTATCGTAGTCGGCATCTTCTATCTCGGGCCGATCGAGTCCATAGTAGCGATGGTTGTGATAGTCGATAAGGCGCCTTAGATCGGCTATTTTTGAAAAAAGGGCTTCTTGATCGGTCATAGGAGCGGTCCACTCGCTTGGCAAATAGAGGTCAATACGGCCTGGATAACTTTTTGCCGGGATTCTTTGAACCCGGCGTCTCTAAACCCATGCACCCATCTAAGACCGGAAAGATCGTCCGAGACAACGAGCGCCACGGCAAGATCGACTCCCCGGAAACGGGCGACGGAAAATAGCGCGGAGGTTTCCATATCCACAGATAAGACCCCTTGGGCCTGAAAGGATTTTACTTTTTCGCAGGTTTCCCGGAAGGGGGCATCGGTTGTCCAGACAGCGCCTTCATGGACGGTTTTTCCGCTCGAGGCAAGAGATGAGCGAAGGGAAAGGAAAAGATCCTTTGAAGGCAAACATTGCGCGCCCGGATAATGGGTGGAGGTCCCCTCCTCGGAGACAGCGCCCGTGGGGAGAACTATATCTGCGATTTTCACCTCGGCATTTATGGCGCCGCACCAGCCAAGGGCGATAAACCTTTTGGCCCCAAGGGCTATCATCTTCTCTAAAACCAGTATGGTTTGGGGCGCTCCAAGCATCGGCCCGGCAAGGGCGATTGCGCCGCCGTCGAGCTCTGCCGTATACACGTCGGTTAGATAGAGTTTGTGCGTGCGAACGGGGGGTCGGGCAAAGCCTGCCGCAAAGGATGCGAGGTCTTGGGGGCTAAACACCAGGACACCGTTCGGGGGAAGGCTTTGTTCACGCCTGCCCTTTCGGGGGTCGATGACACAGGGATTATTTTCAGCGTCCATAGGGGAGAGCGCGCTTTCCGGAAAAGGTCTTCGAAAATTGTTTGTAGACTCTATCTTACAGTGGTTTTCGGGTGATTTCCAGCCCGATTCTAAAACGCAAATAGTCCCGCGATCATCCCCGGTATCGAAACACATTGAAATAGCGGGCAAGTGATAATAGTATCGCGGGAACTATCCCCCTAACCAGTATTGCCGGAGTGTCTTGAGATGGTGTCCGACCGGATGAAAAAGCTCAACGTGGAAAGCTCGACCACAGGTCAGCTCTACGCGATGGAGCGCAGGAGGCGTCTTCGCGGCCGCCACTTTTTGCTTGTCCTGCTGGTGGTTGCGGCGGGATTCGGGATGTATCGGGGGCTTCGAGGGTCGGAAGCGAACCTGCCCGGGTGGAAGGGCTTTTTTAGAAACATCGTTTCAAGGGCCGAGAAGAGCCCCCCGGCAGGAGAGGCGAGGGGGGGGGACCCGGATCCAATCCGCCTTTTGGTCCTTCACCCCGGCGAGACTCCGGGTGAAATCGCCAGGGGGCTAAACATTTCCGGCCTAAATCCCGACGATTTGCAAAGATCATGTAAGCCTTCGCCTTTTGAGAGCATCCGGAAAAATGACGAACTGCTGCTGCTTGGCAACCGGGGTGGCGCAGAGCCGGCAAGGCTTGTTTATCTTCGCTCGGGCGGGGGCGGCGCCTACAGTCTTTGGAAAAGTCCGACCGGGTGGCGGTGCGGGGCCAGGGAAAAGGATGCGGGAGGCGCGGGTACGACCGCCGGCGGACAATGGTCGAAGAGTTTTTATCACTCCTTTGCTGCCTGCGGCATCCCTGCGCCTCTAATTGGGCGCCTTGCCGATATCTTCTCCTCTGAAGTCGATGTCGTCTCCGATTTAAAGGCGGGAGATTCCATTTCGGTTTTTTTCCAGAAATACCCGATCGCCTCGAGCCCGGGGAAGCGATTCCTAGTTCTTGGCGCCCAAATGAGCGTAGGCGGAAAAGTCTACCAGGCCATCGGATTTGATGAGGACGGTTCGTGGGATTATTTCGACGCGAGAGGGGCATCGCTTGAACGGCCGTTTTCGAAGATCCCCTTAAATTTTCGGGCTTTGCTAAAGGAAAACGGGGGGGCCGTTTTGAAGGTTTTTCGCCCCCGCTTCGATATAATGTATATCGTACCGGTAACCGTTCCGGTGTGCGCGATAGGAGACGGGGTCGTCCGGGCGGTTAACAGGCGCACCGGGGGAAGGTGTTCGATCGAAATCCGGCATGGGGGGGGATATTCGAGCTGGTATGGAAACCTTGCGGCCTGCAGCCCGGGACTTAAGCGCGGAACGGTTGTGCACCGGGCGACGGTGATCGGCTCACCCGGGTCCTACGGAAGCGGAAAAGCTTATTTCGACTTTCAATTCTTAAAAAACGGGAGGCCGATTAATTTTGAAACCGCGGAGTTTGCCCCTGCCAGATCGATTCCCGAGGAGGCGCGGTCCGAATTTGTTACAACCAGGGAGGTCTGCCTGGACGCTCTTCGCCGTGAAACCATGAAGGAAAAAGAGCTTCCGGCCCCCTCGGGCAAGAACTGATGAGGGAGGACCTTTTTGCCGAGGTGGCCGTCATGGGAGCGGCCCTTAACAAGAGTCTTCATTACTCGGTCCCGGAGGGGCTGGGAGCGGGGCTTTTGCCGGGGAGCCGAGTCCGTGTCGAGCTGGGCAAAAGACTTGCGGCCGGGATAGTACTATCGATCGGGAGCGCAATTCCCGAGTTGCCCCGGGGCGTGAATATACGACCAATTCTTGATTCGATCGACAAAGTTCCAGCCATTCCTTCCGATTTGCTCCAGTTGTGCTTCTGGCTCTCAAACTACTATTTTTATCCGCTTGGCGAGGTATTCGATCTGGTTATCCCGCTTAGAGCCTCGGAGCCAATAGGAGCTGCGCCAAAACGCAGACGGGCAAAGGCGGCAGTCGGGCACGATCCTGGAGAAAAAGAGGACCAAAAACCCGAGGAGCTGGAGCTAACCGCAGACCAGGCGGCAGCACTCGAAGAGATCCTGCCGTTTACGAAGACCCCGGCTTTTGCGCCCTTCGTACTGTATGGCGTAACGGGAAGCGGTAAGACGGAAGTCTACATGCGTCTTATGGAAAAGGCGGCGCAGTCCGGGTACGGCTCCATCCTCTTGGTCCCCGAGATCGGGATCAGCGCGCAGATGGAAACGATTTTCCGCAAAAGGTTCGGTGACCGACTGGGCGTGTGGCACAGCGCGATCTCAGAAGGGGAGCGCAAAAGATCGTGGGCCGACATCCGCTCGGGGGCAAAAAAAATTGTGCTGGGCGCACGGTCCGCCGTTCTTACCCCCGTGCAGGATCTGCGGCTGATAATTGTAGACGAGGAGCACGACACCTCCTACAAGCAAGACGATCACCTGCGCTACAACGCCCGGGATGTGGCCCTTATGCGGGCAAAGATAGTCGGGGGGCCGGTGATAATGGGTTCGGCCACCCCGTCGATCCAGACCGTGCACCGGGCCGCCAAAAATTTGTACCGTTTGGTGAGCCTCCCCGCGCGTATCCTTAATCGGCCCATGCCTTCGGTGGAAGTCGTCGACATGAGGCGGGAGGGGGGAAGACGGAAAATGTTTTCGTTCCGGTTGCGGGAGGCGATCGGGGAGACAATTGCATGCGGGCAGCAGGCGCTTTTGTTTCTAAATCGCCGCGGCTATTCGAAATATTACCTTTGCAACACCTGCGGCCACGCTCTGCAGTGCGAGTCGTGCAGTGTCACGCTTACCTACCATAAGGAGGACGACCGGCTTCGCTGTCACTTCTGCGGCTGGGAGAGGCAATTGCCGGATCGGTGTCCGGTTTGCGGTCACGCAGCGCTTTTCCCCCGGGGGTTTGGGACGGAAAAAGTCGAAAAGGAGCTACGAAAGCTTTTCCCCCAAGCCCGGCTGGTACGAGTGGACCGGGACACCATGAGCAGTCGCCGGCGGCTGGTAAACGCGCTGGATGAGGTGAGGTCCGGAAAGGCCGATATTTTGCTTGGCACCCAGATGGTGTCAAAGGGCCACGATTTCCCGAACATGACGCTCGTAGGAGTCATAAACGCGGACGCAGGCCTTCAGGCGGCCGACTTTCGGGCCGGCGAAACATTGGTGCAGCTTCTCATACAGGTCGCAGGACGAGCCGGGCGCGGGGAGGAACCGGGCAGAGTCATCGTTCAGACCTTCAACCCGGATCACTTTACGATAGAATCGGCTCTAAGGCTTGACTACGATGGATTTTGCCAAGAAGAGCTAAAGTCTCGGGAAGGCCTTCAGTATCCGCCGTTTAGCCGCCTTTTAAAACTTCTGGTGACCTCGGGAGACGAGGGGGCAGCGGTTTCCGGGGCGCGCCTTCTTGCCGCCCTTTGCCGTGAGAGGGCCGAAGGGTTCCGGAAAGGGGGCGGAAGTGTGGCAGTCCTTGGCCCTTCGCCCGCATCGTTCGTTAAGCTTAAAAATCGGTTCCGATGGCAATTGTTTGTCAAAACCTGGACCAGCCCGGATATGCAGGATTTCGTTCAGGCTGTTCTCGAAGATGTTCGAAAAGAGCCCTCTTTTCGGGCCGTGCAAATTACCGTGGACCGCGATCCATCGAGCGAGGCGTGATTTCGTAATCCCGATATGGCAGATATCGTACTCGTACAACCCCCGATCAAAGACTTCTACCTTACGGCGAAAAGAACCGTCCCCTACGGGCTTGCCTGTATAGCCTCACCGCTTTTGCAGGAGGGCTTCTCGGTTGAAATAGTCGACGCGCTTGCCTCGAAAAAATCCAAAAGGGCTGAGCTTCCCCCCGAGTTGGACTATCTAAGAGATTTGTACGCCGGGCCAGACATGTCACCTTTTTGCCTCTTCCATGATTTCCGGCGGTTTGGACGAGCTTTCGAGAGCATTGGGCAAAGCGTGGGGGAATCGGGCCCGTTTTTGGTGGGAGTGTCGTCTCTATTTAGCGCGTACTCCGCGGAGGCGATCGAGACCGCGAAAGCAATCCGGGCCAGGCGCCCGGAGGCGGTTATCGTTTTTGGCGGCCATCATCCGACCGAGATGCCGGAAGAGGTCTTGGGGCATGAGTGTGTGGATTTCATTATACGGGGGGAAGGAGAAGCCGCCATGGTTCTTCTTGCTCAAGCGATCCGGGGAAAGGGCGCAATCGAGGCGGTCCCGGGCATCGGGTTTAAAACCTCCGGGGGCAGATTTTTCGTAACCCCCCCCGCCGTTTTGGCCGATCTGGATGAAGTCCCCCTTCCGGCAGTAGAACTCATCGATAATGGCTTCTACGGGCGGGGCAGGGGCGCCTCGGCGGTTGTAGCCGCAGGCAGGGGTTGCCCGCTCGGGTGCAGCTACTGCTCGATAGGTTGTTCGTCCTGGTGCGGTTTCCGCATGAAGAGCGCGCCAAGGCTCATGGAGGAAATTCGGGCGGCGGTTCTGGGAGGCGGCGCGCGCTTTATAGATTTTGAGGATGAAAATATTTCTTTTCGAAAAGAGTGGTTTCTCGGGGTGCTCGCACAAATCGAAGCGGAGTTTGGGGGCTGCGGGCTGGAGCTTCGCGCCATGAACGGCCTTTACCCCCCAAGCCTTGATGAGGAAGTGATTTACGCCATGAAAAAGGCGGGTTTTACGGCGCTAAATCTTTCGCTTTGCACGACCGATCGCAAACAGTTGAAAAAATTTGGAAGGCCGGATGTGCGCGAAGGTTTTGAGAGAGCTCTTTTTTTTGGTGCTACATTCGGGCTGGACGCTGTCGCCTACATTATCGTCGGCGCCCCGGGCCAGGATCCGATGGCCTCGGTTGCAGATCTGATATATCTTGCGGACAAAAACGCGATAGCAGGCGTCTCAGTATTCTATCCGGCGCCGGGCAGCCTCGACTTTACAAGATGCGAGGCCCTGGGGATTATTCCCGAGCCCCTTTCGCTGTTTCGCTCGACAGCGCTCCCGATATCCGACACTACGACACGACAGGACTCGGTGACACTGCTAAGGCTTGGAAGGATACTAAACTTTTGTAAATCTCTTGGCGCCGCTGAAAGGCAAGAGGTCCTGGGGCAGGCAAAAGTTGCGACGCAGGGCGTACCGAAGAGGATTCCCGTAGGGGACGGGGCGGGCGATGGTAAAAGCCATGGAGAAAGACGGCGGGAAATGGGCAAAATACTGCTTGGGATTTTCCTGCGAGACGGGGCCGTCTGCGGGGTTAGCCCGCAGGGGCGGGTGTTTTGCCATAGTGTATCGGATTCGCTTTGCCAGGCATTTAGAAACGGGCTGCTCAGGGTTTTTGCATAGCCGAATGGTCGAATAGAATCCTTCTTTCTTAGGGGGCTAGAAGGGGTCTAAAATGGATTTTCGGGGGAAGGGACGTGTTGGAAAACAATTCTCGGCGGTTCCTCTTGGCGGCGAAGCCGCCCCCCTTCACTTGAATACTTATTAAGCACATCTCAAACTTTTTTCTTTATATTTGATCTCCAAACCCCTACGGGCATGCCGTTCGGCCAGCGGACGATAAAACATATTATGTACGGAGGCGCTTCGCCGGAGCTTGAACCTGGCGAGGGGTCCCCCAACAAATAGATTCGGACTTTCTTACGGCCTTATCAGACTCGCAATGATCCGGTAGATCCGGACTTTCTTACGGCCTTATCAGACTCGCAATGATCCGGATATATTATGTAAACCTGCGGGGTTTCGGCAGGTTTACATAATGGTGCTTTTATCGGCTGCTGGGCCGGCAGGGAACCCGTATTTCCCTTAACCCCCCCCCTCCCTCCCTCCATATTCACCTTCGATTTTCTGAGGAGGCGCGGCCAGCCGCCCCCCCGGCTGGCAAGCGCCCGCGTACTCGGACTCGGACCCGACTTCTTCGGCCGGGTCTTTCCCCGCGTCCGGGTGCGGCGGTCTAGGCGCCGTGTGGATGCCCCCGTAGCCTGGACGTCTGGACGGAACAAGCGTGTTGCAGACAGTTTGCGATGAGCAAGGCCGGCCGCGTGCGGGAGCAAAGTTTTGGGGACGGCCTGTCATCGCTAACTGTCGTCGTAGGGGATGTGACTACCGAAGAGACTGCCTTTCTTAGGGGGCTAGAAGGGGTTTAAAATGGATTTTCGGGGGGCGGGACGTGTGGATAGGGAAAGAACCCGCGGGGGGGGTCTGGCATTCAAACTCGACGTTTCCACTTGCGGCGAAGCCGCCCCCCCTTCACTTGAAAGCTTAATAAGCACATCTATAGTTTTTTTTTATATTTGATCTCCAAACCCCTACGGGCACGCCGTTCGGCCAGCGGACGATAAAACATATTATGTACGGAGGCGCTTCGCCGGAGCTTGATCCTGGCGAGGGGTCCCCGCAACAAATAGATCGGGACTTTCTTACGGCCTTATCAGACTCGCAAAGATCCGTATATATTATGTAAACCTGCGGGGTTTCGGCAGGTTTACATAATATATATTATCGGACGTAAATGAGAGGCACACTTTTCTCTTGACCTCCACGCAGTTTTCTACTAATTTCACTGAATTCGATCGCGGGAATAACTCAGCGGTAGAGTGCAACCTTGCCAAGGTTGAAGTCGCGGGTTCAAATCCCGTTTCCCGCTCTGACGGAAATTGAGGGTGGTCCAATGACCACCCTTTTTTCGTTGACCATTTCCGGATATATTTCTCATGCCATGAGCCAAATTGAACCTTCACCCCCAATTTACGCCCACCAGGGAAAGACCTGGCAACCCCAGCTCGAAGCCTTCTATTCTTGCTTTGGCTCCAAAGATTGCGTTCTGATCATGATTGACCCCGACCCCGATGCCATCGGGGCCGCTCTTGCTGTAAAAAGACTCCTTTGGCATAAGGTGTCATCGGTTTCGATCGGGATCATCAGGCAGATAAAGCGATTGAACAATCTCACGATGGCACGCCTGCTCCGCCTTCCCCTGGTTCTTTTGAAAAGCGGGGCGACCATCGAGGCCGATAAGTTTGTGCTCGTAGACGGCCAGCCATCGCATAACGACTTTTTCAGTAGATTTGCTTTTACGGCGGTGATCGATCATCATCCGCAAAACAATCGCATCGACGCCGCCTTCTGCGATATTCGTCCGGATTACGGGGCTACTTCCACCATAATGACCCAATATCTGAGGGCTGCGGGCGTCCAACCTTCTCAAACCATTGCCACCGCCCTGCTCTATGGAATAAAGACGGATACGCGCAACTTCGAACGCCACACCCTGGTGGAAGACATCGATGCTTTCCGGTACCTCTTTGAGTTTGCCGACCACAATATTTTGGGAAAAATCGAGATTTCGGACCTCTCTCTTAGCGACACCAAATTTTTCCATAAGGCATTCGCCAGAAAGCACGTTGTAAAGGACCGCATTTTCGCTTATCTTGACGAGGTTCCATCGCCGGACATACTGGTCGAGGTGGCCGAATTTTTGCTGAAAATCCATGACATTAACTGGAGTATTGTTTCCGGCCTCTATCAGGGAAACCTCATTATATGTGTCCGAAACGACGGACATCGAAAGGATGCGGGCCGGCTTGTCAGGCAAGCGTTCGGGGCCATAGGTTGCGCCGGCGGCCATGAAGCCATGGCGCGGGCCGAGATTTCAATGAACCGGCTTTTTGAAATTATCGGTGACTCATCATCGACTTCGATAGAACGTTTTGTACGTCGAAGACTTTCCCCTTTTACGAAATATTAGTGAATCAAGTGCAAACATCGGATTTAACAAATAGTGATTCCAGTAATCCGCCCAAGGTTGTCGAAATCTTTAGCGACGGGGCTTGCAGGGGCAACCCGGGTCCCGGCGGATGGGCCGCAATCTTGCGCTGCAAGGGGACCGAGAAGATCGTTTCGGGCTTCGAAAAGCATACCACCAATAACCGAATGGAGATGTTGGCGGTGATCGAGGGGCTGCGGGTATTGAAAGAACCCTGCTGTGTAAAGGCCCACGTCGACTCGCAGTATCTCAAAAACGGCATAACCGTCTGGATTCATGGATGGAAGCGCAAGGGGTGGATGACTAAGGACAGGCAACCGGTAAAAAACAGGGAGCTTTGGGAAGTCCTCGACCTCCTGGCGCAAAAGCACCGGATCGAATGGATATGGGTGCGTGGACATTCGGGACATGCGGAAAACGAGCGTTGCGACGAACTGGCACGGCTGGAGATAGACAGGAACATGAAATAGGTCTGGTTTTTAAGAAAAACCGGGAAAAAAGCGGCGCGAAGACCCATGGGAAATTTTACCGACCAAAACCTCTATGATTTTTTGAAGGCGGGGTTCCCGGCCGCCCCCCGAACGCCATGCATGTTGCTCCCGGATGGGTCTGTTATCACTTATGGTATGATAGATGAGCAATCGGCCAGGTTTGCAAATCTTCTGGTCGCCCTGGGGGTAAGGCCCGGCGACCGGGTCGCTGTCCAGGTAAAAAAATCTCCCCGAGCGCTTTGCCTCTATCTTGGTTCTCTTCGTGCCGGCGCAGTGTACCTGCCGATAAATGACGCCTATCTTGCCAATGAGGTGGAATATTTCCTGGCCGATGCGGAGCCACGGGTTTTCGTGTGCGCTCCACAGGCGTGCGCCATGGCCGAGAAAGCGGCCTCCAAGGCCGGCGTTTCCCATGTGGTCGAACTTGACGGCGATGGCGAGGGAAGCCTCGCACGCAAAGCTGATACGCAACCGGGCAATTTTTCGAAAAGCTTAAGCGGCGGAGACGATCTTGGGGCAATCCTCTATACTTCGGGCACTACGGGCCGCTCCAAGGGCGCGATGCTCTCGCACCGAAACCTCGCGGTAAACGGCGAAGCCCTCAAGAACCACTGGGGCTTTGGACCGGGTGATGTCCTTTTGCACATGCTCCCGATTTTCCACGTCCACGGGCTTTTTGTGGCGACGCACTGCGTGCTCCTAAGCGGGGGGCGGATGTTTTTTGAGCCAAGGTTTGACACCGCGCGGGCATTGCGATTACTTCCTCGCTCTACCGTGTTCATGGGGGTTCCGACCTACTACGCAAGACTTCTCGCCGCCCCCGAACTCACGCCGGAGCTGTGTTCGAATATGCGTCTTTTTGTCTCCGGTTCCGCTCCACTTTCCATCGAAACGTTTGAGAAATTTACAACCGTTACCGGTCATACGGTTTTGGAACGCTACGGTATGACAGAGGGCGGCATGTTTTGCTCCAATCCCTTGGTGGGTAAGAGGCGGGGTGGAACGGTCGGGTTTCCCCTGGAGGGTGTATCGGTGCGTGTTGCCGGAGACAATAACCAGCCCGCGGGGACCGGGCAAATCGGCGAGGTGCAGGTCAAAGGAGACAATATTTTCCGAGGCTATTGGCGACTGCCCGATAAAACAAAAGAGGAATTTACCCCGGACGGTTTTTTTAAAACCGGCGACATGGGAAAATGGGACGCGGACGGACACCTGGCGATCGTTGGCCGCTCAAAGGACATTGTTATAACCGGAGGGCTAAACGTCTACCCCAAGGAGGTTGAAGAAGCTATCGACAAAATGTCGGGAGTCGCCGAGTCCGCGGTAATCGGAACGCCCCATCCGGATTTTGGCGAAGCTGTCACGGCCGTGATTGTGAAGACCAAAGACGAGCTTGGGGCGGCTCTGACCGAAGGTGCGGTGATCGGCTTTATAAAAGGCAACCTGGCCAACTTCAAGGTCCCCAAAAAGGTCCATTTCGCAACCGAACTGCCCCGCAACACCATGGGAAAGGTGCAGAAAAATATTTTGCGGCAGATGTTTGAGTAGTTACTAGTTGAGCCGTAGGATGGGTAGAGCAAAAGCGCAATCCGTCGGATTAATCATGAACGTAACTTACGTATGACTCGAACGTGTAACCCCTTCCCCTGAATAGTTGCATGTTTTCCCCCCCCCTCGCTACTAGCTTCTAGCTACTCGCTTCTAGCTACTCGCTTCTAGCTACTCGCTTCTAGCTACTCGCTTCTAGCTACTCGCTTCTAGCTACTCGCTTCTAGCTACTCGCTTCTAGCTACTC
>JARLHO010000006.1 GCA_031292215.1 Syntrophobacteraceae bacterium | reverse complement strand
TGGGTCGCCCTCCGGCGTTGCCCACTTCTGTTTCACCGGACAAATTAAACCTAAAGGCCCGTTCTTGTCGGGTCAACCGATGCCCTGTAACTGGCACTCCGGTTGACCCATGCTCTGCTCTTTTAAGATACAAGGTTGGGCTAAGCGCAGCGCAGCCCAACAAAAAGGAGCGTCGGTTGCTCCCTTTTCTTTTAAGATACAAGGGTGGGCAAGGCTTTATCGCGCCCACCCTTCACATTCGCCGCCGCTTTTGAAATTAACCGGACAGCAGTGGTCGCCTCTAAATAATTTAGAAAAACGGTAGTGACGCGCATGGAGCGGCTTGGCCCGATCGCCACCCTCTTTCGCAACGGGCTTGGCCCCATCGCCCCCCTTTTTTGCAAAGGGGGGTTGGGGGGATTTACTCTGCAGCCGTTTGAAGGCAAAATTTCAACACGACTACAGTAGGAGATAAAGGGGCAATCATGGAAACCAAAAACAACGAACCGGGCTTTTTCGTAAATCCTGGTGTTCCCGGGAACCGATTACACATCCCACCAGAGAACCGCCCAGCGGACGACGAGCTGGTAGGGCATTTTCCATGCGCCGTTTTCCCGGACTAACGATTTCGACAGGTGACTCCTCAGTCGATCTTCCTCCATCGGTGTCATCTCATGGATCATCCAGCGCATCGAGTTGACCGCCTCTTCTACGTCGGTGTATCTCTTGTCATGGCTGCTCGTGGTAAATGCCACGTTTGCGTAGACCCCGAGAGAGCGGAGCATGTTGTAGACCAGGATGTAATCGGCCCCGTGGCGGAACTTGCGGCCTACAGCCTCGACGATCCTTCGGTCATAGGGGCCGTCATCTACGAGTGTGGATATATAGACCCGTTTGCTCGCGTGTCTTTTAAGCTTGTCCACAGCGCTCAGCAGATCGTCGGTTACAAGGGATCGCGAGGCGAGGGCCACATCATGGACTCCGATGCCCAGGGCGCTCCAGTCGTCTTCCCATTTGCCGTTTACTATCCTTATATTGGCGATGTTTTCCTCCCGACATCGGTTGTCTAAAAACGACAACATTACGGTCGAGGGGTCTAAGGCCGTGATCTGTCTAACGGAGGGCGCCAGGGGAATCGCAAGGGTCCCGGCCGCGCATCCGATATCTAGGACCGTCCAATGAGGCTCTGGCCTCATGATGCCCAGAAACTGCCCGACATATTCGCTTCCCGTTGCGCGACGGGTGAACTCGGGAGCCCTTTTATCCCAAAATCGGGGGTCGCGCGCGGGCGGATGTTTTTCTGCCTGAGTACTTCGCCACAGCTCGTTCCAATTAATGTCTGGCAGGCTCATATCGTTTCCTTTGCATCGTGTTATCACAAACCAGTTGTCACCATCCCTGTTCGGGTTTATCGGATTGCAAATGAAGGACCAATGCCGTGTGCACACGGCATAATGCACGATTTAGACAACTAAGGTAAAGAGCTGAATGGCTTAAGGAGCTATATGTTGCTACATTTTTGAAGGGGGATCTTACATTTTCGAAGAGATTTTCTCCGGCCACAGAGTGGAACGCGGGGTTTGCGGGGCTGCGCCCTTGGGGGTTGTCCCCGTCGCAGCAGGCCCGGCCTGCCGGGCGCTGTGTGGCGCCACGAAATGGAATCGGTTTTGCAAGGTCTCTTTTGCCTTCGATTCGGGGGGCAGGCAAAATAGTGGGATGGTCTTCTTTAAGGACTTTTTGCGCAGGATAGGCCGCTTTTTGGATGCGGGCTGGAGCGCGTTGGACTTAGGAGGTGAAAGGGTGACTGTGCGGCTTCAAAATCTTATCCGTTCCATAACCGAGATGGCTGAGGAAAAGGAGGGCGCGCCTTCGCCCGCAAAGCTTGATCTTTTGCTCTACGCCCCCTGCCCCGTGAAGCTGGTGATGAAAGATGAGATCGAGCGCATCGTTTCGAGGTACAGCCAAAGAAACGTCGAGGTTACCGTGCAGGTTCCCATGGGATGCACCTCGGTTGATCCCTTCGATCCTGTCTACCGGCTAAAAGACGCGGGCGAACTGCCGGCGATCATCGCTTCCATTGGATTTGGCGATTTTTGGAAAAAGGAATTCGTCGACCGGTTCGTTCGCTCGAAAGTCTTTGAATCGGTTCTTCCCGAAAGGGTCAACCCGATGTTTGAGAAGGCGGCCATGATCGACCCCCGGGGTTGCTATACGATCTACGGAGTAACCCCCTACATTTTCCTCGTAGATAAAAGAAGGCTTGGGGCTTTACCCGTCCCGCGCGCCTGGGAAGATCTTCTCGACTCGAAGTACAGGGGCGAGATCATCATGTGCGGAGACGGCGATGACATGGCGGACGCTGTCGTTTTAAACATTTATAAGGATCGGGGTAGTGAGGGATTAAAGCAACTTGCCGGAAACGTTAAGAGCATCATGCACTCCTCGCAGATGGCCAAAATCGCTGGAACCGAGGACCCGGAGGGCGCCGCCGTATTTATCATCCCGTGCTTTTTCGCCCAAAGCGCCCGAGTGGGTGGCCATGTCCAGGTGGTCTGGCCCGAGGATGGCGCCGCTGCAAGCCCTCTTTATTTTCTGGCAAAAAAATCCGAACGGGAGCGCTTAAGCGAGTTGATAGCCTTTTTTACCGATGGATTTTCAACAATCGATAGCGCCTCCTGGTTTCTGCCCCTTGGCGGCGAAAACCTGTCCGGGATCCCGCCTGAAGCAAAGATCAAATGGATTGGATGGAATTTTATCGAAGAAAACGACGTAAACCGCCTTCGAGATGAGCTAAACCTCACTTTTCGCGCTGCTCAAAAAGGGCTCCCATGAGGCTTATAACGGTTGCTGGGCCGCCTTCCTGCGGGAAGACCTCCCTTATCATAAAGAGCTGCATCCATCTAATGGCTGGAGGAATTTCCTGCGCGGTCGTAAAATTTGACTGCCTGAAGAGCCGGGATGATGTCCTCTATGCGGAGGCAAACATTCCGGTCTCGGTTGTGCTTTCCGGCGGCTTATGCCCCGACCACTTCTTTGCGACCAACCTGGAGGAGGCCTTCGGGTGGGCCTCGAAATCTCAGTGCTGCGTCATAGAAACCGCCGGCCTTTGCAATCGCTGCTCGCCTCATATCAAGGGTTTGCTGGCCGTATGTGTTGTCGATAATCTCATGGGAATCGACGCCCCCGAAAAAATCGGCCCCATGCTGCAGATGGCCGACCTTGTCGCCATAACCAAAGGCGACCTGGTGTCCCAGGCCGAAAGGGAGGTGTATCGCCACCGCATTCGCCAGATGAACCGGCGAGCCGTCATAAGGCACGTAAACGGTTTGACGGGGCAGGGTTGTATGGACCTTGCCGCAATTATGGCCGAAGCTCCTTCGGTCGAAACGGTTACCGACATGAAACTGAGGTTTCCCATGCCGGCGGCTATCTGCTCGTATTGTCTTAGCGAGAGGCGAATCGGTTCAAAATACCAAAAAGGAAACGTTAGAAAGGCCACTTTCGGGAAAACGCCATGCAGCGCGATCTAAGCGTCTTAACAAGTCTTACCGTTACGGCGGGCCGTGACAAGTCGGGAAGAGGCGAAGAGCAAGACATCGTTTTCAGGCCCGGAGAAATCTCCGCGCTTCTTGGGCCCACGGGTTCGGGCAAGAGCCGCTTTCTTTCGGACATCGAATCTATCGCCAACGGGGATACTCCTACGGGGCGCAAACTCCTTCTAGACGGTGTGGCGCCCGACTCGGACAAAAGATTTTCTCTTCAGGGAAGACTCGTTGCGCAGCTCTCGCAGAACATGAACTTTGTCCTGGATATGAAGGTACTGGACTTCATTGTGACTCATGCGCAAAGCCGCGGGGTTCCCGATGCGCCCGAGGCCGCGGCGAGGGTGCTGGACGTGGCCAACCGTCTGGCGGGTGAGCCCTTCGAGGCGCAAAATCATCTGGCCCAGCTCTCGGGCGGCCAGTCCCGGGCACTCATGATTGCCGACACCGCGCTCCTTAGCTGGTCACCGGTTATTCTAATAGACGAGATCGAAAACGCGGGCGTAGATAAGCGAAGCGCACTCGAGCTTCTCGTGAAAAGCGATAAAATCGTTGTGATCGCCACTCATGATCCCGTGCTGGCGCTGTCGGCGGATCGAAGGCTTGTCTTCCAAAACGGGGGGGTGAAAGGCAAGTTCCAGAGAACGGCCCGGGAAGCTGAACTTCTGGGGGCGCTTCTGGAGATGGAGCTAAAAATTTCAACCATCCGTGAGGCCCTGCGAAGCGGCATCGCACCCACGCTAAATTTGCTCTGATGGCGAAAGCAAAAAGAACCGCCCAAAGGGGACGCGCATGGGGGGGCAGGCCCAATCGCCCCCATTTTGCAATGACTCGCATGGGGGCTTGGCTCAATCGCCCCCCTTTTTTTGCAAAGGGGGGTTGGGGGGATTTACTCCCCTGCCGCTTGTGGTGTCGCGCACGAAGGGGTAAGGGGGCCCATGATTGGGTAAGCGCCGCATTTTGAGTCGCCACCCGGGCTAAGGTTTGGCCTTTTTGAGATAATCTTTCATGGCAGCTTCCAGGATTTCGTTTGCAGCCTCATCTCGTTCATGCGCAAGACCCTTTAATTTACGCCATAACTCGAGGTTTACCATGACTCTAATGCGGATTTTTCTCTCTTTTATCGGTGTTGTTTTCGGGGCCGCTTGCACCACGACTTCAACAGGCGGTGGCGAATGGAAAGTCCTGGAGACCGGGACCGGTTCTTTTATGGTCTGACCACTAGACCGGGTTGCAGTGGCAAGCCCGTCCCCAGCCGGTATTTTCGATGAGGAAACCAGGCCTGCCGATGCCAGGATGGCCATCAAAAGCAGCGACAAGGGCAGGGCGCCGTATCTGTACAGTGAGGAAAATAGCGTCCTTACACCCTGAAAATCTCGTATCACTTCCTCTGCGATTTTATTGTCCACGGGGTTGCGCTGATAACCGTAGCCGGCAATCAGCACATTGTCGCAAAGAACATTGATCACGCGGGGAACACCTCTGGCAGCTTTTACAATCCGGTGAAGAGCCTTATTTGTAAAGACCGGATTTTGTGAGGAAGAGGCGGTAGTCAACCGGTGTTCGATGTAAGAAACGCCCTCCCCGGGCCGCAGCGCCTCGATGCGACAACGGCGCGCTATGCGTTTGTTAAACTCTTTTAATTCAGGAAGATTTAACTTTTGCTCGAACTCCGGTTGCCCGACCAGCACTATTTGCAGCAGTTTGTCCTGAGAGTCCTCGAGATCCGCAAGATTTCGGAGCAGCCCCAGGGTCTCGCTTGGCATGTTCTGCGCCTCATCTATTATTAGCGCGACAAGGCGTCCCTGTTTATATTCGCTCATAAGATAACGGAATAGGACTGCCTTCAGGGGAAGATCATCCCGCCCCGAAATGCCAAGTTCGCATATGAGGTGCTTAAGAAGCTTATCGAAGGAAATCTCCGAGTTGTGCAAATATACAAGCGTGACACTTTTCTTATCGATCTGTGCGATATAAGATCTAAGGATCGTGGTTTTCCCGACTCCAACCGCTCCTGTAACGGCGATTATGCCTTTTCGCCTCTCTACGGTGGTAAATATCGAATCGAGGGCCTTCTTGTGGCTCGGACTCAGGAAAAGAAATTGTGGATCGGGGGTGATATGGAAGGGTTCCTTGTTGAACTTATAAAATTCGAGGTACATGCTGTTTCCCGCTCGGCTGGTTGAAATAGGGCGTCCGGGGTGTTTTACGATCTTGTAGAGGGCACTATACTGGAAGTGTGCCTTGGATTCACCAGAAAAGAAGTACCTCAAGAGATTGTCGACCATTTTGCGCCCGCGCATGGCGGCTGAGCGATTGGCTGATTGTTTGCGGGTGCTCCGTAGAGTTTACCGGCATCATGACGCCCGCAAACCTTTCACGTCTTCTTGCTTCCTGCTTCTTGCTTCCTGCTTCTTGCTTCTTGCTTCCTGCTTCCTGCTTCCTGCTTCCTGCTTCCTGCTTCGTGTAGAACAAATTTACCCTGCGGCCGGTGCACACGGTTGATTTGTTCTCCTTCAAGGACTGAGAGCGACACAGGAGTTTTTCGTCATCCGCAAGTAGTCGAAAACCAGGCGGACACTGCGTGTTAGTTGGCGCATTTTTTGTGCAACGTTGGGTACCCCCTTGGATTTGA
>JARLHO010000078.1 GCA_031292215.1 Syntrophobacteraceae bacterium | reverse complement strand
TCCTGCATCAGATCCTGGTAGCGCTGCTCTTCGGAACGCTCGACCGGCCGGACGATCACTTCCCTCAGGTCCAAAGTGGATTCCCCCTCCCCGTGAAATGTCTTGGATGTCCTTTATATACACGGGAGAAAAGCTTTTGATCAGATAATTGGATATCATGTCGATATTATTATTGTTTTATTTCAGGACAGAATCACCCTGGCAGTGAACCAGCCGGATTGACGATGGTCCCGATTCATGCTAAAAAGATTGTGAAATCGAAAAATAGCTCGTCCCCCATACCCCCTTCTACGACAGCTCTTCCTGATGCAGCAGGCGAGCAGCTCAAGCAGTTAAAATCGCTTTTTTCTCCAAAGGCCTCTACGGTTCGCGAAAGGACGGTATGAGGTCGGTCTTGTCCTCGCAGCGGGAGCAGTCCATGCACAGGGTCTTGATCATAGGGGGGAATGCCTCCTTTCAGGAAAGGCTCGTAGGGTTTTTGGAAAATCGCTACGAGGTGGCTGTAGCCCGTTTCAGGGAAGAATGGCCGGTCCTGCTCCAGACATTTAAGCCTCTCATGGTCTTGCTGGGAGACAATCCGCCGGGCATGAAAGCCCTGGAGATAGTACGGTTTGTGCGGCAGGAGTCGCCTGAGTCCAAAATGATTCTTCTTTCCGCGCAGCAGGACATGAACGCCACTATCCAGGCCATGAAGCTTGGCGCCTACGATTACGTGCCCGAAGACATCGATTGGGAAGAACTGGACCGAAAAATTCAAAAGGCCATCCGGCTCATAACATTAAATGCGAAGATTTCTCCGCTGGCCCCCCCTGAACCCATCGGTTCGGAGGGGCACGCCCTGATCGGCCGGAGCAGATCTTTGCTCGATATCTACAAGTTTATCGGCCTTATCTCCAATACGACCGTTTCGGTGGGCATTCGCGGGGAGACCGGGACCGGCAAAAAGCTCATGGCCCAGGTGATCCATGAAAACAGTCCCCACAGGGACGGCCCCTTTGTCACCGTCGATTGCACAACCATTGTGGAAACACTCTCAGAGAGTACTCTTTACGGCCACGAAAGGGGCTCTTTTACCGGGGCAGTCGAGAGCCAGCGCGGACTATTCGAACTGGCGGCGGGCGGGACCATTTTCCTCGACGAAATCGCAGACCTTCCCTTCACCCTCCAGGGGAAGCTCCTGCGGTTTTTGCAAGAAAAAGAATATCAGCGCATAGGCGCGGCCGCGCAGAAAAAGTCGAACGCGCGCATCATCGTTGCCACCAACCGCGACCTCTACGAGGCGGTTGCGCAGGGGAAATTCCGAAAGGATCTCTATTACCGCATGAAGGTCCTGACCGTCTACATTCCCCCGCTAAGAGAGCGTCGCGAAGACATAGCGCTTCTCCTGCAGCACTTTCTGCACAAAATCAATAACGACCATCACACCGGGGTGTTGAAAATCGAGGATAAAGCCGTTCGGCTGCTGGTCGAATACGATTGGCCGGGAAACGTGCGGGAACTCGAAAACCTTCTGACCCTTGCCTGCATTTTGGGCAAAGAGGAGGTGATACTCGAGGAGACGGTAAGAGAAATCCTTGTTCGGAGCCAACGTCACCCGGAGAGCTCGACCGTTTCCTGGCTGGGTGAGGCCGAGGAGGAAATCATACGCAGGGCTCTTAGTACCGCCAACGGGAACCTCACGCAGGCAGCGAAACTGCTAAAGATTTCGCGCCCCACCCTGAGGAGCAAGATCCAGAAATACAAGCTCGCGATTTAGCTTTGCCCGGGCGGCCGGCCTTTCGTCCCCCTCCCCCCCGAAAAAAGCGGTAAAGATCTTTCCAGCCGGCAAGGAATTTACCGGCACATCTTAAAATCTAATTTGCAATATCTTGATATTACTATATATTGTCCATTAAGGCCGTTGGCACTGAATTTGCTCTTAAAGTTGAAACGATTGCGTTGACGACTTTTTCTCTTGGAAAAAAGAGGGGGCAATATGCGTCTTAATGGAAAGGTGGCTATCGTTACCGGGGCCGCGCAGGGTTTGGGGAGAGCCTTCTGCCTGGGGCTCGCCCGCGAGGGCGCAAAGGTGATGGCCGTTACTCGAAAGGACATGGATAACCTCGACCAGACGGTGAAAATGATGCGCTCGCTGGGAACGGAGGCCGAAATGGTGCAAGCCGATGTGACCGTTGAGGCCGATGGCCTAAACATGGCGCGCGAGACAATCGACCGGTTCGGTCGCGTGGATGTTCTTATAAACAATGCCGCCATCTACGGCGGGATAAAGAGAAAACCCTTCTACGAGATCGACCTGGCAGAATTTGACCTGGTCATGAACGTCAATGTAAAGGGGGCGTTTATCGCCGCGCGCTCCGTTTTTCCCTTCATGAAAGAGCAGGGCTACGGCAAGATCGTCAACCTCGCCTCGGAAGTTTTTTTTACCGGCTCAAATGGCTTTGCCCACTACGTTGCCTCAAAGGGTGGAATTATCGGTCTTACCCGGGCGCTGGCCGTTGAACTGGGACCTCACAAAATCTGCATAAACTGCATAGCCCCCGGATTTACGGATACGGAAGCCAGTCGGGGCATAGCCGATGTCAATAAATACGATGTCTCCAAGACCCCTTTGCACCGATTGGAAGAACCGGAGGACCTGGTGGGGGCCGCGATTTTTCTGTCCACCCCGGAAAGCGACTTTATCACCGGGCAGACCCTTTTGATCGATGGCGGCCGGGCCATGCATTAAAAGATAGGGGTTTACTCGACCACACCGCACATTGATAGGACTTATCGCATTCTTTGCAAATTAGCGAGTTTTCGCTTTCTTTCTCCTTTTCTTCCTCCGGCCGGTATCGGCACAGCGCGGGATATTTCATTGAACGGTTTTTAGCACCCGAGCCCAAATCTCAGCAGGTTTTCCGGGCAAGTTACGGGTCTCGTGGGGAGACCTAACACAACTTACCAACATGAGGAGAGGGAGCATGAAAGTCTACGACGTCGTCCCCGGTTTGGAATTTGATCCGGAAAGAGATTTTGCCCAGTCGCCGGCCTGGTTTCTTGACGGCACCCATTCCGTTCCGCCCTGGACTCCGATGTTTGGATGGTTTTGGGTCAATTTCTGCCGCCACGGCATGCAGTACGGGGCCGAAAAGTTGAGCCTGCCCACGGTAAAAGGCTGGGACTGGAGGTTTCATAACGGCGGGGGCTATCTGACGTTACTCCTGGTCAAAAGCGAAGAGGAAAAGCAAAGAAGAGAAGTGCAATTCCGTAAGGCCATCCTCCCTTTCATTGAAGACTACGACGGCTTGTGGGGCGGGTTCGTACAGGAGATGCTGGGCCGCTACGAGAAGTTAAAATCCCTCGATCTGGAAAAAGCCACCAATATCGAACTGCTGGATAATTTCGAGGAGACGATAAACACGTGCCGGCGCATGTGGGAAATCCACATGTACATGATGTACGGCACCTACACGGCCTATATTCTATTTGAGAACATGTGCCGCGATCTCGCGGGAATAGACGATACCTCGCCCGATTTCCACAACCTGGTCTCGGGTTTTGACAACAAGGTGTTCCAGGTGGATCGGCGCCTTTGGGAGTTTTCCAAGCGGGCAAGAGAAGAGGGGCTGGCTGATCTGGTGGTAGCGTGCAAGGCTTCCGAAATCAGGTGCAAGCTCGAGGAATCGGTCGCCGGCAAAGGGTTTATGAAGGATTTCATGGACTTTATGAACGAAGACGGCTGGCGGATGCAGCGCATGTCCGAAATAAATCTCCCCACCTGGGTCGAAGACCCCACGCCGGCCCTTGTAAACGTCAAACAGTTCATCCAGAAGGGCGGGAGCTTTAACCTCGACGAAGAGAGAAAAAAAATCACCGACCAGCGCAAAGAGGCTGAAAAGACCGTGTTGTCCAAGGTGCCCCAGGAGCAGAGGGGGTGGTTTGAGCGCCTCATGGTCCTGGCGCAAAAAAGCGGAGTATTTAGCGAAGAACACGACCATTACCTGGATCTCTACACGCACGCCATGATGCGCAGAAGCGCTCTGGGCCTTGGAAACCGTTTCGCATGCGATGGCGCCTTAGACCGCGCCGAGGATATATTTTTTCTCATTCCCGACGAGGTGAGACGGGCAGGCCTTAACCCCGACCAGTTCGACATGCGCTACATCGTCTCGCGCAGAAAAGAGCAATGGAACGAATGGATGAAGACCCCCAACCCGCCGGCTTTCCTAAAAGAGGGGTTCGACCTGGAGATGGCCATGGGAGTGCTGATCCAGTCGATGGATCCAATAGCGCTCAAGGTGGTCGTGGGCTCGATGCCCCAGGTCCGCCCGGAACTCAAGGCCGACCTCTACGGCACCTGCGGCTCTCCCGGGGTGGCCGAAGGGCCCGCGCGGGTGATCATGAACGAAGATGAACTCCCGCTGATCGAAGAAGGCGACATCCTGGTGGCGGCCAGCACCTCGCCCAGTTGGACCCCGGTGTTTTCGATGATAAAGGGGGTTATCGTGGACCGGGGGGCTAGTCTATCGCATGCGGCGATTGTCGGAAGGGAATACGGGATTCCGGTTGTAATGAACGTTTTCGAGGGCACCACCAAAATCAAATCCGGCCAGCGGGTCAAGGTGGATGCCAACCTGGGCGTCGTTTTCATACTGGATAAGTAAATATTTGTCCCAGTCGCGGGTCCAGTCGCCTTTCCGGGGTTTTATGGTTTGCGCTCCGGATCCCTTTCCAGTTCATGTGGTTGCCGGGGGGGCGGGGTCGATCGGGTTAGCCAGACCCTTTTGAGTCCTGCCCTCGGCAAAAGACCGCGACAAGGATTCAAACCATGGCTGGATTCGGGAAGGAGAGGAATTCATGAGTGAAAAATGGCTGTACTGGTTTGAGGAATTACATAGCGGCCATAATGAACTGGTGGGGAAAAAATGCGCCAACCTTGGAGAGATGACCGGGTTGGGGATGCGGATACCCCCGGGGTTTGCCGTATCGGTGGAAGGATACGGTCGGTTTATGGAGCAAACGGGCGCAGGCGAAATGATCCGCCAATACGTTCGTGACCACATAGATGAGTTAAAAAGCGTAAAAAATCAGACGGCGGCGAGCCGGGCGATTCGACAGATTGTCGAGTCCCGGGAAATGCCTCCCGATATGCGGGAAGAACTCTACCGGTATTACGAGGAGCTAAAGCTGCGGGCGGGCGCAGACGAGATCGCCGTGGCTGTGCGATCGAGCGGCGCGGTGAGCATGCCCGGTCAGATGGAGACCTACCTCAACGTGCGCGGCAGGGAATCGGTTGTTCGAAAGATCATCGAGGTCTGGGGAAGCGCCTTTACCACCCGGGCGATAGCCTTCAGGCTCGAAAAGGGGATGCCGATAGAAAAGGCGCCCATCGGGGTGGCGGTGTTGAAAATGGTCCAAGCCCGATCGGCCGGTGTGGTCCTGACCGTTTTGCCAACGATTGGAGACACCTCCAAAGTCGTGGTGGAAGGAAACTGGGGGCTGGGCGAAAGCGTTGTCTCCGGCGACATAAACCCCGACCAGTTTATCGTGGATAAAGAGAGCGGGTGCGTGGAGTGTACGGTCAACCGGAAGACCAAGATGGTCGTCTACAAGGATTCCGGCACAACGGTTGCCGATGTGCCCGAAGATCTCCAGGGCAAACGGTGTCTCGATGAGCAAGAGTTAAAGGAAATCGTGCGCATTGCCAAAGAAATCGAGTCCCATTTCAACTGCCCTCAGGATATGGAATGGGTTTTGGACTGCTCGGGGCGCTGTCCCGAAAACCTCTACTGGGTCCAGGCCAGGCCGGCCAAATTCTCGAAGGTCAAAGAAAAGGAAGCCGACTACCTGGCTGAGCTTATGACCCGCATGTTCAAATGTTAGGCGCCCTGGAAAAGGAGAAGGCATGGCCATCCTGTTTGTGCAGCATTGGGACGTGAGACCCGGAAAGTTCGATGAATACGGCTCTTTTATCTCGAACTATTACAATCCGGGGTTGAAGGATTTGGGCATACGACTGGTGGGAGGCTATTACGTCGCGGTGGGGGAAGGTCCAAGGATAGTCGCGGTGGCAACGGTCGATGAGGCCGAGAGTTTGCGGCGCACCATTTCTTCGCGCGAGTACAGGGACCTTTCGGGCAGGCTGTCCGAACACGTGTGGAAATACAGCAACAAGGTCTATGTCCCGGTTGGCCGCTCCGAGAAGGCGCCTTATGTCATTCAAACCGGGGTGTGGAAATTAAACCATTATTACAACGTCTTGCATGGCATGGAAGAAGAGCATGTGCAATTTATCAGGGCTGAAGTCATCCCGGCTATGGAAAAATTGCACATCCCTGTTACCGGGGCATACCGGCTGGCGATAGGCAGCGGCCCTCGGATGCTTGCCGAGTGCACGGGCAAAAGCCTCACGGCTATCTCGGAGGCGATCCAGAGCGATCAATTCAGAAAAATAGCCAGGAGTCTCAAGGATAAATATGCCACCGATTACAGCAGCAGGATACTGGCTCCGACCGGAAGGATAGAAATACCGTATCTATTAAGTGAAATGATGAAAAACTTCTAGAAGCAGGAAGCGGGAAGCGGGAAGCTTCTAAGCTGGAAGCTGGAAGCAGGAAGCAGGAAGCTGGAAGCAGGAAGCTGGAAGCAGGAAGCTGGAAGCAGGAAGTAAGGACTAGTGCATTTTGCTTCCCGCTCCCAACTAGTGGCAGGAAGAGTAATTGTTTCAATTCCCGCTTACCGCTTCCCGCTCGTCTTCGGAGTGTGAGCTGCAAATCGTTTCAGGATAGGAAGAAAGGGACTTTTTATGATTCCGGAAAGACCAATGTTCTGGAAAATAAACGATGCCTGGCTATTTTACGTAATTGCCTTTATTGCCTTATGTATATTTGCCGCAGGTGTTAGCATTCATATAAGTACATGGCGTAAAAGCACATCGAAAAGCAAAACACCTTTTTCATGGACGGCTGTTAAGCAGTCGATAGTTGAGATCGTCCTGGGAGTTCGGTTGTTTAAAGGCGATATCGCGGCTGGCATGGCTCATTTCCTGATGTTCTGGGGATTTATAATCCTTTTGATCGGCACAACGCTTGTGGCTGTACAGGACCATTTGTATTCGTTTCTTACCGGAGACACCTATCTTGTGTTCGGATTGGCGATGGAGGTTGGCGGAGCGTTTCTGCTGGCAGGAATTATCTGGTCGCTTGTGCGTAGATATGTCCAGCGCGTGCCAAGGCTTGAACGAAAACTTGAAGACGCGGTCGTGCCTGTGTGGCTGCTGCTTATAGCGTGTTCCGGCTTTTTTCTGGAAGGAGTAAGGCTGGCAGCCCTAAGACCCGAGTGGGCCGAATGGACGGCGGTGGGTCCGTGGGTCGCCCAGTTTATCCCGCAGGCAACGGCCCAATCGATCTACCCCGGCCTCTGGTGGGGCCACGGGTTGCTAAGTCTTGCCTTTATAGCCGCAATTCCTTACACGAAGCTTTTCCACCTGGTCGGGGCGCCGGCTTCTTATTACCTGCACCATTCTCCTGTAATACCTTCGAAAAACCCGGAAGATGAGATGGAGTTGGGGGTTGCCTGGGAGGTTTCCCAAAGGGCTTTTCTCGATAGCTGCACGCGGTGCGGCCGTTGTGTGGAGGCGTGTCCGTCTGCTGGAGCGGGTGAGCCCCTTTCGCCCCGCGCCTTTGTCCAGGCAGCCCGCCATGTACTCTATGAGGAGCAATCAAGCGCCGGGGATATCCGGTTTTTGCAAGGCTTTTACCCGGTCGAAGATAAATCCGCCTGGTTTTGCACGACCTGCGGGGCGTGCATGGAGGTCTGCCCGGTTTACGCCGAGCCGTTTACGGTTGTCGGGAAAAAACGGTCTCTGCTGATCGAAGAGGGGAAAGGCGTCCCGGATCTCTTGAACCAGACTCTCGAGCGTCTTTTTAACTACGAAAACCCCTGGGTTTCTTCCAAAAGAGAGCGGGCCGCCTGGGCAAAGGGACTGGATGTGCCGGCCGTAAGAGCCGGGGGGGAGTCCGAGGGCCTTTGCTACTTTGTCGGGTGCACGACCTCCTTTGACGCCAGGGCTCAAGGGATGGCGGTGGCCTTTTCGAGCCTTCTAAAGAAGGCGGAGACAGGCTTTGGGATCCTCGGGGATAAAGAGCCGTGCTGCGGAGACATCGCACGGGTAGTAGGTGAGCTGGGGCTTTTCCAGGAGAAGAGGGAAAACTGCTCGGAGCTTTTGGATAAGTTTAGCGTAAGCGATATCGTTACCTCTTCTCCCCACTGTTTTCACACCCTTTTACACGAATACCGGGGGGCTTCTTTTAGAGTCCGCCATTATTCAATGGTTTTAAAGGAACTTATCGATGAGGGCAGGCTAAAGCCAGGGACGGGCGTGAAGGCCACGGTGACCTATCACGACCCCTGCTACCTCGGGCGCCACAACCGCATTTTTAATGAGCCGCGGCAGGTCATAGGATCCATTCCGGGCGTAAGGCTTGTGGAGATGGCCCACCACGGCGCACAGAGCCTTTGCTGCGGCGGGGGAGGCGGACGGATGTGGCAGGGGGCAGATATTCGCGGTGAGGCCAGGATGAGCGAAATAAGGATAAAGGAGGCGCGGCAGACCGGCGCCCAAATCCTTGTAACGGCGTGTCCCCTCTGTCTGATCATGCTGGAGGATGCGGTAAAGACTCTGGGATATGAAGGCGAGATGAAGGTGATGGATCTAAACGAGTTGCTCCTTCAATCGCTTTGCGAAGAATAATTAACAACAGGGAGGACTGGCAGAGATGAACGAGATGCTGCTGTTGGTTGAGGTCAAAGACGGAATAGTGGACAAAAAGAGCCTCGAGTTGATGCGGGGGGCGAGCGCGCTTTCAAAAGAGCTGGGCGTTGCGGCGTGCGCGGTGGTTGCGGGAAGCGATACGGCGAAGCCGGCCGAGATTTCCGCCTCTTTCGGGTTGGATAAGGTCTATCGACTCGATCATCCCCTGCTTGGGGGCTTCCAGCCCGACGCCTGGGTAAGCGCTCTGGAATGGCTGTGCAGACAGGTAAAGCCCGGGGTCTTTCTTATGAGCCACTCGTTTGTGGGAAAGGAAGTGGGCCCAAGGCTCGCCTGCAGGCTCAAAACCAATCTTACCACCGATTGCCTTAGCCTTTCGGTGGACCCGGGGGACGGTCTGCTCGTTCGCACCAAGCCGATCTACGGCGGGAACGCCATAGCCGCGGTAAAGTGTGAGGGGGTTCCGCAGATGGCGACGATTCGAAAGAACGCCTTCGAGCCGATGGAAGAGGTACAGTCGCAAAGCGCCATTATAGCTATGGTCCCCGAGATCGGGGAAGGGGCGATCAGGGTGAAATCCCTTAGGACCGTCGAGCAGGAAGTAGTCGAGCTCGACAAGGCCAATGTGGTCATATCCGGAGGAAGAGGGATAGAGGAAAAAGAGGACTTTGGCATGCTCGAAGCGCTTGCGGCCGCAATGAGCAAAACGCACGGCAACGTCATGATCGGGTGCAGCCGTCCGGTGGTGGATAAGTGCTGGATGTCTTCGGACCGCCAGGTGGGGCTGACTGGAACGATCATCGCCCCCGATGCCTACATAGCGGTAGGGATATCGGGTGCGATCCAGCATCTTGTCGGGATGATACGTTCCAAAAAGATTGTCGCCATAAACACCGATCCCGGCTGCAATATCTTTAAGATTGCCGACTACGGGGTTGTTGGCGACTACCGAGACATTGTCCCCGCCCTGGTACAGAAACTGGAGGAACAGCAATGAAAGAGCCGAAAATCATTGTGTGCGCAAAACAGATACCCGATCCGGAAGCGCCCTTTTCAAACGTTACCGTAAACGTTGAAAAAATGCAGGTGAGCGTGGATGCTCCGGACGTCATAAGCCCCTATGATGAAAACGCCCTGGAGGCCGCGATAAAGATAAAAGAAGAGCTGGGGGGCACAATAACCGTTTTGAGCATGGGGCGGAAGGTTTCCGATACGGTCTTAAGAAAAACGATCGCCGCCGGGGC
>JARLHO010000077.1 GCA_031292215.1 Syntrophobacteraceae bacterium | reverse complement strand
CGCTTCCCGCTTCCCGCTCCCCGCTTCCCGCTCCCCGCTCCCCCGCTCCCCCGCTTCCCGCTTCCCGCTTCCCGCTTCCCGCTTCCCGCTCCCTGCTTCCTGCTTCCTGCTTCCCGCTTCCCGCTTCCCGCTTCCCGCTTCCCGCTCCCTGCTCCCTGCTCCCTGCTCCCTGCTCCCTGCTCCCTGCTCCCCGCTCCCCGCTCCCCGCTTCCCGCTTCCCGCTTCCCGCTTCCCGCTTCCTGCTCCCCGCTTCCCGCTCCTAAGCGCACCTCGAAAACCCGCACGAGCGGCAAACGATGCACCCGCCCTCATGCTCCACCGAGGCGCCGCAGTCGGGACATGCGCCCATCTGGTCGGCCAGAGCCGAACTTATCTCCGAATGGGAGTGATGGTTTAGGACCTTGGCTATTCCATCCGAACAGGACACGACCTGCTCGCCGTTTCCCCAGGCGGGCGAGGGGCACCGGATACCCACGAGCTGCTTTATTATCGCCTCCGCCTTTACGCCCGAGCGAAGAGCCAGGGATATGAGCCTGCTCGAAGCTTCGATCTGCGAATAGGCACATCCACCCGCTTTGCCCATCTGGGCGAAAACCTCGCAAAACCCGTACTCGTCCGAGTTTATCGTGACGTAGAGATTCCCGCAGCCCGTGTTTACACGCTCGGTTATCCCGTGTGTCATATCCGGGCGAGGGCGCGGCTCGACCTGCGGGTACTGGGGCTTTCGCTGGATATTTAGCACCTGGGTCTCGCGGCTTCCGTCCCGGTAAATCGTAAGCCCCTTGCATCCGAGCTTGTAGGCGGAAATGTAAGCTTGATGGACCTCTTCGGGACTGGCTGAAAACGGGAAGTTGATCGTTTTGCTGACCGCGTTGTCGGTATGTTTCTGGAAAGCCGCCTGAATGCGTATATGCCAGAGCGGCTCGACGTCATGGGAGACGACAAAGACTCGGCGCACATCCTCGGGGATCTCGGCAAAATCCTTGATGCTCCCCTGCTGGGCAATTCGCTTCATCAGATCTTCGGAATAAAAGCCCCGTTCCCGGGCCACCTTCCGAAACATCGGGTGAGTCTCCACCAGTTCTTCGCCATCGAGCACCTTGCGAACGAAACTGATCGCAAAAAGCGGCTCGATTCCGCTCGAACACCCCGCGATAATGCTGATGGTGCCGGTAGGTGCGATTGTCGTCGTCGTGGCATGCCTCATGGTGGGGGTTTCAGACGAATCGAAGACCGAGCCCTGGTAGTTCGGAAAATTTCCCCTCGTCTTGCCAAGCTCAGCCGATGCCGCCTTGGACTCCTTCTGGATAAAACCCATAACGGCTTCGGCGGTCTCGACCGCTTCTTCGGAATTATACGCAATGCCCAGGGCAATCAATAGATCGGCAAACCCCATGATACCCAGGCCGATCTTGCGGTTCGCCTTGGTCAGTTCCTCTATTTTTTCAAGAGGGTACTTGTTTGCCTCGATCACATTATCGAGAAAGTGGACGGCATCCCATATCACGGCCTTTAGCCGGTTGTAGTCGATTTGTCCTCCCGCATACATCCCGGAGAGATTTATCGAACCGAGATTGCACGATTCGTAGGGAAGAAGAGGTTGTTCGCCGCACGGGTTCGTGCTCTCGATACGCCCGACCTTCGGGGTCGGGTTGGTCCGGTTCATGGCGTCTATAAAGATGATGCCCGGTTCCCCGTTTTTCCAGGCAGACTGGACAATGTGGTCGAAAACCTCCCGCGCGGAGAGTTTGTCCACTTCTTCGCCCGTACGAGGATTTCGCAGCGCATAGTCCGCCCCGGTTTCCAGCGCGCGCATGAACTCGTCGGTAACGGCAACCGAGATGTTAAAATTGGTCATCCGCAGATTGTCGGTCTTACACGATATGAATTTTAGAATATCGGGGTGGTCGACGCGCAGGATGCCCATGTTTGCGCCCCGCCTCGTTCCGCCCTGCTTTATGGTTTCCGTTGCGACATCGAAGACGGACATAAACGAAACCGGACCGCTCGCCACCCCCTGGGTGGACAGGACCTTATCGCTTTCGGGCCGGATCCTGGAAAAGGAAAATCCGGTCCCTCCCCCGCTCTTATGGATCATCGCCGCGTGCTTTATCGCTTCGAAAATACTGTCGATGGAATCCTCGACGGGTAGAACGAAGCAGGCGGAAAGCTGTCCTAACGCGCGGCCGGCATTCATGAGAGTTGGAGAATTAGGCATGAAATCAAGGGAGGTCATCAGGTCGTAAAATTTGCGAGACGTCTCCTGGACTTTACCTGGCCCCTCGTAGAGCCCATCGGGCTGCGCAATAGCCAGCGCCACCCTCCTGAAAAGGTCCTCCGGAGTCTCCAGCGCCTTGCCTTCGCCATCCTTTACCAGGTAGCGCTTCTTTAATACGATTTGTGCATTGGGAGTAAGTGTTAAAGCCATCTGCTCCGTCCTCGCGGATTCCCTCGACTCCGCGCTGTAATCTTCGCCGCCGCAGGAGGACACTTCGAAAGCCTCCGGGTTTTCCATAATTTTATCCTTTTTTGGACGTTTTTGGTATTCTTTAAAGGGAGGAAAAATCAATAACTGGCTAAATACCGAAAAACCGTATCGGACGTCAAACATGAAAAAGAGCGCATGGGGTGGGGTTAAAAGACAGGATTTCCATCCCAAACCCTTCTTATCGCCTCAAATAGGAATATATCTTCTCCAAGCTCTCATCTTTGCTGCGCCAGTCATTGCGCAGAAACTTCATCTTGCCTTTTCTCGTTGCCGTTTCTATTGCCGCCCCATATTTGCCGCTTCAGGTTGCCGTTTTGCGCATACGAACCATCTTCATTATAATAAATTGGAAAGCAATTCATAAACGTGTGTGGCTACGAAATAGTTGGAATAGTATAGTTGGAATATTCAAGGACGGAAAGGTATCGATGGACCTCGGCAACCCCTTCCCGCATTCACCCCGTCAAGGCTGTTATTTGCTGTTATTGGCTGTTATCCCTTGCTGTTATTCGCTGTTATGGACACGCTGTTATCTGCTGTTATTTCTGCCCCCCTCTTCCAAAATACCTATTAAATCGCTATGTTACCAAAAGAGACAAAAAGTTTTTTCTGTATTTTCAGCAAAAACAGCATGGGGACGGCCCCATCGGCCGCAGCGAAACCAACCCCGCAAAGCGCGCAGTCGCCAATCGGGAACCCGCAAATCCATTCACGATTCACCAATTCCTCTATTCACTCACTCACCGGCATTTAATCACATTGACACTCTGGATCGCTTGTTGTTAAAATTTTAATTTTAATTTTCAGGGAAGCTATAATCAATCGGTCTGATTTTCGCCCTGCCGGAAGGCGCTGTCTAAAGCTCCTCCTGCCCGGGCCGGCTAATCGAGGGTCGTTGCATGAAACTTAAGGGCGCGCAGATATTTTTCGAATGCCTCAAAAAAGAGGGTGTGGAAGTAGTGTTCGGATTTCCGGGAGGCGCCGTCCTGGATATCTATCACGAAATGGCCGCCCACAACATACGGCACATCCTGGTACGACATGAGCAGGGGGCAGCCCACATGGCGGATGGCTATGCGAGAGCGTCCGGTCGCGTGGGAGTGTGTCTGGTCACCTCGGGGCCGGGGGCTACGAACACCGTAACCGGCATAGCCACCGCCTACATGGATTCGGTGCCGATGGTCGTTTTCACCGGCCAGGTGCCCACCCCGCTCATAGGAGACGACGCGTTCCAGGAAGTGGACATCATGGGCATCACCCGCCCCTGCACAAAACACAGCTACCTGGTGCGCGATGTAAAAGATCTGGCGCCGGCGATAAAGGAGGCGTTCTACCTCGCGCGCACCGGACGCCCCGGACCCATTCTGGTAGACCTTCCCAAAGACGTGATCCAGGCGCAGACAGACTTCAAATATCCCAAAAAAGTCGACCTGCCCGGCTACCGCCCGACGGTGGAAGCGCATGCGGGCCAGGTGAGGAAAGCGTGCGAGCTCCTCGCCAAGGCCAAGTCTCCTGTCATCTTCGCTGGTGGCGGCATTATCATATCGGAGGCTTCCGAGGAGCTGACCCGGTTTGCCCGGCTCATCCAGGCGCCGGTCACCTGCTCTCTTCTGGGCCTGGGAGGCTATCCGGCCACCACGGACTCAGGAGACGGGCAAAGACGCCCTGACCCCCTGTGGCTTGGAATGCCCGGAATGCACGGCGCCTACCAGGCAAACATGGCCATATCGCATGCCGATGTTATCTTTGCCATCGGCGTTCGTTTCGACGACCGGGTGACCGGAAAGATCAGCACCTTTGCCCCGAAGGCCAAAATCGTTCATGTCGATATCGATCCGACCAGCATCAGCAAAAACGTCGAAGTTGACGTCCCGATCGTTGGCGACTGCAGGAACGCTTTGGAGCAATGTCTCGAATTTTTCGAAAAGGCGCCGATCGAGGGAATTTCCGAGGCCCGCACCCCGTGGCTCGACCAGGTAGCCCGGTGGAAAAAAGATCATCCCCTTACCTACTGCCCCTCTGAGGAGTTGATAAAGCCCCAGTTTGTCATAGAAAAACTCCATGAGATTGCGGGACGCGACGCCATAATCACCACCGAGGTCGGACAGCACCAGATGTGGACCGCCCAGTTCTATCAATTTGACCGCCCGCGCACCCTGCTCACCTCGGGGGGCCTTGGCACGATGGGCTACGGATTCCCGGCAGCCATTGGCGCCCAGGTGGCCTTTCCGGATAAACTGGTAATAGACATAGCCGGCGATGGAAGCATCCAGATGAATATTCAGGAACTGTGCACCGCGGTCTGCAACAATATCCCGGTAAAAGTCGTCATAATAAACAATACTTATCTGGGCCTGCCCCGCCAATGGCAGGAGCTTTTCTACGAGAAAAACTACACAGGATCCTGCATGGAAGGGTCGCCGGATTTCGTAAAGCTCGCCGAAGCCTACGGGGCGGTGGGACTAAGGGCGGAGCGGCCCGAGCAGGTCGAATCGGTCCTGCGACAGGGCCTTGCGATACAGGGGCCCGTTTTCATGGAATTTATGGTGGCGACCGAAGAAAACGTCTACCCGATAGTGCCGCCCGGAAAGAGCCTTACCGAAATGCTTCTAACGCAGCTCTAGATGCAGGGATCATCCGATGATTGTCACAAACGACAAACGCTATACGATAGGCATTTTGGTGCAAAATGTTCCGGGGGTCCTGGCAAGAATCGTTGGACTTTTCTCCGGACGGGGGTACAACATCGAAACGGTCACGGCCGCGGAGACCAATGAAAAAGGGCTAACGCGCCTTACAATCGTTACGAGCGGCGACGAGCGGGTGCTCTCCCAGATAGTTAAGCAACTAAACAAGCTGGTTAACGTGATTAAGGTATTTGATTTTTCGGAAACCGAGTTTGTCGATCGGGAAATGGCCCTTATCAAGGTCCGCGCCGAACAGCAAACCCGGGCCGAGGTGCTCCGCATAGTAGATATTTTTCGCGCCAAGGTGGTCGATGTCAGCCCTCATTTTTATACGCTCGAAGTCACCGGAAACGAGGGAAAACTCGCGGCCATTGTCGAGCTTTTGGACCAGATTGGAATAGCCGAGATTGCCCGAACGGGCAAAGCGGCCCTTGCACGCAGCAAGAAATAACTAAACGAAATCATAATTGAGGAGAGTATCGATGCAAATTTTTTATGACACGGACGCCAACATGGATTGTTTGCGCGGAAAAAAGATCGCAATTATCGGATATGGAAGCCAGGGCCACGCACAGGCCCAGAATCTGCGCGACTCGGGCCTCCAGGTGGTGGTGGCCGCAAGACAGGGCGGCCCCGGTTTTGAAAAGGCCGTAGAAGACGGCTTCACACCGGTATCTGCTCGCGAAGCCGCCGAGCAGTCCGATGTCATCCAGCTCCTTACCCCGGACCACGGTCAGGCAGCCCTGTACCGCAGCGACATCGCCCCTTCGATGGGGGCCGGTAAGACCCTTCTATTTTCGCACGGCTTTAACATTCATTATGGACAGATTCTGCCTCCATCTGAAATCGACGTCGTGATGGTCGCCCCCAAGGGCCCGGGACACCTGGTACGAAGCGAATATGTGCGGGGCGCCGGTGTTCCGGCCCTGGTAGCCATCCACCAGGACGCCTCGGGTAGCGCTCTCCAGACGGCTTTGGCCTACGGCGCGGGCATCGGAGCAACGCGCGCCGGAGTATTGAAAACCACCTTCAAAGAAGAAACCGAAACCGACCTTTTCGGTGAGCAGGCGGTGCTGTGCGGCGGGGTCTCCGAATTGGTGAAGGCGGGGTTCGATACGCTGGTAGATGCCGGCTATCAGCCGGAAATCGCTTTTTTCGAGTGCATGCACGAACTCAAATTGATAGTCGATCTCATCTACCGCGGCGGCCTTGCCTACATGAGATATTCGATTAGCGATACGGCCGAATACGGGGACTTTTCGAGCGGAAAGCGTGTCATAACCGATCAGACCCGCGCAGAGATGAAAAAGATACTCGAAGAGATCCAGACGGGGACTTTCGCTCGCAACTGGATCCTTGAAAACCAGGCGGGACGACCCATGTTCCAGTCCATCAGAAACCGGGAAAAGACACTGCTTATCGAGCAGATAGGCGCCAAACTGCGCGCGATGATGCCTTTTCTCGATGCGGTTAAGATGATTTAGACAGCAAGGAGTGCACATTTGTCGGTCGGGGATTTCAGGCAAAAGCAATACCATGTACCAATTGCCAGGGAAGGGATTCCTTTTATCCTTGCTGCAATGTTTTCCACACTGATCGTTGCGGTGCTCGGCTGGGGAATACTATCCCTCCTGCTTCTGGCCCTAACTCTACTGATCGGCCACTTTTTCCGGGACCCGGAACGGGTCTCCAACGCAGGTGAAAATGAACTCGTATCCCCTGCCGATGGACGGGTAATTTCGGTAAAGAGTGTGCCTTCGGTCAGGTTTTTGGACAAACCGGCGATGAAGATCAGCATCTTCATGTCGGTTTTCGATGTTCATGTAAACCGGGTCCCGGTTTCCGGCTCGATCGAGGGCATGCACTACAAAAAGGGGCGCTACCTGGCCGCAAACCATGCCCAGGCCAGCGAGGATAACGAGCAGAACTGGCTCTGGATAAAATCGGCGGGAGGCCTTGACGTCGTGATTACCCAGGTGGCCGGCTTGATAGCCCGCCGCATCGTTTGCTGGCCCAGGATCGGGGACCTGGTCCTCCAGGCGGAACGATTCGGGATGATCCGGTTCGGGTCCCGGATGGACGTCTATGTGCCTGAAAACAGTGAAGTCCTGGTGTTCCAAGGCAAACGTGTCTATGCGGGAGAAACAGTCTTATGCAGATTGAACCCGTAAAGAAGAGGCGCTCGCGCCGCAGAAGGTTGCGAAGAGATGGCGAGGTTTTCCGCGGGACACACATCTGGCCCAATCTGTTCACTACGGGAAACCTTTTCAGCGGTTTTTTCGGAATCGTCAAAGCCATTGGCGGTAATTTCGAACTGGCGGCCATAGCCGTCCTGGCGTCGTGTCTTTTCGACATTCTCGACGGCAAGGTCGCCAGGATGACTGGAGGCACGAGCCGCTTCGGGGTCGAGTACGACTCGCTGGCCGATCTGGTGGCGTTTGGCGTTGCGCCGGGTTTACTGATCTACCTTTTGGCGCTAAAACCCTACGGGCGCATCGGGTGGCTTGCGGCCTTCGTTTACATGGCCTGCGGGGCTTTGCGCCTCGCCCGCTTCAACGTCCAGGTGGAAACGACAAACAAAAAGTTTTTCGTCGGCCTGCCGATCCCCGGCGGAGCGACCATGATCGCCACAACGGTTCTTTTTTTGCGCTACAGAGAAATTGCCGTTCACGGACCGGTCATCGGTCCCGTGCTGCTCGTTGCGACCTTTTTGCTGGGTTCTTTTATGATCAGCACCATGCCCTACAACAGCTTCAAGGACTTCGAGTTTATAAAGGCCCGCCCCTCTTTTGTCGTATTCGGCGTCATACTTTTGGTAAGCGTCATAGCCGTAGACCCGCCGCTTATGCTCTTTATCATCCTGTCGCTCTACACCCTGTCGGGTCCGGTACGGTGGGTGGCGTGGAAAATCGGGGGGAAGGACAAAAAGGTGGGCTCGACTGAACCGGAGGCCGCTCAGTCGCCCCCGGAAAACGTTACGGAAGAACGCAGGCCTTTAGTCTGACTCGTCAAACCGGCCACGAAAAACCGGAAATGAAGGTGGAATTCATGCACAAGACTATCAGTGAAAAGATTTTGGCGGACCACGCCGGAAAACCCGAGGTTTTCCCGGACGAACTCGTGGAAGTGCGGGTCGATTTCGCGTTTGGAAACGATATAACGGCCCCCCTCGCAATTGAGGCGTTCAGGCGCTCCGGGGCTAAAAAGGTATTCGATAAGGATCGCATCGGTCTTATCCCGGACCACTTCGTGCCGAACAAAGACATCGCCTCGGCCGTGCAGGCCCGGATGCTACGAGAGTTCGCAAAGGAGTTCGATCTTCGCTACTATTTCGAAGTCGGGCGCATGGGGGTCGAACACGCCCTTTTGCCCGAACAGGGCATTGTGTTGCCAGGAGATGTCGTTATCGGGGCCGACAGCCACACGTGCACCTACGGCGCCCTTGGCGCCTTTGCAACAGGGGTTGGAAGCACCGATCTAGCCGCTGCGATGATAACCGGCAAGGTCTGGTTTAAAACGCCTCATTCCATGAAGTTTATTTTCCGTGGAAAACTCCGCCCCTGGGTGGGAGGAAAAGATCTCATCCTCTACACCATAGGCCAAATTGGAGTCGACGGGGCCAGGTATCGGGCAATGGAGTTTACAGGCGAAGTGATCGATTCTCTGCCCATGTCGGACCGGTTTTCGATGAGCAACATGGCTATCGAGGCGGGCGCCAAAGTCGGCATCGTAACCCCGGATTCGATCACCGAACAATATGTGAGCTCGCGGGCGAAAAGACCCTATAAATTCTACCAAAGCGACCCCGGGGCGACCTACGAAGCGGTCTACGATTGGGACATCTCGGCTCTTGAACCGATGGTGGCCCTGCCCCATTCGCCGGAAAACGTAAAGCAGGTGACAGAAATTGCCAACACTCCGATCGACCAGGTGGTGATAGGCTCGTGCACCAACGGCCGACTCGAAGACTTGCGAGTGGCCGCCCGGATCCTAAAAGGCAGAAAGGTCGCCAAAGGGGTTCGCTGCCTGGTGATACCCGCAACGCAGCTCGTATACATGGAAGCCATGGAAGAGGGACTGCTCGAGATCTTCATCGAGGCCGAAGCAGCGGTCAGCACGCCCACCTGCGGTCCATGCCTTGGGGGCCACATGGGAATTCTCGCCCCCGGCGAGGTGGCCGTCGCTACTACCAACCGCAACTTCCTGGGTCGCATGGGACACGTCGACAGCAAGGTATATCTTAGCAATCCTGCCGTTGCTGCCGCTTCCGCCGTCCTCGGACGCATAGCCCATCCTGAAGAGGTTTTGAGCTGATGAAAATACAAGGGAAAACTTGGAAGTTCGGACACGATGTCGATACGGATGCAATCATTCCCGCGCGCTACCTCAACACGACAGACCCGGCAGCGCTTGCTTCCCACTGCATGGAAGACGCTGACGCAGCCTTCGCCTCCAAGGTGAAGCCCGGAGATATTATAGCGGCGGGGAAAAATTTTGGCTGCGGCTCCTCCAGAGAGCACGCCCCGATAGCCATAAAGGCCTCCGGTGTGGGTTGTGTCATCGCCACTAGCTTTGCGCGAATCTTCTACCGCAATGCTCTCAATATGGGGCTGCCCATCCTCGAGTGCCCCGAAGGGGCAGAGCGCATCCAAACGGGAGATGAACTGGAAATCGACCTGGATTCGGGCGTTATCGAAAACCTTACCAGGAAGGAAAAATATAGAGCCCAGGCTATTCCCCCCTTTATGCAGAAGCTGATCAAGGCCGGAGGCCTCATGGAATACGTAAAGGAGCAGATGTCCGAACGGGCGTAGATGCTCTGATCGGTTTTATTATTTAGTGCCCTTCCGGAAACCCGTGTCCTAAGGGCGGTGGGCAAGGCGAAGCTGTGCCCACCCTTCGCCGAGTGCGGTTCCCGGCAGGGTGGGCACGAGCATTATTGTGCCCACCAGGTAGCTTCCGGACGGGCGCTATATTTAGAGTTCAAATCATGACAGGAAAAGGTGTCAAATGGCGAAAAATTACCGCATTGCGGTCATTCCGGGAGACGGAACGGGCCCTGAGGTTGTAAGGGAAGCTCTTAAGGCATTGGACGCAGCATCCCAAAAATCCGGCTTTACCACTGAAAAGGTTCACTTCGATCTCGGAGGCGAACGCTATCTCAAAACCGGAGAACTCCTGACGGAGGAAACTCTCGAAGAGCTAAAAAAATTCGACGCGATACTGCTTGGCGCCATCGGCCACCCCGATGTCAAACCCGGAATCTTGGAAAAAGGTCTTTTGCTCGAACTCCGCTTCAAGCTCGATCAGTACGTCAATCTTCGCCCGGTGATCCTCTATCCCGGCGTGGAGACCCCTCTTAAGGACAAGGGACCCGATGACGTAAAGTTCGTTGTGGTTCGCGAAAATACCGAAGGGCTCTATGCCGGAGCGGGAGGCTTTTTGCGCAAGGGCACCCCTCATGAGGTGGCCGTCCAGGAATCGATAAACACCCGCCTTGGCGCGGAGCGCTGCATCAGGTTCGCCTTTGACTACTGCCGAAAACGCAATTATCGCAAAAAGCTTACCCTTTGCGGCAAGACCAACGTGCTGACCTATGCCTTCGACCTCTGGCAACGGGCGTTTAACGAGGTCGCCAGGGAATACCCCGATATAGAGACCGACTATGTCCATGTCGATGCGATCTGCATGTGGATGATCAAAAACCCCGAGTGGTTCGATGTAATCGTTACCGACAACTTGTTTGGAGACATCATAACCGATCTCGGCGCGATGATTCAGGGCGGAATGGGAATCGCTGCCGGCGGCAACATCAACCCGGCAGGTGTATCCATGTTCGAGCCCATCGGAGGCTCGGCCCCCAAATACACGGGCCAAAACATCATAAACCCGATCGCGGCTATCGCCGCAGCCCAGATGATGCTCGAACACCTGGGGGAAACCGCGGCCGCGGCGCTCATCGAAAATGCGATAAAAAAAGTTGTCGCAGGCGACCTCAAAAGTCTTGCCGCAGGCCACATGGGTTACTCCACCTCGGAGGTTGGCGACTTGGTGGCAAGGCTTATAGCCGGCTGATTAATAGCGACTGGTAACTACTCACTCAAGAGGTCCTTATAAAGATGGCGCAAAACGGATTCAAGGTCGCGGTCGTTGGAGCTACCGGGGCGGTTGGCAACCTGATGATAAAGGTACTGGAGCAAAGGGCTTTCCCGGTAGGCAGCCTGAAGCTGCTTGCATCGGCTCGCTCGGTTGGAAAAACCCTTGCCTTCCGAGGGGTCGAGATTCCCGTTGAAGAACTCACAGAGGATTCTTTCAACGACATTCGGTTAGCCCTTTTTTCCGCCGGAGGCTCCATCAGTAAAAAATTTGCGCCTGCAGCCGCGCGGGCCGGAGCAGTCGTTATCGACAACTCCAACGCCTTTCGCATGGACCCCGCAGTCCCGCTGGTTGTGCCGGAGGTAAACCCCGAAGCTGCGTTGTCCCATTCCGGGATAATCGCAAACCCGAACTGTTCGACGATCCAGATGGTCGTAGCGTTAAAGCCCCTATACGATGCCGCCGGAATCCGGCGGGTGGTCGTTACCACTTTTCAGGCCGTATCCGGTACGGGGAAAAGAGCCATCGAAGAGCTCCAAAATCAGGTCGCCGACATTATGCAGGGGCGGGAGGCGGTTCACCGGATCTATCCCCATCAGATCGCGTTCAACTGTCTTCCCCATATCGGCCCTTTTCTTGATAACGGCTTTTCCGAAGAAGAAATGAAAATGGTACACGAGACGCGGAAGATATTCGAGGATTCAAGGATTCGTGTTTGCGCCACCACGGTCAGGGTCCCGGTTATCTACGGCCATTCCGAGTCGGTAAACCTCGAGACCGAGAAGCCGCTTTCCCCCGAAGATGCGCGGATGCTGCTAAAAAACGCCCCTGGAGTCCGGGTGGTTGACGATCCTGCGAATGCGGGCTATCCGATGCCACTTGATGCCGCGGGGGGTGACCTGACACTGGTTGGCAGAATTCGCACCGATCCATCCGTTGAAAACGGTCTTGCCATGTGGGTGGTTGCCGACAATATCCGCAAAGGAGCTGCCACCAACGCGGTGCAAATCGCGGAGATCCTTTTGCAACACGGCCGGCTGTAGCCCGGGATGCGCATAATTGCCGGCGCCTGTGGCGGACGGCGCCTCCACGCGCCCAAAAGCTCGAAAATCCGCCCGACCATCGATAAGGTCCGGGAGGCGGTCTTTAGTATTATTTCCGAACATGTCCCGGATGCCCGTGTACTCGATCTCTTTGCGGGCACCGGGGCGATGGGCCTGGAAGCGCTTAGCCGCAGGGCGAAGTTCTGCTGCTTTGTAGATAACGGCGCCGAAGCTTTGCGCCTGGTGCGCGAGAATATCTCGTTGTGCGACGCGGGGGATAGGTCGCGCATACTGCAGGGGACGGTCGCCTCGACGATCCGTCGCCTCGAATCGGAAAAAGAACTCTTCGACATCGTCTTTTTGGATCCCCCCTACGGGCAGGGATATGTCGAGAAAACCATCCAGATTGTCGGCGCGGTTGCGCGCCCCGGCGCGCTGCTCGTTTCCGAGCAGCACGTAAAAGACGCGCAACGGCCGATTTTGGACCCGGCATGGCAAAAGGACCGCGAACGTAGATACGGCGACACTTTGATCGTGATCTATTCGCGGTTGGCACTATTCCGGTAAACCCCGGCAGGAGGAAAGATGGGCAGTATCGCAGTGTACCCGGGATCGTTTGACCCTATCACCAACGGCCACATCGACCTGCTGGAGCGGGCGCTCAAAATGTTTGACGAGGTCATTATCGCTGTCGCGGTAAACGTTGGCAAGGAACCGCTGTTTACTGCCAAAGAGCGGTTGGAAATGATAAAGGAGTCCCTGGCCGACCATCCTCTAAGGGATCGCGTAAAGGTTGATCTCCTTCACGGGTTGCTCGTCAATTACGTGCAATCGATTCCGGCAAGCACCATAGTCCGGGGTCTTAGGGCGGTAAGCGATTTTGAATACGAATTCCAGATGGCGCTTATGAACCGCAAGCTAAACGCTGAAATCGAAACCGCATTCATAATGACGGGGATGCGCTGGATATACATCAGCTCAAGGATTATCAAGGAAGTGGTGCGCTCGGGGGGCGACGTGGCCGGCCTGGTTCCTGACGGAGTTGCCATGAAGCTGCTCGAAAGGCTTTCGCATCCTTAAAAAAAGGAATAGACGCGGCCGGCAAGCCCGATGATCAGCCCAATGCCCGGTCCAACGCGATCTTAAGGGCTTCGAGATCGTATGGTTTTTTCAAGACGCCGCAAAAACCGCAGTCGGCGCAATCTGTCATTATCGTATCCGTTGAGTATCCGCTCGAAACTATCGCCCTGACGGTCGGATTGAGGTATTTGATCTTTCCGATGGCTTCTTTTCCGTCCATTCCGACCTTCACCGCCAGGTCGAGAATCACCGCATCGTAGCACCGGCCGACAGCGAGGGACTCGGCATAGAGTTTAACGGCCTGCCGGCCTTCGAGCGCGGTATCGACCTCATAGCCCAGGTGCTCGAGCATGGTTTGTATCAACTCGCGCGGCATCTCCTCATCTTCCATTATGAGTATGCGTTTCCTGGGAGTGGTATGGTAGGCCGGCGCGCAGGGAAGCGGACCGCGCTTGCGATCCGCAGCAGGTATGAGAACCGAAACCGTCGTTCCTTTCCCGGGAATTGACTCGACTTTTATGGTTCCCTTATGTTTTTTTATCACCGAATGGGCGATGGCGAGTCCAAACCCCATGCCTTTTTTACTTCCGCGATACTTGGTGGAAAAATAGGGGTCGAATATGCTGGAGATATTTTCTTCCGGAATTCCAATGCCTTCATCCGCAATAGAGACTTTTACATAGCGGCCTTCCCCCAGGTCAATTCCTTCGCCCCTCCACCCGCAAATTTCAACATTTTCAGTGCCGATCGCAATAAGACCTCCCCGGGACATCGCTTCCGCGGCGTTTTCGATAAGACTCGTAAAAACCTGACGCAACTGGTTCTCATCGACTTCGACGTCCCACAGGTCGGCAGCCCCATGTATCTCCCAGCTTGTCACCGTGTCTCTCAATACAAGGTCGGCAATGCCCGAGACCAGTTCCTGGAGCGAGATGCGGCATTTGAGCGGCCCTCCCCCCGAAGAAAACGTTATGAACTTCTGGGTGAGATCCTTTGCGCGAAGACATGCCTTTTCCGCTTCGATCAGATGGCGCTGCGCCCCGTGTTCCCGCTCTACTTTTAGTTGCGCCATATTGATATTGCCCATTATGACAAACAACAAATTATTGAAGTCATGGGCGATACCACCCGCAAGCACCCCTATGGCCTCGAGCTTTTTGGCGTTAAACAGCTCATCTACCAGCTTTTTACGATCATCTTCGCTCATTGTGGCTAAATCCCGAGAAAATATCCGCCTCATCATAAGAGCAGGGCGCAACCGCATCCACCTCTTTCAAACCGCTCGGGCATGAAAAAGCAAAGACTGGCGCTAAGCGATTTGACCCAGGAATTCCCCTTTTATTCGATCGATTGTCAACTCGATCAGATCGCTGATGTTCTTTAGCCGAGCGGATGTCTCGGCCTCGAACCGCAAGACAAGAACGGGCTGGGTGTTGGAGGCCCGGACAAGGCCCCAACCGTCGGAGAAATTGATTCTAGCCCCGTCTATCTCGATTACTTCCAGGTTTTTATCTTTAAACTCCCTCTTTGCACGCTCGACAACGGCGAATTTGATTTCATCGGGGCACTCGATCCTTATCTCAGGAGTCGAGTGCATGGGAGGGACTCCGCTTAAGAGATCGGGTATTCGCTTGCCGCTCCGCGAAAGTACTTCGAGCAGTCTGCACGAGGCAAATATGCCGTCATCAAAGCCAAAATATCCATCCTTAAAGAAAATATGGCCGCTCATCTCACCGGCCAGTTGGGCGCCTACTTCTTTCATTTTCCCCTTAATCAGCGAATGGCCCGTTTTCCACATGATGGCCTTTCCGCCATGGCTTTCGATATCGTCGTAGAGGGTTTTGGAGCATTTGACCTCGGAGATGAAAACCGATCCGGGACGCCTGGATAAAATTTCGCGAGCGAAAATAATCATCAGCTTGTCTCCAAAGACGACTTCGCCCCGGTGATCGAGTACACCCAGCCGGTCGCTGTCCCCGTCGTAGGCGATGCCTACATCGAGATTTTCCCGCAAAACGAGTTTACGCAGGTCCACGAGGTTTTCCATAACCGTAGGATCAGGCTCATGATTGGGGAAAGAACCGTCCATGTCGCAGTAAATCGGGTAGACTTCACAACCCAACAGGTTCAAAATCGTGGTGGCAAGAGGACCTCCGGTGCCGTTGCCCGCATCGACTCCGACTCTTAGCTTTCGGTCGAGCTTGATATTTGCGGTAACGAATTCAATGTAGGGAGTAGCGATATCGATACGTTCGACCCTTCCGCTCGCCCGAGTAAATTCTTCTTCACGCATGATTGCGGCGAGCTTTTGGATTTCGGCTCCGGCGATGGTGTCAAAGCCGTTGCAGACCTTAAAACCGTTATACTCGGGAGGATTATGGCTTGCGGTAATCATCATGCCGCCTTCGCGGTCGAGATGACGTATGGCGAAGTAGAGCAAGGGGGTTGGGCAAACACCTATATCGACAACATCCATCCCCGAGCTCAACAACCCTTCCATGAGCCGATCCCGGTACCGATCGGAGGTAAGACGGCAGTCCCTGCCCACCACGATCCGGCTTTTTCCCTCCCGCGCCATATATGTTCCAAAAGCCCTGCCCAGGTTGGATACATCTGAATCGGTAATTTCAGACCCGGCAATGCCACGAATGTCGTATTCTCTAAAAACCTTTGACAGCATGATTGCACACCCATCGATAAGAAGAAAAGTCGGACAATGCCGAGATAAGTACGGGAGACACCTTAATGAAGAGATTAAAGGGTATTACATATGATACGCAATTGAGTTCCAGTTGAGCGAAGCACAGGTTCTGCCATATCGCGTGCAACTTAGCATGCAAGAGGTACAGGGGTCAATTGAAAACGGGCAAAAATCCAGGCTGGAGCAAGGAGAAACCGATATGCTGAGCCTTTCTACATACAGCTCGGCCAGCGGTTTCCATTGGCATTACCGGCAAGGGAACATAACGGGGGCGCCCGGAGCGCCACCCGTTAGCTCTATCATCTCATGAGCCGCAACAGATCATTTCTCTTTTTCAAAATCTTCCCTGGCCGCCCCGCAAACCGGGCAAACCCAGTCGTTTGGCAGGTCTTCGAATTTGGTTCCCGCAGCTATTCCACTGTCGGGATCCCCTACAGCCGGGTCATAGACGTAGCCGCAGACCGTACAAACGTATCGATCCATTTTTTCTCCTTTTGCAATTGTTAAGTGATGTCATTTAGGCAGAAGCAGGGGCATATTATAAAAAGCCCCCGAAAAAATGCAATACGGGAGGTCCGAAAGTACCCGGGACCCAACGATTTAGCCTCGTCTCAGGAACGCTTCCTCCAGATCCGCCTCAGGCGCAACGCGTTTGAGACGACCGAAACGGAACTCATAGCCATTGCAGCGGCAGCAAACATGGGGTTTAGCAAAATGGCGAAGAAGGGATACAACACCCCGGCGGCAATGGGTATGCCAATGGAATTGTAGAAAAAAGCCCAAAAAAGGTTTTGTTTTATGACCCGCATGGTAAGAGAAGAAAGCTCTACCGCCGAGGCGACCAGCAGGAGATCGTCGCGCATTAAAGTAATGTCGCTTGCCTCGACAGCGACGTCTGCGCCCGCGCCGATAGCAATTCCAATGTCTGCGGCCGCAAGGGCCGGAGCGTCATTTATGCCGTCTCCAACCATTGCGGTGATTCTCCCCTCCGACTGGAGCCGTCTAATTTCGCCCGCTTTACCTCCCGGCAGGACTTCGGAGAGAACCCGCTCGATGCCTGCCTGGCGAGCAATTGCCCTGGCTGCCTCAGGCCTGTCGCCGGTAACCATTATGACATCAAGGCCCATTTTTTTTAGACGCGATACCGCCTCGGCGGCGGCAGGCCTTATGGTATCGGCAAGGGCGACGATCCCCGCAGGATTTCCATCCCTGGCAACAAACACGCATGTTTTGCCGGATTGCTCAAACAACACAGCGCTCTGCTCAAGAAAACGGGTGTCTACCCCTTCGGCCTCGACAAATTTTTTGCTCCCGATAAGTATTTTGCTCTCCCCCACCGTGGCGCGCGCTCCCAGGCCGGAAACGGATCGAAAATCAAGGGTTGCCGCCCGATATGTCTTGGGACCGATTTGCCCCTTTAGCGCTGCGGCAACAATTGCCCGTGCCAGCGGATGCTCCGAGAGGGCTTCGACAGGCGCGGCAATCCCCAAAACGTCACTATCCGAAACCCCGGGCGCCCCCACGACATCGGTCACCTCGGGCTCGCCCCTCGTAATGGTGCCGGTCTTATCGAATACCACGGTATCGAGGTGATGGGCGCACTCCAGGCTTTCCCCCCCCTTTATGAGTATCCCGCATTCGGCCCCAAGACCCGTTCCGACCATAACCGCAGTGGGTGTGGCCAGTCCCATGGCGCACGGGCAGGAGATTATCAGAACGGAGACAAAATTTAAGATCGCGCGGCTAAGGACATGTCCCGGGACAGCGAAATACCAGACAAGGAAAGTGACTACGGCGATCGAGACGACCACAGGGACAAAGATCGAAGCGACCTTATCGGCCAGACGCTGGATGGGGGCCTTGGACCCCTGGGCCTCTTCGACAAGGGTTATTATGCGCGCAAGGGCGGTTTCAGACCCAACCCTTGTGGCCTTAAAGACAAAACTTCCGCCCTGATTGATGGTCCCGGCAAAAACATCGTTTTCGGCTTTTTTGGAAACGGGCATGCTCTCGCCCGTAAGCATGGATTCGTTTACCGTCGATTCGCCGGAAAGAAGGGTCCCGTCGGTGGGTATGCGCTCGCCTGGGCGCACCACAACGGAATCCCCGCGCCGAACTTCTTCGACGGGGATGTCCATCTCTTTGCCCTCACGAATTACTCGGGCCGTTTTGGGGGTGAGTTTTACCAGTTTTTTGATCGCCTCGGAGGTCCTCCCCCTGGCCTTTAGTTCCAGAAGCCTTCCGACAAGGACCAGAGTCACGATCATGGCGGCCCCGTCGAAGTATACGAAAGGCTCGCCTGCGGGAGAAGAGAAAAGACCGGGGAAAAAGGTCGCAAGCGCCGAATACACGTAGGAAGAAAGAGCACCCATGGCAACCAGGGTATTCATATCGGCGCTCTTTTGCCGGGCGGCTTTAAGAGCCCCGATCATAAAACGGCTTCCGACCCAGAAGACCACCGGGGTCGTAAGAACCATAAGTGCATAAAGCATCAAATTGCGGGGGACGGAATGTAAAAACGGGAAAAGACCGGGCATGGTTCCAGCCATTACGAGCAGGCTCAATACGGCGCCGACCAAGACCTTGCGCTTCATTTCCAGAAGGTCTTTTACCCTTGCGGCCTCAGCCGGGTCCTCGGCATCCTCCCGGTAGACACCAAGATATTCATACCCCGCCTCAACGATTGCCGCCCTTATCGCGGCCCAATCGGCAAGCCGGGGCGAGTACTTAAGGGTAGCCCTCGAGGTGGCCAGATTTACCGAGGCGTCCTCTACGCCGGGAACAGATTTTAGAGCATTTTCAACGCGTCTGACACAGGCGGCGCAACTCATGCCCCCGACGATAATATCGGTTTTCCCGTGACCATTCCGGGACCCGGCTTCCACTTGGGCGGCGTACCCAAGCTCCTCGATTCTTTTTCTAATCGCGCCCTCATCCAAAGCCGCCTCGTCAAATTCGACCAGCGCCTTGGAGGTCGCGAAGTTAACCGAGGCCGAGACCATTCCGGGAAGGGATTTGAGTCCTTCTTCAACCCGTCTGACACATACGGCGCAACTCATTCCCTCAACACGAACGATCCGCTTAGCCAAGCTCATAGCCGGCTTTCTTGATCCTTTCCCGGATCAGTTCGCCGTCGACTGGACGGGTCTCCTCAAAAGTCGCCTCCCCCTTGGCAAGATCGACGGCGACATCGGCTATTCCATCGATTTCTTCGAGGGTCTTTTTTACGTTTTTGACGCAATGTTGACAGGACATTCCTTTGATTTTAACGGTTTTCATCCTTACCCCTTTTTTAAGAAGCGTGAATTAGTCGGAAACTGCCATGTTTTTTGGGAAAATCGGCCAGGAGTCAGGTAACTTTTAAAACTATGTACACTTCACGTCCAGGAGGGTTCAGGTCTGGAAACAAGCTTTCAATATCTTTTAGTCTCAGCCTGGTTCCATTTTTTACCCCTGCCGGAATACGAACGGAAATGATCTTGCCACCCTCAAAATGTGGCAAATTGACCTGGACCGTGTCACCGAAATGGGCCTGGGAAGGCGTTATGCTAAGGCTATAAGTCATTCCGGCAAATGATTTCCCGTTTCGACCTTCTATCTGCCGGCCCTGGTTTTCAAGGCCGAAGACTTTCTTTAGCAGATAGCCTCCTACCGCCTTACCCGCTTTTCCAAGCAAAGAGAGGCCGGAAAATAAAATTTTTCCAGGCTTTAATGCCTCAGGCCCTGGATCGGTTGGCGGCGCAAAGCCATCGGGTTTCCGGCCGGGAGGTTTACCGTAGCGAACCACGCGTATTTTCCCCGTCCCGAAGAGAAAGCTCTGGAAGGAGACATTTTTGCCACCGAAAAACAAATTATTTACAAACGCGGGATCGAACCTGATTCCCATGCGCGCGAATTCTTTTTCCATTTCCCGGAAAACATCATTGCCATGGGTGCTCGTGAAAAAATCCCTGAATATATCGTCCTGCGAGTACCCAAATCCCTTGGCGCGCCGGACTCCGGGCTGAGGACCCACACGGCGGTACTGGTCGTACTGGGATCTTTTTTCACTGTCGGAGAGCACGCCGTAGGCTTCGTTGATTTTTTTGAACCGCTCCTCCGCCCCGCTATCCCCGGGATTTCTGTCGGGATGAGTCTCCAGGGCAAGTTTTCGAAATGCCCTCTTTATCTCCTCCGACGAGGCCTCAGGCGAAATGCTCAGTATCTTATAGTAATCTGAATTCGACATGCAACTCTCGATCCGTCTTCTGTTCCCTTACGTTGATTAAATATCTAGTAAAATATAGAACTAAAAAGGCAGAATATCAATAAGTAGAACCGGACTTGTCGGCGGGCGCAGCCGATAATGTCCCGGGAGTGAGCGTTCACCACGAAGCCCCATGTTTTCCAAGGAAGCGCACCGGTTTGCGGGGCCGCTTTTTTCGGGCCGGATCGTTTCCCCGGTAAATTTTGGCAAGAGGTCGAACAATTGGGTTGCCAAAACCTGGGCGCTTCTCTATACTAGCCAGAGTTTGCCGAAGTGGTGGAACTTGGTAGACACGCCATCTTGAGGGGGTGGTGGGGAAACTCGTGCCGGTTCGAGTCCGGCCTTCGGCATTTTTTTTAGCTCCTCGAAATATCTTCATTCATTCGGCATTGGCTCCACCCCTGAACTGAGCAATTACCTTCTGGTGTCTGTTGCGGGCAAAGCCTACCGAGGCCGACGGCGGCAACGTCTTCCCGGCCCTAAAGTCCTCATCCTTCGAGCACATCCCGGACCTTTTCGAGCAGAGCATTTACAGAAAACGGCTTTTGCAGGAAATTAATGGTCTCGTCAAGGATGCCGTGATGGGCTATCACATTGGCCGTGTACCCGGACATGAAAATGGTTTTAAAGCCGGGCTTAATTTCTTTTAGCCTTTGGGCCAGGTCTTTGCCGTTCATTTCCGGCATCACCACATCGGTCACGAGCAGATGGATCGCATTGGGGTAGCCATGAACCAAGGTTAAAGCATCAGAGGGACTTTTGGTTGCGAGGACCTCGTAGCCGTGCCGCTCTAAAATGGTCCTGGCAAGAGCCAGCATGGACTCTTCGTCCTCCACAAGAAGCACGGTTTCCCTTCCGCGCAGCTCTTTTTTTATAAGTGGCTTAATTTTCACATTTTTATTCTCATCTGCGCGAGGCAGATAGATCTTGAATGTCGTTCCCTTAGCCGGTTCGCTGTAGACATTTATAAAGCCATTGTTTTGCCTCACAATGCCGTATACCGTCGCCAGTCCCAGTCCGGTACCTTCGCCGAGGGCTTTGGTGGTAAAAAACGGTTCAAAAATATTGGAGAGCGTTTTCTTGTCCATCCCGGCGCCGTCGTCGCTTACGGCCAGCAGTACAAACTCGCCGGCCACAAATTCGGGATGGGTTACGCAGTAGTCGTTTTCAAAAACGGCTTTTCCCGTTTCGATTGTGACCTTTCCCACCCCGGATATCGCGTCGCGAGCGTTAACGCAAAGATTGGCCAGGATCTGATCGACCTGGCCGGGGTCGACCTTTACCGGCCACAGGGCCTTTGCGGGAAGCCAGGCGAGATCGATGTCTTCTCCGATCAACCGCCGCAGCATTTTGAGCATCCCCTCCACTGTTTGGTTGAGATCGAGGGTCTTGGGAGAGATGGTTTGCTTGCGGGCAAAAGCCAGAAGCTGTCGGGTCAGCTCGGAGGATCGCAGGGCCGCTTTTCTTATCTCCACCATGTCGGCAAAAACCGCGTGGGCCTGGTCAAGCTTCTCCATCGCCATTTCCGCATGACCAAGAATAACCCCCAGCATATTATTAAAGTCGTGGGCCACGCCACCCGCAAGCCTTCCCACCGACTCCATCTTCAGGGCCTGGGTCAACTGAGCCTGCAACTGCGCGCGGTCCTCCTCGGCTTGTTTTCGCTCAGTTATATCCCTTAGGACTCCCTCGACCCCGGCAAAAGCGCCAAGGTCATCTTTCATGAAAGTGCTGGTGACCGAGGCAGGAAAAGACGATCCGTCTTTTCTTCGAATCGTTATCTCGTAATCTCGAACGACGCCATCTCGCCGGATTTTTTCCAGCATTTTACCGCGCTCGTCCGGATACGACCAGAATTGGTCAATATGCATACCCAGAATTTCATCGCGGGAAGCCCCATAAATCCTGGAAGCAGACGGACTGATCATGGTAATGACCCCGTCACTATCGGTGCGGTAGAAAACGTCCTGAATGTTTTCTACCACGCTTCGGTAACGCCTTTCGCTATCCCGGAGCATTTCCTCGGTCTTCTTTACCTCGGTTACATCCCTTATGGATTCGATAGCGCCGATAATATCTCCGGTGCTGTCATAGAGGGGCCTGGCTTTGCAGGAGAAAAAGCGATTTTGCCTGTCTTTTAACGGCGCAACGGTTTCGGCCAGGAGAATATCTCCATCTCTTTTGACATGAGAATACTTTTCAAGGAGTTCGCCGTAGCGCCCCATTACCGCATCTATCAAAACCGGTCTTCGATACCCGTAAAACGGCAAGGAGTATTCATAATCTCCCTTTCCCAGAATGTCTTGGGCCTTAATACCGGTCATCTCTTCATAGGCCCTGTTCCAGACGATGACTTTTCCATCCAAATCAATGGCAAAGGTCGGGTCCGGCAGGAAGTCCAGAATTTGTGAAAGCCTCTCCTTAGACTCTTTCAACGCAACTGCCGCCAGCCTCTGCTCGGTTATGTCGATACAAATCCCGAGAACGGCCGGGGAATTTTCGCCGCTCGTATAAAAAGGGACCTTGGTGGTTTGGAAGAACTGCAATTTATTTTTCCAATCCGTAAAGGGCTCCTCGGGGATGAACCTGTTTTTTCCCGAAGACATCACTTCGCGGTCATCTCTTAGCATCTGCTGAAATTCTTGTTCATTACGGTGGAAGATCGCCTGACCTTTTCCGGTCAGCTCCCCTACTGTCGTATTGTACCTTTCGGCCACAGTCCGGTTTACCAGAAGATAATTGCCGTCCCAGTCCTTTACGAAAATCCCGTGCGGCACCAGGTCGATTATCTGGCGAAGTCGGGCTTCACTGTTTTCCAGGGTCTTCTCGGCCCGGGTTCGCTCGGTTATGTCGACCATAACTCCGACCAGGCCCGCGAGGTTTCCGGATAAATCGGTAAAAGTTTTTTTGGTGAATAAAACATCGTGCAGACTCCCGTCGGCATAACGGACGGCCCCCTCGTACTTTTGGTCTCCCAGGGCCTCAAACAGCGCAAGATCGGCCCTCCAGTACACGTCGGCAAGTTCGCAAGGGGCGACATCATAGACCGTCTTGCCCCGAATTTGGCTTTTTGGCAGGCCCAAATAGCCTTCGAAGGCGGCGTTGCAGCCAAGATAGATTCCGTTTACATCTTTATAAAAAATGGGGCTGGGAATTGTGTCGACCAGTGTTTGCAGGAATCCAAGCTGTTCTTCCATGGCTTTTGCCGCCCGCCTTTGAGCGATCAGATATACCGTTAGCCCACCCGTTAGAAACATGGCGACCGCAAAGCCGCCCAAGGGCGCGCAGGCTTTTACGACCGCAAGGGCCGGCTCATTTACGTTTAGCAAAAGAGAAAACCCTGCGATGGAAACCATGACTCCGATCAGTACGGTTATGACCAGGCCGAAATACCGCTTGATCGCTCTGCACACACTCATTTTCACTTAATCCCGTATTAGCTGAATCATTTAGATGATAATCGGCTTATCCGAGGAGATTCTTTATCGGGAATAATCCATCAATGTTTCAGCCATCGTTTAGGCAACCGCTTGTCAGTATACACATTCGCCAGAAGACTTCGTGCTGAAAATACAGGGAAAAATTCGATGCAAAATTCTAAGATATTGAATTAGCAAGAAAACATTGGCTTATTTTTTGGAAATAACAGCGTGGTATCAGCAGCCGTAACAGCACGGTAACAGAGAAAAAAACAGCATGAGATTGCTGTAAATTTAAGAACCGATGAGTCGCTAAACAGTGAAGGCATTGGTGGGATGTCCTCTTGTCGCTAAGGTTTGTCGGATACCGCCCGCCCACTATGGCCGAGGCAGCGATTTTAGCTTTTGGGAGCCGGTTCCTGCAAGGCGGCAACCTGAAGCGGCAATTGAGGCGGCAACGAGAAGCGGAAACGACAAACGGCAAAAGTAAAACAGTGACGCAAAGCGGCCGGGATTCGATATTGCAGGGCATCACCGATTCAAGTCGTTCCGTGAGGAATTTGTCGAATTCCTCGAAAAGGCGGGGATTCAATATGATCGACCCAGGGGGTGTCGGCCTCACGATTTGATCCCTTGTATGTTTGAACGGAGTTTACTCTGTGGTGCAGGAAAAGGCATGAAATCCCCCCAACCCCTTGAAAACTTACAATTACCCACACATGCGCCCACCTATCTCCTTTTGCAAAGTTGCAAAAAAGGGGGGCGAGCGAGCCCAGCCGGTCCATGGGCGTCATTGCAAGCGGCTGGAGAGTAAATCCCCCCCCCAACCCCCCTTTGCAAAAAAAAGGGGGGCGATCAGGCCCAGCCCCTTTCCTGGGAGTCTCCGCTAAGGGGTAAGTGGGCTGAAAGAGCGGTACCGATTCCAGTTGAGTCGCTTAACTCAGCAACATGCGGGT
>JARLHO010000076.1 GCA_031292215.1 Syntrophobacteraceae bacterium | reverse complement strand
CAGTCTCCAATATGACTTTTGGCTATAATGCCATGTCTTTATGATTCTGACGGCGACAGGCCGGTCCTTACCTTATCGTAGGTTTTGCGACCGTAGAGAAGGATCAAAAGGGCGACACCCATGCGGTGATGGAGAAGCCGCCGGTGCGAGAGGTATTTGGGAAAAAACCGATCGAGAAATAGGTGGACTTCATCCGCCCGTCTGCCAAAGATGCGAAGGGTGCGCTTCGCGTGGTCCTCAAGGTGCACTGTCCCATCCTTACCCAAAAATCAATCAGACCGGGCAATCACTTTTCCCGCTTCCCGGCTTCGCTTGGCAGACCGGGCCCCGCCGCCTTAAACGCGGGCCACTCCCATGGGCTCAAACAGATCCCCCGGCATCTCCTGACCAATCAATTTCGGGCACATGCGGCCACCCGCCGGGAACCGGGACTTCAAAGCTTAAAACCTTGCCGGAAACGGGGTGTTTGAGCCTAAGTCGCCAGGCGTGCAGGTACAAACGGTTGTCAGGTTTTGCGCCGTAGGCTCGGTCGCCCGCGACCGGATGGCCCGCCAGGGCGAGGTGGATTCTTATCTGGTGGGTCCTGCCCGTGGCAGGCGCCGCCATTACCAGAGAGCGGTCCTGCTGCCGGCTCAAAACCGTAAAAACTGTACGGGCCGGTTTGCCTTCGCCACCGACTAGCGCCTTGTATTTACCCCCCGCCTTCCCGATTGGCGCCTCGCAGCTCCAGCGGTCGTTTTCGGGGCGGCCCTCCACCCAGGCCAGATACTCCTTTTTGACCCTGCTTTCGCGAAAAGCCCGCGCGATGGGCTCGTTTGCTTTTGGGTCGAGCGCAAAGAGCAATACCCCGCTTGTCTCCGTGTCGAGCCTGTGATGCAGGGCGACGTAGCGCCCTCCTTTTTTTTGCGCGAGCAGGTAGCGGGAAAGCGCCGCAAAGACATTGTTGTAGGCATCGAAGGGGAGTTGCTGGCTGGGTATTCCGGCTTCCTTGTCGTAGGCGAGAAGAAAAGGGTCTCGAAAAATCACGCGGGCCGGCTCGATTTGGTAGAACCTGGAGGGGCCGTTGGAGGGGAAAGAAACGATAATCTCCTGTCCTTGGGAAAGGATCGCCGAAGGGTCGCGCACCATTTTTCCCTGAACATGGACTGCGCCAAAATCTATCAGGTCGACCGCTACCTCTTTCGAGATTCGTAGATAATCGGAAACGGCTTCCCCCAGTGCAGACCCTTTTTCCTTCCCCCCGGCGCGCCAACCGAATACGCCAGCGCCTCCTCGGATCCCGGCGTTTTTCGTCATCCGGCCAGGAGACATGGGGGCTCGATCATATTCACTCATCATAGCCGCCGCTAAAATCCGCGCCTCCCGGCCCCCCTGCCTCCGAGCCATCCTTTTCCGCCATCGCCTCGTCCACCATCTGGTCCACGTCGAAGTCCTCGCCCAGCTCATCTCCCATTTCACTGCTCATGGACTTCATCCATTTCGCCATGCTCTTCGGATCGTTTTCGTCCAGTCCCCCAAGGCGGGAGGGATCGGCTAGCCGCTCCATTCGAGTCTCCTCCGACATTCGGACCCTCACCCGGGAGGGGACCCGAAAAACATCGGCGCTCCCGCAATGGCGACATTCAACGGAAACGTCCTCGGAGACGCGAAAGGTAATTATTTCGGATTTTCGCTTGCACTTCCGGCAAAGGTACTCGTAGATCGGCATTTCAAAAACCTCCTGTCTCCCGCGCCCCACCCGGCGCCGGGACTGCGCGCGAGGGTTAGAGAATCACATATTTTCTTATCGTATGGACCACCTCGTCGGGATCGTCTAGAAGCGTCACGATGTCCAGGTCCTCGGGCGAAATGAATTTTCGGTCGATAAGGGTAGCTCGAATCCAGTCGCGCAGCCCGCCCCAGTAATCGGTTCCAACCAGTATCACCGGGAAAGGCTTTATTCGCCTGGTCTGGACGAGGGTGAGAGCCTCAAAGATCTCGTCTAGCGTCCCGAACCCTCCCGGCATTCCGATATAGGCCTGCGCATACTTTACAAACATCACTTTGCGGACGAAAAAATATTGAAAATCCAGCTTCAATGTAGAAAAGGGGTTGGGGGACTGTTCGAGGGGAAGCACGATATTTAGCCCGACCGATTTGGCCCCCCCGTCCTTTGCGCCCTTGTTTCCCGCTTCCATAACCCCCGGCCCTCCGCCGGTTATTATATGATAGCCATGGGTGGCCAGTTTTTTTGCGATCTCGTAAGTTGTCTCATACACTGCATCGCCGGGCCTCACCCTGGCCGATCCAAAAATGGAAACGGCCGGGTAAAGATCATCGAGTGTTTCGAACCCTTCGACAAACTCGGCCAAGATCTTAAAAAGGCGCCACGAGTTGCCGGCGCTTATGGCATCGACCACATACTGCTGCTTTTCGGACATGAAAAATCTTCCCCTATCCCCGGAGTGAGCCTTGCGAAATGAAAAGTTTTCATCGAGATCACCTGTTTTGTGCAACGGTCGGTAATTATATTGAAGCCTTGTGATTTCAACAAGAAAAGAGTTGGAGGCTTTATTTTGCACCGCTCCGGGGATATGAATTATAAAGTTGAACGCATGGCGCTAATGAGCTATTTTGTCCGGCCTGAATGTATTTTTTTAGGCTTTTCAACCGCTTGCTTTCCTGGTGAAAACAAGCCGCTTGTATAGGGGAGGGTATTCCATGGATATGAAGGAGTTCGTCAGGGCAGCTCTGAAAAAGGTTGGACAAAAGATTCGCGACGGCCACCTGGATAAACACGAAGAAGGCTACACCGACCAGGAGGAAATGCTTCTCGACTGGGTATGGATCGAATTGAAGGAAGAATCCCCGGACAAGGAGTCGGTGCTAAACATGGACCTGGACGATCTCTATGAATTGATCGAGAGTTCAGCCGATACTCATGAGGATTATTACATCCTCCTGGAGTCCCTGAAGGCAGAGGTTGAACACTAAACAGGCGGATGTGCCCGCCATAAAAAAAGCGCTCATCTTTGCGGAGCGCTTTTTTTATTGTCCAAAGAATCGGAGCTAAAGCATGAGGACCGTTACCCTCCACCCAGGCCGCGAACGACGCATTTTGAAGGGACACCGCTGGGTGTTTGGAAACGAGATCGCCGACCCGCTCCAGTCTTTCGAGCCGGGGAGCTGGGTGGAAGTGGTCTCAAGCAGGGGCGCGCCTCTTGGAATCGGCTACATCAATCAATCATCGCTAATAGCCGTGCGCATCTTCTGTGCGCCCGGGAAAAAACCCGATGAAAATTTTTTCCGGCAGGCGCTGCTGGATGCGGCAAGTTTTCGCCAATTCCTCTATCCCGGAGATAGCGCATGCCGCCTGGTTTTCGGCGAATCAGACGGTCTTCCGGGCCTGGTTGTCGACCGCTACGAGGATGTTCTGGTCTACCAGGCGACCACGCTGGGCATGGCAAAGATGGAGGAAATGATCCGGGAATTGCTCTTCGATCTTTTCAAACCCTCGGCGATCGTTTTTAGAAATGACTCACCCTCGCGCGCCATCGAGGGCCTTGGGCTGGAAAAAGGAGTGGCCTCGGGGAAGGTGGCGGACCAAATTCAGGTTCAAATCGACGGGCTCCGGTATATCGTTGACGTTCTGGGAGGCCAGAAAACAGGGATGTTTCTGGACCAAAGGGACAACAGGACGGGGTCCAAACGGTGGATGACGGGCAGAAAAGTACTCGATCTTTTCTGCTACAACGGCGCGTGGAGCCTTTCGGCGCTCGCGGGAGGAGCCGTGGAGGCAACGGGGGTCGATCAGTCCTCCGATGCCGTGCAACAGGCGAGTGCAAATGCCGAGCTAAACGGGTTCGCCGACCGGTCGGCTTTTATTTCAGCCAATGTCTTCGATTATCTAAAACGTGTCCCCAGGGCGTCTTGGGATGTGATCGTGGTCGATCCGCCCGCCTTCGCCAAGACCAGATCGAGCATACCGGAAGCAAAGAAGGGATATACCGACATAAACCGCAGGGCGCTCCTGGCCCTTAAGCCCGGAGGGATCCTCATCACTTCCTCGTGTTCCTACCACATGAGCGAAGGGATGTTTGAGGATGCGCTCCTCTCCGCCGGACAGGCAAGCGGGAAAAGCCTTCGCCTGCTCACCGCCTCCGGCCAGGCGCTGGACCACCCCGTCCTTTTGGCCATGCCCGAAACACGGTATTTGAAGTGCTTCGTGGTGGAAGCTTCCTGATAAAAGTGGCGTTCAAGATGGGGCGCCACGTCCTCGGACGGGGTATAAACGTGAATAGAACTTGAGGTGGTCCTATGAGATTCATTTGTCGGGTTTGGCTTTGCTCAACCCAACCTGCGGTTTTTTTTATTTCACATTCGGGATATATGCTGTATAGAAAATCAAAAACAGCGATAGGAGTCGAAAATGCTGGATCTCCTTTGTGGGAAAAGCCCCATGGAATTAGGGATAAAAACTTACGAAGGATGGAACATTACGGTATTTCTCGATCATCTGCGCCTGTGCGAAAAGTGTTCTAAATCCCAGGATATCCTGATAAACAAATTAAACAGCATCATTGGCGGAAATGACTCGGGCGAACCAGCCTGAGCCGCTTAAATTTCGTTTCGGCTGTTTACAACAGATCAAGACCTTCTCCTTGCCTTACGGCTCCCCCGGTTATCCAACACTGCGCTCCTCAATTGCCGAACTATTTGACCAGATCAGTCTCAAAATAGGCGCGAATCCCTAAAAGGCATTATCTCGTGTCCATCCGGAACTTACTTCTGGGCACGAGAAACTGACTTTATCCGTGCTGTACGAACAGACTCAAAATCCCCCCTCCCCCCTTTGCAAAAAAGGGGGGCGATCGAGCCAAGCCCCTCCTTGCGAGTTTCGCTAAGGGGTAAGGTGGCGCATGTAAGATTACCCCGCTTCGCTCCCCCGCCATACAGCACCTGGTGCAGGGTGGGCGCATGTATCGTCGCGCCCGCCGCGAATACGACCCGGGGTTTCGGATGGAAACCGTTTACGGACAAGCCCTTGAATAAGAGATCGTGTTAAAGTTTGCGGCCCGCCGGCGCCGCTTGCGGGCTATTGCCTCCTTGCGCCCCGATGTTTAGCTTGCCCCTCATGGCGCGCCCCAACTCCTATGAGAAAGGAAAAATGAAATGGCCGAAAAGACTATGCCCCATCCCAATCATGAAGAGCACCTCTGCTATCTTCAAAACATCGGATTCATTCAGTCCCATCCGGACGAGTACAAAAATTTGGTGCGAAATCCGGCCCACGTCTGCAGCGGTTGCGGACGAGTCGCCGCACAGGAAAAAAACCTCTGCAAGCCGGAAAAATTGTAGAGTCCGGTGGAAGAGCGAACGGAAAAAACCGGCCGTTCACTCTTCGCAACCGCTTAGAGCAGCCGGAAGGTCTGTAACCACCCTGGACGCTCGGCCAGGGCGGATTCGATTGCGGCCTGCGAACCCAACACCTTTACGATTCCATCCCTGTTCACCGAATCGAGGACTTCGGCAAACTCTCTGAAATCCTTTGCGGTGGTGGCTAGAATCTGATCGCGCATTTTCTGGCGAAAGTCCTCGGTTTCGCCGGTAAAAGTGCGCAGCATCGAAACATAGCCCTTCGTATCCGGCAGCATGTAGGAATCGATCTCTCCGATGGCGCCGACAACCGATTTTGCCACCTCGTCATCGGAGAGGTCGACCTCACGGAGAAATTGGGCCGCGCCGTCAAAATTTTCAAGGGTTTTCATCAAGTTGGGGTCACGGTAGGATAGGAAGGTAAACACCCCCGACATGCGATCGAAAAGGCAGAACCCCCCGTAGGCCCCCCCTTGCACGCGCACCTTTTCCCAAAGCCAGGAGCTGCGCAGATACCCTGAAATCACCTTGCTCGACCCGTGCGATTCATAGCCGGCGTGGTAGAGGTTGGCGCCTTTTCCCACGTAGTTTACCTGCGAGGGGACAATTATCCCTTCAAATTCCGGGAAAAGCTCGGGAGCCCATTTCGGAAAAGTCGCCGCGCGGTCCTGAAGCGAGCCGAGGACAGCGCCCATGGCGGACTCGATCACCTGCAGATCTTTTCTGTCCGCTGTAAGATTAAAGACCGCCGACGAACGGCCGGCGAGCAGCCCGCGCACGTTTTCCAGGTCTAAGACCACGGATTCCCAGTCGTTTTCAATTTTTTCGGCAAGCTTTCCAAGGAAAAGAAAATAGCTTACCCCATCGGTTTGCTCTTTTACCCAATCGGCGAGGCTAAAATGGGCGCGGATTCGCTGGTTGATTACCTGGTGGCCGCTCGGAACGATTTTTCTCTCCTGCCTTGCCTTTTCTTCGAGCACGATCTGCCGGAACCGCTCCCTGTCGTTAAGTTTACCAGCGCCCAGCACCTCCCCCAGGATATCGGCGAGATCTCCTGTCTGTCCGGTCATGCTTTTACCCCTTAAGAAAAGCCACGCCGCCGGGGCGCTCTCGCCCATGACCGACGAACTGAAAATCTCCGGGTGGATTCCCCCCGTTTTCCTGCTGATTTTTTGCGACAGTGAGGCAAAGTCCTGAAACTCGGTTCCCATCTCGAGCAGGAGGCGACCAAAGAGGGGCGCGTAAGGCAGATAGTGGCCGGGGAGCACCCGCAGATCGAACCCGACGTCGAGATAGGTTATGGAGCTTGTGAAAAGATCGTGATAGAACCCGCGCACACCGTCCAGGGGCCAGGTCTCAATCGGAATCGATTTGTTGCGCCGGTCGAGGTCGCCAACCTTTAGCGCCGGGATCGCTCTCAGGGCTTCTGCGGAATCGGGCGCCGATTGAAGTTTTTCCAGAATTTTTCCGTCTTCGATCACACGGGAGAGCTCATCGGTTGAAAACGAGCGCTTTACCTCACCTAGCCTTTTGGTTTCCTCTTCATTTTGCCTCTCGGCCAACCCGGGTTCGGGTTTTAGAAACACTACGGTCCTGTGCGGATTTTCAAGGAAATGATCGCGGATCAAGGACTCCAGGAAACCTTGCGACCGCAGCTTTTCCTTCACACGGCCAAGAGGTTCCTCAAAGGCCGGCAGGCAGAGAGGGTCCGCATCATAGAGCCAGGTTGCAAGGGAGCGCAGCATCACTGCCAGCCCTTGAGGGAAGTGGCCGTAGTTGTTTTCGCGAAGCCTGAACTCGATAGTGTTTAGCGCCGCTTCGACTGCCGCCGGATCGACCCCGTCGCGCGCGATGGCCGAAAGGGTTGAAAAGATAAGGCTCTCAGCCTTATCGGCATTTTCTTCCCGCACACCCTTTAGGCCTGTGGAAAAATACAACTGGCGCAACTCCGTCTCCAGCCCTACCCCGGCCAAATCATCTCCGAGCCGGGACTCTATTAGCGCCCGTCTTAGAGCCGAGCCCGGCATCCCGATGAGGGCGTATTCGAGGACCTGAAAGGCAAGATTTAGCTCCGCGTCGGCCGCCTCGGGAAGAAGCCAGTTAACCGTCATCATCCCTTTTAGCCCCCCCTCCCCGGTCTCCTCGCCGCTTACGCCAAAGGAGCGGACGATTCTTCCCGGCAGGCTCACGCGGTCTTGCAAATCCACCGAGGATGCAACCTTGACGCGGTTAAAATCCTTGAGATACTCCTCGAGTATTTCCAGCCTTCGGTCCGGATCGTCGTTTCCGTAAAAGTAAATTCTCGAATTTGTCGGTTGATAGAAACTGTCGTAGAAGGATTTAAACTGCTCGAAGGTAAGATCGGGGATTACCTTGGGGTCCCCGCCCGAGTCCAGTCCGTAGGTGTTTCCGGGGAAAAGAGACTGCTGGGAAGACTCAAGGAGCATGCTGTCGGGGGAAGAATACACGCCCTTCATCTCATTGTAGACCACGCCCTTTATCCCGAGCGCCCCCCCCGGCTCGCTCAACTCGTAATGCCAGCCCTCCTGCTGTAAAACGAAAGGGGTTAAGCGCGGGTAAAAAACCGCGTCCAGGTAGACGTCCACGAGGTTGTAGAAATCCTGGACGTTTTGGCTGGCAACCGGATAGCAAGTCTTATCGGGATAAGTAAAGGCATTGAGAAAGGTCTTGAGGGAGCCTTTCACAAGTTGGACGAAAGGCTCTTTAACCGGGTATTTTCTTGAGCCGCAAAGGACCGAGTGTTCGAGGATGTGGGCCACTCCGGTCGAGTCCGACGGAGGAGTTCGAAAACAGATGCCAAAGACCTTGTTGTCATCTTCGTTTATGATGGAAAGCAGTTCGGCGCCGGTCGCAATGTGTCTGTAAAACCTTACCAGGCTTTTAATTTCACAGATTTCCCTCTCAAAAACCAGTTCGAATTTTTCTTTTGCCGACATTTGGGTTTTCTCCACGATTTATGTAAGGGGTAGCAAGAAGCGGGTAGCGGGGGAGCAAAAAAACCATCTTTTAACCTTTCCGCGCCAGCTTTTAAATTTCCCAACAAGGCTAATCAATGCAATAAAATAAGGCATGATTCATTTTAATACAAATCGGCTTCGAAGATAGCGGGAAACAGGGGGTGCTTTTGTCCCCACCAGACATTAAGGGACTGTGTGGAATGAAAATCACATTCATCGGCGTGGGAGAAGCCTTCGATGAAGAACTGTCCAACACCTCCATCGAGATATCGATCGAGGAATCCGGCGTAAAGAATTCCATCCTTTTTGACTGTGGCTTGACTGTTCCCCCCTGTTATTGGAAGAGCCTCCCGGATGCGGACCGCCTCGATGCGATCTGGATATCCCATTTCCACGGGGACCATTTCTTCGGTCTTCCGGCTCTTCTCACCCGGTTTCGGCAGATGAACCGCAAAAAGCCTCTGGTGATTCTCGGCCAGCAGGACGCGGCCGGGATTATACGACAAACCCTTGAGCTCGCCTACCCCGCTATCCTCGATAAACTCGGCTACCAACTGCGCTTTGTCGCCGTCGAACCCGGGGAAGTTGTAAACGAGGCCGGCCTCGTTTGGCAAAGCGCGCTAAACGCACACTCCGTTAGAAACCTCGCCGTTCGTATCCAAAAGGGGTCGAAATCGGTTTTCTACTCCGGAGACGGCTTATCGACCGCTGAGACGCTTTCGCTTGCGCAGGGCGCCGACCTGGTGATTCACGAAGCCTTTCGTATCGAACAGGAGTTCCCAGGCCATTCTACGGTTTCGAGCTGCGTATCATTTGCTCGAAGGGCGAACGTTTGCCGCCTCGCCCTGGTCCATGTGGAACGTAATGAAAGAAGACTGAGGAGGGAGGATATTTTGCAAATGATCGCCAAGATATCGGATTTCGATATATTTTTACCCGAACCGGGAGACTGGTTAGAGATTTGAGCGCGAATTTACTTTGCACCATTGATCACTTTCTCTTGACAATTCCTAGTTCTTCAATTAGGTTTTACGCCCGCTGGGAAGCCATTCTATGGCATGGTCCATTTATAGAGTTATGCAAAACAAATCGAGGCTTTAGACAAATATGTTCACATGACTGCGAGCCTGAATCCGCCTCATTTCCGCACCCACCAGACTAATTAGTTTAGATCATGTGCGATCTACGGAAGTTTGCCGGAAGGAGACGGAACGAGCGCATGTCATGAGCCTTTTTTCTCAATTTTCCTATGAGCCTGTTACGAACTCGGGCTCGATAGTCCGTTAAGCTTAATTTGCCGGAAGGAGGACCTAGAAAACCAGGACAGGATTGGAAGTTCGAGGGGCGCCAAGTCTCTCAGGTCGTAATTTTTTCACATTCTATTTAATCAAAACTTATTACGAGGAGGTCTAAATGAATGCTAGTATGATCGCTACGTTTGCCCTCGCATGTGGTGGTCTCGGCGTCCTTTATGCGCTGGTGACCGCAGCGTGGGTCACCAAGCAAAGCGCCGGTTCCGAAAAGATGCAGGCCATCTCGGAGGCAATCCGGGAAGGCGCGACTGCATTTCTTAGCAGAGAGTACAAAACCGTAGCGGTAGTCGCTGTGGTCATCACAGGTATCCTTACATACCTCGGTATCTGGACGGCAATCGGGTTCGTTATCGGTGCTTGCGGCTCGGCTCTCGCGGGCTACATCGGCATGACCGTAACCGTTAAGGCAAACGTACGGACCACCGAAGCCGCAAAGGAAGGCCTGCAAAAAGCCCTCTCCGTGGCTTTCAAAGGCGGCTCGGTTACCGGTATCATGGTCGTTGGCCTGGGCCTTATCGGCATTACCGGCTACTACGAGATCGCTAAGTCGATGGCTCCCGTCGAGCAGGTTTTCCACGCCCTGATCGGCCTGGGTTTTGGATGCTCGCTCATGAGCGTTTTCGCCCGTATCGCGGGCGGCATCTACACCAAGGCGGCTGACGTAGGCGCCGACCTGGTCGGTAAAGTCGAAGCAGGCATCCCGGAAGACGATCCGAGAAACCCGGCGGTCATCGCCGACAACGTCGGTGACAATGTCGGCGACTGCGCAGGCATGGCCGCAGACCTCTACGAGACCTACACCGTCACGCTGGTTGCAGCAATGCTTCTGGCAAAGACCGTTTTCGGCGCAGACAGCCCATGGGTGGAATTTCCGCTTCTTATCGGCGGCATTTCGATCATCGCCTCGATCGTAGGCACCTACTTCGTTCGCCTTGGCAAGAACGAATACATCATGGGCGCTCTCTACAAAGGCCTTGCGGTCTCCGGTATCCTGGCCGCCGGCGCCTTCTATTTTGCATCGAAGTGGTTCCTGGCATTGCCTGGTCTTAAGACCGGCGGATTTACCGCTCTGTCCGTTTTCACAACGGCTCTCATCGGTCTCGCTTTGACCGGTGCGATCGTTATGATCACCGAGTACTTCACTTCGAAAAGCTTTAGTCCCGTTAAGCACATCGCCGCAGCCAGCGTCACCGGCCACGGCACCAACGTTATCGCGGGTCTTGCGGTCAGCATGAAGTCAACCGCGGCCCCGGCCCTGGTAATCTGCGGCGCCATCGTATGGGCTTATCAGCTCGGCGGCGGCTTCTCCGGCAATACCGGCGGCGGTCTTTTTGCAATCGCTCTTTCCGCGGTCGCCATGCTGTCGATGACCGGCATCATTGTCGCCATCGACTCTTACGGCCCGATTACCGATAACGCGGGCGGCATCGCCGAAATGGCTGAGCTTCCTGAGAGCGTTCGCGCGATCACCGATCCTCTGGATTCGGTTGGCAACACGACCAAGGCCGTTACCAAGGGTTACGCCATCGGCTCGGCAGCTCTTGCCGCCCTGGTTCTGTTCGCGGAATACTCCCGGTCGGTTCCCGGCACGACGTTCGACCTGTCAAGCCCCAAGGTCATCGTAGGTCTTTTCATCGGCGGCCTTCTGCCCTACCTCTTCGGTTCGCTTCTCATGGAATCGGTTGGTAAGGCCGCAGGCAGCATTGTTGAGGAAGTTCGCCGTCAGTTCCGTGAAATCCCCGGCATCATGGAAGGCACCGCCAAGCCTGAATACGGCAAGTGCGTTGACATCGTGACCAAGGGCGCCATCAAGGAAATGATGCTTCCGGCTCTCATTCCGGTTGTCGCTCCTATCCTGGTCGGCTTCCTGATCGGTAAAGAAGCCCTCGGCGGCCTTCTTATCGGCGCGATCATCACGGGTCTTTTCCAGGCCATCGCGATGACCAGCGGCGGCGGCGCCTGGGACAATGCCAAGAAGTACATCGAAGACGGCATGTACGGCGGCAAGGGTTCGTATGCCCACATGGCGGCAGTCACCGGCGACACAGTAGGCGACCCGTACAAGGACACCGCCGGCCCGGCGATCAACCCGATGATCAAGGTCATGAACATTGTCGCACTGCTTATCGTGCCTCTGTTGACCAAGTAAGAATGTTTAGCGGGTTAAATCCCGCATGAGCAAAACGAAACCGGCGGTCCCGAAAGGGCCGCCGGTTTTTTTTTGCCGGCCGAATACGGGGAGTGGCAGGATTGAGCTTAGCCGGTCCATGGGCGTCATTGCGAGCGGCGGCAGAGTAAATATCCCCCCGCCCCCCCTTTGCAAAAACTTACAATTACCCACACATACGCCCACCTATCTCCTTTTGCAAAGTTGCAAATAAGGGGGGCGATTGAGCCTGGCCTTTCCATGCGGGTCTGGGAACACGACCACCTTAGGATTTCGCTTGCTCCCTTCCGGAACCTCAAAGGCGCCATATTGCCGCGCCCGCATTTGTGGTTAACTTCAAAAAAGATGCGTCCAGCGCGAAAGCCCGCCCCCGCCACGCGGCTTTACATGTCGATTACTCCGGCAACCCGTATTAAAAACAATGGAGGAACTGCCCCGATGGACAGGCGCGAGAAACTCCTGGCAATGTTTGGGAAGGTTCGGCAGGCGAGCCTGGATATGTGCGCCCCTTTGAGCCCTGAGGACTACCAGGTCCAGCCTGTGGAAGAAGTGAGCCCTCCGAAGTGGAACCTCGGCCATACGAGCTGGTTTTTCTGGCGATTTATCCTTTGCCCGCAGGGGCTCTCTTCTCCTCTTGACGATTCTTACGCCTACCTTCTCAACTCCTATTATCACCGCGCCGGCCCCAGGAATCTGCGAGGCAGACGCGGACTCATTACCCGGCCCACCATCGATCAAATCTACCAGTACCGCAAATCGGTCGACGACCGGATGGAAAGGCTTATCACAACGGCCGGCGAAGAGACGCTGGAAGAGCTCGATTTTTTGATAACGGTTGGCAAAAACCACGAGCAGCAGCACCAGGAGCTTTTTCGAACCGAGATCAAAAACATCTATTACGCCAATGAGCCCTCCCTTCGCCCGGCGTATTTGTCACAGTGCAAGCATGTCCTGCCGGCAGAGGCGGCAAATACCCGGTTCGTCGGGTTCCAGGGCGGCGATTTCGAATTCGGAAACACCGAGGGCGGATGGTGCTGGGATAACGAGCTTAGCACGCACAAGGCCTTTTTAGGCGATTTTGCCCTTACGGACCGGTTGATAACGAACGGGGAATTCCTCGATTTCATGGGAGACGGGGGGTATTCCAACCCCATTTTCTGGCTTTCCGACGGCTGGTTTGAAGTAAAGAGACAGCTTTGGAAAGCCCCGCTTTACTGGGAAAGGCTGGATGGGAAATGGTGGGTTTTTACGCTCTCCGGAATGAGAAAGGTCGACTTGGAAGAGCCGGTTTGTCACGTGAGTTTCTACGAGGCGTTCGCCTTCGCAAACTGGAAGTCCAGGGTCGACTCGGATTTCAGGGGGGCGAGGCTCCCAACCGAGCGGGAATGGGAGCATGCGGCCAGAGTGTCGCGGGCGGAAACTCTATCGGCCAATTTCGCCGAAGAGGGCAGGCTTCACCCCGCGCCGGCCGTGCCCGAAAAGGGCGCCCTTTCGGCCCAGATGCTTGGAGACGTGTGGGAGTGGACTTCCAGCCATTATGAACCCTATCCCGGCTTCCAAGAGTTTCCGGGCGATCTTTCGGAATATAACGGCAAATTCATGAATAACCAGCGGGTGTTGCGAGGAGGCTCCTGCTCGACGCCAAGGGATCACATCCGCCTTAGCTATCGAAACTTCTGGCCGCCCGCGACTCGTTTTCAATTTAGCGGAATCCGACTGGCCAAAGATTAAAGAGGATCGGAAACGATTATGATGCTATCTGATAAAGTAGAGAAAAAATACGAGGTGATCGAGCCCTGCATTCCCCATTCCTTTAACCGCTCGTTTGCAATGGACATCCTCGAAGGGTTGTCACAAACACCCAGGCGGATTCCCTCCGTGTACCTCTACGATAAAAAGGGCAGCGAGCTTTTCCAGCGGATCACCGCTTTGGATGCCTATTATTTAACGAGAAGCGAGCAAGAAATACTTACCTCCTGCAAGGAAGAAATATCGGAGTCTTTAGCCGATCAATCTTTTAACCTGATCGAACTCGGCTCCGGCGACGGAAGCAAGACACTGTCGCTAATCGAGTGTTTTATGAAAAAGCAATTCCAATTCGAGTTCATACCGCTCGATATTTCGCCCGAGTCGGTAAACGGTCTCACACTTTCCCTGGAAGAGATGTTTTCAACCGACCTGAAGGTTACGGGAATTATCGCCGAGTACTTCGACGGATTGAAATGGCTCGCCAACAGGAACGCATCGAGAAACCTCACACTGTTTCTGGGATCCAATATCGGCAATATGGACCGCCAGGCCGCCAGAAGGTTCCTTCGATGTCTATGGGACTGCTTGAGCCCGGGTGACCAGTTGCTGATAGGCTTTGACCTCAAAAAGGATATAGAGGTCCTAAACCGAGCCTATAACGACCCGGAAGGAATTACGCGGGAATTCAACTTGAATGTGCTAGACCGGATTAATCGGGAACTGGGCGGCGAATTCGATCGCGAAGAGTTTGTCTTTTACGGTAGTTACCAAGTCACCACAAGCGCTGTGGAAAGTTACCTGGTGAGCAAGAAAAAACAGGAGGTTTTCGTAAGGGATCTCGACGCCGTATTCTCCTTTGAGGCATGGGAACCCATCCACACCGAAAGTTCGTATAAATACCTGGAAAAAGAGATCTCTTGCCTGGCCGAGGAGACCGGGTTCGAGGTTCGAAAGGACTTTTTCGACAAACGCCGCTATTTTGTCGATTCTTTGTGGAAAGTAATCAAGCCGGCAACCATTGAGCCCCGATTTTCGAGCCGTTTTCGGGGACATCGTCAGGCGTAGACGGACTGTGGGTCCAAGGGGATTTGCTCTGCAGCCACCGCCCCTAGCAATGCCCCCACGGACCGGCGAAGCTCAATCGCCCCCTTTTTTTTCAAAGGGGGGTCGGGGGGATTTGCTCTGCCGCCACCGCCGGCAACGCCCCCCCATGGACCGGCCCTCACTCACACACGCCCCATAGGCACGGCGGCATGTGTGGGTAAATGTCAGTTGTCGGAGGGGGGGATTGTCAGCCATGCGCACAGGGCGCTCAAGAGCGCCAGGCTCACTGCCGTCAAGGTTATTGTGCGAAAACTCGACACGAAGGACTCGTTTATGGCCCGCTGTAGACGCTGCCTTTGAGCGCCCGCTCCTGCCGGCGCTCGGGCTGAGTGCAGCCGTGGCGCACCGTTACATTTCGAGCCGCTCCCTGTCGCCCTGCCTATCACCGAAACGAAACCGGCGGCCCCGAAGGGTCGCCGGTTTATGTGAGCCTTGGGCGGGAAAGCGGAAAGATTATTGTAAACCTTTATCCAGTATTTGCTCGACGATCGTGTAGGGGTCCGATTCCCTGTCGACGATCCTTCTTACCAGCTCATCGACCGAAGTTCCCTGCTCATCGAGTCTTTGCAACACAACTTTTAAAGCCTGGTCCCGCAGAGCGCTCATGAGCTGTATGCGAGTGCGCTTCTCCACAACCTCGCGCCATCTTTCGGACCCGGTGGCCTGGAGGTGCGCCTTGTGTTTTTCAATCGTTTCATAGAGCTTGTCGACCCCCTTGCCCTTTACGGCTTCGGTTTCCACGATCTGGGGTTCCCAGTCGAGCCCCTCGCGCCTTCGCAGGCCGATTTCGATCAGGTTCATCAGTTCGCGAACGGTCTTTCGGGAACCTTCCCGGTCGGCTTTGTTCACCACGAAAATGTCGCCGATTTCCATGATGCCCGCCTTGATGGCCTGAATGTCGTCGCCCATTCCGGGAACTGTCACCAGGACGGTTGTGTGCGCGCTGTTTGCGATTTCGACCTCATCTTGGCCCACCCCCACCGTTTCGACCAGGACCACGTCCTTGCCCGCGGCATCCAAAACATTTACCATGTCGTTGGTGGATTTGGACAGACCGCCGAATTGGCCCCGGGTGGCAAGGCTTCGAATAAACACCCCGGGGTCTAGAAAATGGCGCTGCATGCGAATACGGTCGCCCAGTATGGCGCCTCCGGTAAAGGGGCTTGTCGGATCGACTGCCAGGATCCCGACGGTCCTGGACTCCTTGCGGTAGAAGCCCGCGATTTGGTCTACAAGCGAACTCTTGCCGACCCCCGGAGACCCCGTAAAACCCACGACATGGGCTTTACCCGTGTGCGGATAGAGCCTTTGCAGGATACTCCTGGAGGAGGGAAGCTCATCGTCTATATCCCGCAGAATACGAGCAATGGTCCGCACATCGCCTGAAACTATCTGTTCGATGATATCCATGTATCAGTTCCTTGGGGCAAGGCGAAAAATAAGTCTCCGCCGCTCCTAAAAAAACCCGGGGAAGGCTTTAAAGCCGTGAAGCACCGCTTTCTTCGGCCCCTTTTCGCGGGGTGATATTTTCGCGCACCCAATCGATAATGTCGCTAAGCCTTGCTCCCGGTTCGAACAGCTCCCTTATGCCGCACTCCTTTAGCATCGGGATATCTTCGAGGGGAAATATGCCCCCCCCGATCACCGCTATATCCTGCGCGTTATTTTCCTTCAAAAGCTCGAGGACGCGGGGAAATGAGTATCTGTGCGCCCCCGAGAGTATGCTTAGCCCTATGAGATCCACGTCTTCCTGGATGGCCGTGCTTGCGATCTGCTCGGGCGTTTGATGACATCCCGTGTAGATGACCTCAAAGCCCGCGTCTCGAAAAGCGCGGGCCACTATCCTTGCGCCCCGGTCATGGCCGTCCAGCCCCGGTTTGGCAACCAATATACGAAGCTTCCTCGCATGTGCCATGGAAACACTCCTTTATAAAGATGAAGCGGGAAGCGGGGAGCAGGAATAAAGAAGCAGGGAAAGCCTTTTTTTGCCTCGCGCTTCTTACGTCCGCGCTTTAGAAGGAAGAAACAAGAAGCGGCAAAAAACCTTCTTTTTGCTTTTTGCTTCCCGCTTCTTGCTCCCCGCTCCCGCCCTTTTAAAATGTCCCCGGGTCGGTGTAGGTTCCGAAGACGTCCCTGTAGAGATCGCAACATTCCTGTTCGGTCGCGCCCGCGCGCACCGCATCGATGAGGGCCGGCATGACGTTGTTCTCCCAGCCCGGAGCCCCTTCGCATCGTCGCCTCAGCTCATCCATCGCCTTTTGGAATGCGGCCTTGTCGCGATTTTGCCTGAAGCGCTCGGTACGCTCGATCTGATTGCGCTCGATCTCGTCATCAATCTTTAGGATGAATTCCAGGTCGGGACGATCGGACGCATACTTATTAACGCCAATTACGGTTTTTTCACCGGTCTCGATCTGGCGCTGGAAATGAAAAGCCGCGTCGGCAATCTCCATCTGAGGATAGTCGCGCTCGATGGCGGCAACCATCCCGCCGAGCTCATCGAGCTTGCGGATATAGGCGCCGGCTTCCTCTTCCATCTTATCGGTTAGAGCCTCGACAAAATAGGAGCCTCCGAGAGGGTCGATCACGTTTGTGACCCCGGTTTCCTCGCCGATTATCTGCTGGGTCCGCAAAGCGATCAGCGCCGCCTGCTCGCTTGGAATCATGTAGACCTCATCGAGCGAATTGGTATGCAGCGACTGCGTGCCGCCAAGGACCGCGGCAAGGCCTTCCATCGTCGTTCGGACCACGTTGTTGTAAGGTTCCTGGGCGGTTAGCGAACAGCCCGCAGTCTGCGTGTGGAACCGCATGAGCATCGACCGGGGGTCTTTGGCCTTGAACCGCTCTTTCATGATCCTTGCCCACAGACGCCTGCTGGCGCGCATCTTGGCTATTTCTTCGAAAAAATCTATGTGGGAGTTCCAGAAAAAGGAAAGCCTCCCGGCGAAGTCGTCGACCTTTAGCCCCCTTTTGATCGCTTCCTCTACGTAGGTGATTCCGTCATAGATGGTGAAGGCAAGTTCCTGGACTGCGGTCGAACCCGCCTCCCTTATGTGGTAGCCGCTTATGCTGATGGTGTTCCACCGGGGGACCTCTCTTGTTCCGAACTCCACGGTATCGGTCACAAGCCTCAGACTGGGCTCGGGGGGAAGCATGAGGGTCTTCTGAGCAATGAACTCCTTTAAGCAGTCGTTTTGAATCGTGCCGCCAAGGTTTTTGCGCGAATAGCCCTGCTTTTCGGCATTGGCGATATACATCGCCCACATGACGGATGCGGGCGGGTTGATCGTCATCGATGTCGTGACTTTTTCCAGGTCGATGTTGGCAAAAAGCCGGCCCATGTCTTCGACGGTGTCGATTGCGACCCCGCATTTGCCGCACTCGCCGCGTGCAAGGGGCGAGGCCGTATCGTAGCCCATAAGAGTCGGAAAATCGAACGCGGTGCTAAGACCCGTTTCACCGTGGTTGATCAGATAGTGGAAACGCTGGTTCGTGTCGTCGGCGTTGCCAAGTCCGGCAAACATCCGCATGGTCCAGTGGCGGGCCCGGTACATCGTGCTCTGGACGCCCCTGGTGTAGGGATAATTCCCTGGAAAACCTATTTCTTCAAAAAAATCCTTGCCTTGGTTATCAAGGGGCGTATAGAGCGGCTTTACTTCCAGGTCGGAGACGGTGGAAAACCGCTCGAGCCTTTCAGGGACTTTCTTGATGGCCTTGCGGTATTCCTCGAGCCACTCGGCGTGTTCCTTCTCAACACGATCGAGCGCCGATTCGGAAAGAACTTCTTTTCCCATTGCGATACCTCCTAAAAGGCGGCCCTAAGGCTGAAACCCTTCAACCCGAACCGCTTTCGAAAAGGCCTCCCCAAACAGCCGGTTTTCGAAAGTACTTCGAATTGAAAAGAATTTATTTCATTATAAAATGATACCGAAAACGGGGAATGAACGGAATCCCCGGCGCCTTACCCGCAGACTTACCGGGCAAAAGGGGACGAGCCGGCAAAAGCGATGGGAAACAGCCGATTCCTCCCTATCTCGTTCACACGGGCACCGGCTTGAGAAAGATCGCGCAAGCACGCCCATTTGCTCACTTAAATCAAAGTGGGACAACATTGTCAATGGAATTCGCACGGTTGATTTGTTCTCCTTCAAGGACTGAGAGCGACACAGGAGTTTTTCGTCATCCGCAAGTAGTCGAAAACCAGGCGGACACTGCGTGTTAGTTGGCGCATTTTTTGTGCAACGTTGGGTACCCCCTTGGATTTGAT
>JARLHO010000075.1 GCA_031292215.1 Syntrophobacteraceae bacterium | reverse complement strand
ATTTGCGAGCTTTTCTCGATGAATTGGGGACCTGAGCGCATCGAACTTTTGTGACGTGCCTGATCCCGGGAACCCGACACCGGCAAATACCGCTTTTGACAGTGCGTGAGCTATTTTTTCATTCGATACCGGGAATTGCTGGCTTCCTTCGGCCTTTTTATCATTTGAAAGTTATTTTAAACCACAATAATTTTCAGGTTGTGTCTAATTGCGGCTGGCCCGTACTCTCCTGTCGTGGTTACGCTAAGGCGCTGGGCTGAGGCCATTACGGCGGCGTCTGCCTGCGAACTATCTCCATGCGCCATGGTCGGGCCGGCCGGGTCTAGAGTTGCAAGCAATTTTTCAATCTAAGCGCAAATCCGGTCCGACAGTTTGGCGCATTTACAGTTATTAAGACCCAAGACCTGCACGCGAGTTGATAGTCTGGGTAGTTTATGTTAAGCTAAGTCCACTAAATAAAGCGCTCTCAACACATATTGATCCGGTGGTTTATACCGGGGCCTTTGTGATCGAAATGTCTAAAGGGCTTCAGACTGGTTGCCCCAGTCGTGACTTTGCCTGAGTGAGAAAGAATTCAGAGCCATGAAAAGGTGCTGTTTCATCTCATTTGGGGTCATTTTCACCGCGACCCTGGTCTTTGCTTCTTTTACTGCGGCATGTCCTGCGGGCGCTACCGCCCGTTCCAGGGCGGAAAGCGCGTATCTTAACGGGACGGGCGGCAACCCGGACATCCTGTGGACAAATTCTATCAACGGCCGGGCAATCGTCTGCCATCTGAACTGCCCGCTTCACGCCAAGAGAGCTTTAATCCCAAATATTCCTGCTGTCTGGAATATTTTGGATGCAAATGATTGCGATTGCGATCGATCCCCCGACGTCGTCTGGATTTACCCTGCAACCGGGAAAGTCGTTTCCTTGCGACGATCCGGTTTGGTTCCCGGGGAGCTGGAAATCCTTGGCGCCCGCGCTCCGCCGTCAATGGTGGTCCAACGTTGCCATCCCCGCAGCGGTGTGTTTCCTTATCGCAAATGGGACCATATCGCGATAGTGCCTCCAGCCTGCCCGCTTTCCCCGGGGGACGCACCCGATGGCGTTTTACTGCATGGCCTGTGTATTTTCGCCCCCCCGATGATTCCGCTTACATTCCCGTTAAAACCATGGATGTTTTATAGAAGTTGCCGGCAGGAGCCTGCCATATCGGCGGGCAACGCCTGCGGGGCTCCGCTTTTTGCCTGCTCTTTGATGGCTGCGGTACAAAGCCTCAACCAGGAGAGGAGAGTGGTTTGTCCTATCCAAAAGATTTGTCTCATTTGGGAAAGGAGGTGAGGCCGGCGGTTCTAGATCGTGGTTGAAATATCCTGTACTCCAGTCTTTTTTGATTTTTAACGTTCGTTTTCGATGCGAAGGGAGCAGAAAAAATGAAACTGAAAAAAGCAGTAACCGAGAGGGAACCCTACGAGCCGCCCAAGGCCGAATTTGCACCTGTAAGCCTTCTGGAGCGGTTGATGAATTGTGGTCAGACTTCTACTTATGTTTGCGGTGAAAATGCGGCTTATCAGTAGAGCCGCCATTTTTCACTTATTGACTCTTAGTTTTAGCTGATTTTTAAGCGGCTGGGCTTTCGGACTGCGTGAGGCGCAAGCCTTACTGCAGGCCGGAAGGTCCGCCGCTCGATAAGTCTTTACGCAAGAGGTATCCGGTGTTGGCATGAAGCGAAAAGATGAGCTGATGTTGCAAAAAGTTGGCGACCAAGCCCTTTTGATCCCCCTTGGCGCGAAGGTTTTGGACATGAACGGAATGGTGGTGCTAAACACCACGGGGAGCTTTATCTGGGAGCTCTTGGCTAGGGAGCGTTCCTTCGGGGAACTGGTGGAGGCCGTAGTGGAGCGGTTTTCTGTGGAACGCGATCGCGCCGCAGGAGATGTTCGAACATTTGTAGACGATTTATGCAGGCAGGGATGGATGGATAGATAGATGACAGATATTGTCGAATACGTGCCACTCGTTAGGGAGTTGCACGAACGAGCGGCAAAGCTTAGGGCGCCCATTAACGGCGCTTTCGAGCTGACAGCCTTTTGCAACCTCCGATGCGGCATGTGCTACGTTCGGCAGTCGGGGGGCGGCAATGGCCCGGTCGGAAAAAAAGAGTTGTCCGCGAGTGAGTGGCTCGATCTTGCCCGGCAGGCCAAGGAAAGCGGCCTTCTCTTCTTGCTCCTTACCGGGGGAGAGGTCTTTTTGCGTAAGGATTATTTTGAGATATACGAACCCCTGACACGCATGGGATTTATGCTGACGGTATTTACCAACGGCGCCCTGATAACGGCTGCGATTGCCCGGCGGCTTTCCCGGTCCCCTCCCAGCCGCATCGAGATAAGCCTCTACGGCGCAACGGCGGCTTCCTACGAAAAGGTGACCGGTGTGGTCGGAAGTTTTGCCGCCTGCTGCGCCGGAATAGAGAACCTTATCGCCAATCGTGTTCCGCTGGTTCTAAAGAGCACGCTTAGCCGGTTTAACGTTTCCGAACTAGAGGACATGAGGCAAATGGCCCATGATTGGGGCGTTCAGTTCTATGCGTCCTGGCTTCTTTCCCGCAGGCCCGACAAGGAGAGGTCTCAGGTGGAAGACTATCGCTTGTCGGCCAGGGAGTGTGTGGAGCTTGAGGCACGCGATCGCGCCTCAGCTAGCGAGTTGCGTGAGGCCGCGCTGAGCGCGAAAGCATCGGATAGCGACTCCAATTTTTACTGCAAGGCGGGCAGGGCGGCATTTATCGTTAATCCGTACGGGGAGTTAAATGTTTGTTCGCTTCTGCCCGAGCCGGCCGCCAGGCCTTTGGAGACCGGTTTTCGGAACGCGTGGATGGAGGTGGTAAAATACGTCGATTCTGCGCCCGCGCTCTCTGCGGAGTGCAGTGGTTGCGGCGAGCGGGTTTTTTGCGGACGCTGCCCCGCGTGGTCGCTTATGGAAAACGGGACGCTAACGGCGCCGGTCCCCTATTGGTGTGAAATCGCTCGTGCGCGAAAAGAACGCTACGGTGGGCCTTTGGACCCCGCACCCCACTCCACGGCGGAGTGAGTTTATGATGAAGGTTTGCGCCCTGGACCTTATGCCCATCATCTGCTCGGCCCTCAAAAGAGGTCAGTGTGTGCGGATGACGGTAACCGGTGGGAGTATGCGTCCTTTCATGCAGGGGGGAGGCATAGTCGAGCTCGAGCCGATCGGTTCCAAGCCCCTGGTGGGAGATGTCCTTTTGGTCCGGACAGGATCGGGGCGCGATCGGTATGTGCTGCATCGACTCGTTCGGGTGGAAGGAGAAAACCTTTTTATTCGCGGAGACGCGCAGGAACGCTGTGAAGGGCCATTTGCGCGGCCGGAGGTTCTGGGCCGGGTTGTCATGTATCGTTTAAACGGGCGCATTCGTAGGTTTGACTCAGGATTGTGGCATCTTCTGGGGCGGGCGTGGATCGCCTGTTTTCCTCTAAGTGTCTGGTTGCTCCGCATTGCCGTTACTATCAGGGGGGCGCAATGAGGCCATTTGAAGGTAACGCCGGGATTTCCTCCAGGGGGAAAAAGGCTATTTCCACCGGCTGTGGTTTCGCGGAAACCAGCGCCGAGGACTCAGGTTTTCTCCTGGCAAAATCTTTTTTGTCATCGGTTCTAAAATATGCCGGAAAATGGGCCTGGGTCTACTTCCTGCTCATGATCCTGGTGGGGCTTGCCGAGGGAGCAGGCCTTCTTATGTTGATTCCTCTCCTCCAATTAATAGGTTTTGGCGGGGGGGCGCCTTCCGACACCACGTCTTTATTTGTCAGAGGGTTTTTCCTTAAGACCGGCATCCCGATCACCCTTGCGACCATCCTGATCGCCTACATGGCTATTGTTGCGACGTTTGCCCTGGTAAACCGGCGGCTGGAAGTGCTGATCGCAAGGCTTAGCTTGGGATACATAGAGTTTATGCAGGACCGGATATACGCCGCCTTTGCGGGAGTCGAATGGTTGTGTTCGATAAGGACCGGCGGCGCGGACATAATCCGCGTTTTAACCAACGATCTGATTCGGCTGGGGACCGCCGCAAGGCACTTGCTGGACGGTATTTCCGTGGTCGCCCTCACCCTCATATATCTGGGGGTCGTCGTGTGGATATCGCCGGTCATGGCGCTTTTCATTCTGGCGACCACCGCTTTGATCCTGTTTATTTTGCAGCCTTACAACAGGCTTGCGCACAGCCTGGGGGAAGTGTTCCATAAAGCGACCAGCAATTTGTACTTCGCGGCGAACGAACACGTAAGCGGCATGAAGGTCGCCAAGAGCTACGGGCTGGAATCCGAGCATATCGCGAGGTTTTCCGCTATAACAAAGCAGATCGCTGAAAAAGGCGTGCAATTTCTCGAGGTGGACTCGACCACGCAAATGTACCATCGGATCGGCGCAACGGTTGCCTTGAGCGGTTTTTTCTACATCGGGGCGGGACTTCTCGCCATTTCTCCCTCTTACCTCATCTTGCTGGTGCTGGTTTTTGCGCGCTTTTCACCGAAGGTGTCCATGATCCAGCACCACACCCAGTTCGTTGGCAACTGCCTTCCGGTCTACCGGGCCGCCACCCTCATGCTTCATCGTTTCGAGGACTCGGGCCAATCCCCGCCCCCTTACGCCGTTACACCTCTTCGACTGGAAAAGTCCATCCGCTTTAACCGGGTGTCGTTTTCCTACAACGGCTGTGAGGGTCTTAAAATCCTTAGCGATATCGACCTGGTCATCCCTGCGCGGGGAACCCTTGCTGTGGTCGGCCCCTCCGGAAGCGGAAAGACTACCCTTGCCGACCTCATCATGGGACTGCTTTCGCCCACCGAGGGTGCGATCTTTATTGACGATAGGGCGCTAACGGGGGAGCTGGTGTATAACTGGAGATGTGCGATCGGGTATGTGCCCCAGGAGACATTTCTTTTTAACGACACCATCCGTCGCAATCTCTTGCTGGTCCGCCCCGGGGCTTGCGAAGGGGAGCTTTGGGAAGCGCTTGAAAACGCAGCGGCCGATGGTTTTGTCAGGGCGTGTCCCGAGGGTCTGGACACTTTGGTTGGAGACAGGGGCGTGCGGCTCTCAGGTGGGGAAAAACAGCGTATCGCTCTTGCGAGGGCATTGCTGCGCAAGCCGACGGTGTTGATCCTCGATGAGGCGACCAGTTCCCTTGACCGGGAAAATGAAAGACAAGTCCTTTGCGCTATTGAAAAACTCCACGGAGAGCTGACGATGGTTGTAATTGCCCACCGGCCCTCAACGATTCAAAAGGCGGATACCATCGTAGTGGTCGATAAGGGGCGGATCGTTGAAACCGGGACATGGCGTTCGCTTTCTGAAAAAGAGGGTGGGCGATTTTTCAGGCAGATGGCGGGGCGCACCTGAAATGATGCGGCAAGAGCTGCGTTCCTGGTTAAGTAATTAATCTGGTATAACCGCAGCTTTTTTCAGATTGCAGTCGAGCTTTTGATGTTTTCAAGGCGCCCCTTGAGGGCCGTGACGAGCTGTTGGGAAGCGAACCTGCAGCAATGAAGGAGAGCGGGCAATGGATGTGCGAAAATCCAGTGGAAAAAGGAGTAGCAGCGGCTGGGTAACGTCGGTTTGCGCGTTGCTGATCGGCTTTTTCACTGTCCTTGGTCTTTGTATCGCCGGTTCGTTTTCGGCCGTTGAGGCGGCCGCGCCCAAACCCCTTAAAATTATTCGCATCACCCCTTCGGGTAACGATGTCGCGCCGGGAAGACAGATCGTATTCGAATTCGACCGCCCGGTCGTGCCTCTTGGGGCAATGGAGCGGAAATCCTCAGAAATTCCGATTTCCATTACGCCTTCGCTTGCCTGTCAGTGGCGGTGGCTAAATCCTTCGAGCCTTGCGTGCCAGTTGGACGAAAGGCATATGCTCGCGGCTGCGACACGCTACACGATAACGGTCGCCCCCGGCATAAAGGCCGAAGATGGCGGCGTGCTGGCCGCCCCCCTCGTTCACACCTTTATAACGAAAAGGCCGGAAACCACCTATGCGTGGTTCGAAAGTTGGCTCTCGCCGGTAAGGCCCGTAGTCAGGGTAGGGTTCGATCAGCCCGTGCGGCAGGATTCTCTCGAAGCCCACGCATTTTTTAAGACTGGGGCCGGGGCCCGCATCGGGGTCAAGGCCCGGGAGGGCAGCCAGGCCGGATCGCAGGAAAAACCAGGACTCAAGTGGCTGCTAACTCCTGCCGCAGACCTTCCACGGGGAAAAGAGGCAAGCCTCGTAATAGAGCCGGGCATCCTGGCCGTAACCGGCGCCGAACCCGGTGTCGAAAACCGGTCGATACTTACTCTTCGCACCCTCGGGCAGTTCCGGTTCGCAGGCCTTCGCTGTTCGAACAAAAGAGGCGCTACCTTTATCCTCGCCCCCCAAAGCCGTTTGCCCCACGTGAGGTGTAATCCGGCGGGAAACGTCTCGCTTCTTTTTACTTCTCCGGTAGACACCTCCGAGCTTAAGAAGAATTTTTCGATCACCCTTCGGGCGAAAAAAACCGGTGGCGGCGCAAAAAACGAAACAGCAAACGTATTGCCGCAAGATTCGGGGGGCTCGCCGCTCCAGGCGCAACCGGAAAAAGACGGCTACTATACCTTCGATCTGCAAGCGCTTAAACCGTTTCGCGTCTACCACCTGCACGCCGAGGCAAAAAGACTAAAGGATGCTTTCGGAAGAGCGATCGCAAGAGCGACCGACATGAGTTTTGCCACCGACCATTGGCCGTCCGAATTAAGCCTCTACAAGGATATGTCGGTTCTCGAAAAGGGTCTGGATACCGATTTACCCGTTTTTGCCACAAATATCGAAGGGGTCGATTTCAGCCACCAGGCGTTTACGACGGCCGGGCTGACCCCGGTTGAATCAACGGTAATCGCCGGACCAAAGGCAAAAGATGTCATGTCCGCCATACCGCTTCGAATCCGAAAGTTTATTCCGGAGCAGTCCGGAGTGTTGACCGGAACGGTTTCGGCGCGTCCGCCAATTTTTCTGAATGGAGAAAAGCAGCCCCCCGATTTTCTCTTTGCCGAGGTCACCCCGTTTCATGTTCATCTCAAGATGGGACATTCGAACTCCTTGGCATGGGTAACCGACATGAAAACCGGCCTGCCGGTTCCGGGAGTAAGTGTCGAGATCCGCAAGGACTTCTACAAGGCCCCGGGGACCAGGCCCCAATCCTTGGGCAAGGCGGTGACCGATGCAAACGGCCTTGCCGAGCTTCCCGGGACTTCGGCGATAGACCCTAAGCTAAAACTTGCCGAGGGCTATAATCAAAAAGGCGATGAGCGGTTGTTCGTGTTGTGTCAAAAAGATAAGGACATGGCCCTTCTTCCTCTCCTGTATCATTTCCGGGTGGACTCGGAAGGCGCCAACTACGAGTACATCCCCTCGACGATGCGTTCCCGGCATGGCCATGTGCGCGCCTGGGGGGCCACGGCCCAGGGGGTCTATAAACTGGGGGATACCGTTCAGTACAAAATCTATGTGCGAGATGAGAAGACAAGAAAATTTATCTTGCCCCCCGAGGGGACCTACAGCCTCAAAGTGGTCGACCCGGGCTCCCGGGTCGTTTTTCAGCGCGACAAGATAAAGCTCTCCGATTTCGGCGCCCTCGACGGCGAGTTTCTTGTCCCCAAAAACGGCGCGGTCGGATACTACAGTTTTCAATTAAAACCCGATTTTGCCGATCTCGACCTTCAACCGCTCCTGTTTCTTGTAAGCGATTTTACCCCTTCCCCGTTTCACGTCTCAACCGATCTTAACGGAAAGAGTTTCCTTGCGGGCGATTCGGTTACCGTATCGACTCAGGCAAAACTCCATGCCGGGGGGCCTTACGGCGGAGCACCTCTTAGCGTTACGGCATCCGTTGTGGCCCACCCCTTTGAGCCCCAAGACCCGCTTGCTCGCGGTTTCGAGTTCGATGTGGTCGAAAAAAACGATAAGGGGGGAAGCCAGGAGAGCCTGCCGGAGGCCCAGACGGTTTTTAAGACCAAGGGAAAACTGGATAATAACGGGGTATCCGACACGAGCTTTACTCTCCCCCAATTGCCGGTCTATTGCGGAAGGCTCGCCGTCGAGAGTTCGGTAAAAGACGAACGGGGAAAATCGGTGGCAAGCCGCGCGACGGCGGCCTACTTTGGACGCGACCGTTTCGTGGGACTCCATCTTGCCTCCTGGGTGCTCGAGGAAGGAAAACCCGCCAAGGTCTTTTTCCTCGTGGCCGATCAGACGGGGAAAACGGTCCCGGACCAGTCGGTCCATATCGATATCGAAAGACTCGAGATAAAGGCCGCTCGCGTAAAAGACGCGGGCGCGACCTACCCGACCCGCTACGTCGAAGAGTGGCTCCCGGTAGAGACTCGGGACCTGACATCGGCAGCCGCTCCGCAGGACTTCGAATTTACCCCGAAAACATCCGGGACGGTAAGAGTTACGGCGACCGTAACCGATTCCAAGGGCCGTATCCAAAAAAGCGCGGTGAGCAGTTGGGTCTCGGGCCAAAGCTACGTGCTGTGGAAGAGCGAAGAGGGAAACCTGCTAAATATTTATCCGGACAAACAAATTTACCACGTGGGCGATACGGCGCGGATACTGGTCCAAAACCCCTTTCCCGGGGCCAAGGCGCTCGTTACCATTGAGCGCTACGGCGTGCTGGACCATTGGGTAAAGACTCTCAAACGTAGCGCCGAGGTGATCGAGATTCCCGTTTTACCCGATTATCTGCCGGGATTTTACGTTTCGGTCGTTGTCATGTCCCCACGGGTGGAAAAGCCGCCCGGGCCATCGGGAGAAGATCTCGGAAAGCCCGCCTTTCGAATAGGATATGCGAGGCTCAAGGTAAAGGACCGGTATAAGGAGATCGCGGTAAAATGTATAAGCGACAAGCCGGTCTATAAACCGCGGGATACGGTGAAACTTCAGTTTGAGACCCGCGTTCCAAACGTTTCGCCGGGGCAATCCTCACCGCCCGTAGAACTTGCAGTCGCTGTGCTCGACGAGTCGGTTTTCGATCTTTTGCGCGAGAAAAGCAAGGCGTTCGACCCCTACGAAGGTTTCTACAAGCTCGACGACCTGGACCTTGTGAACTACAACCTGCTGATGCAGCTCGTGGGAAGAGAGAAGCTGGAGAAAAAGGGAGGCCCCCCCGCGGCTTCCGCCGGGTTCGACCTGGGAATCCGTTCGGTGTTCAAATTCGTAAGCTACTGGAACCCCTCGATTCGAGTCGATAGCCAGGGGAAGGCGAGCGTGGAATTCAAGGCGCCGGACAACCTGACCGGGTGGCGGGTGCTTGCGATGGCCGTATCTCCGGGCGACCGCATGGGACTGGGACAGTACTCCTTTACAGTCAATCAAATGACGGAGATACGGCCTGTTCTCCCAAACCAGGTAATAGAGGGCGACAGTTTCGAGGCGGGCTTCTCGGTTATGAACCGGACGGATAAAGCCCGAAATATCGAGGTTAGCGTCGCCGCCCAAGGCCCGGTCGAATCGGCCGGGGAGTCAAAGACCTCGGTTACCCAAACGATTGCGGCCGAGCCCTATAAACGCTATACGGTCCGGCTGCCGGTAAAAGCCTCCGGGCCGGGGGAGATAATCTTTACCGCGAAGGCCGGAGACAGTCTGGACCATGACGGGCTTAGGCAAACGCTAAAGGTTCTTCCCCTAATCGATCGGAGCGTTTCGGCTGCCTACGGGACCATCCAGTCCGGGGAAGCCTCCCAATCGATCGAATTCCCGAAGGGTATGCGGCCGGGTTCGGGGGTTCTAACGGCAGCGCTTTCCCCGTCGATTTTAGGGGGGCTCGAAGGACCGATTAACTTCATGAAGGTCTACCCCTACGAATGCTGGGAGCAAAAGATCAGCCGGGCGGTCATGGCGGGCGCTGCGGCAAGCCTTGCCCCCTATTTTAGCAGTTCTTTTTCGTGGAAAAACGCTCCGGCGGAAGCTAAGAGCGTACTGGCCGCCGCCGCCGAGTTCCAGGCGCCAAACGGCGGAATGGCTTTCTACGAGCCCCGGGACGAATACGTCAGCCCCTTTCTTAGCGCTTTTACAGCCAAGGCCTTCAACTGGCTAAAGGAATCGGGCTATCCTCCACCCGTCCCGGTCGAGCAAAGACTGGACAAGTATCTTTTCGATCTTTTAAAACGCGACCAACCCCGTGACGTCGAGTCCCGAAGTGTGGTCTCCGATGTGAGAGCTCTCGCCTTGTCGGCGCTCGCAGATAACGGCAAGGTCACCCGGGCGGATCTTGACAGGAGCTACATGCACCGAAAAGAGATGAGTCTTTTCGGCCGGGCCATGTTGCTCGAAGCTCTTACCAAAGTGGCTGGAACCGAGGAAATGAGGGCGAAAGTGGTCCAATCCATTCTTGCCCGCTCCGACCAGGGCAGTGGAACCATCAGCTTCACCGAAGAGCCCGATTCGGCGCTTTTTTCCATCCTCTCCTCGCCTACAAGAGACAAGGGCGCAATTCTTATGGCCTTTTTGTCCGAGCGCGCCAAAAACAAAACGGACAACCTGGGAGACATCCCTCTAAAGCTGATGGAGACAATCGCATCGAGTAGAAAAGGCAAAACCCACTGGGACTCGACCCAGGAAAACGTCTTTGCGGCAATGGCTGCGGTCCGTTTCAGCAAAGCCTTTGAAACGCAAAAGCCAAAAATCGACTTCCGTGTGCTGTTTAACCAGGCGCCTCTTGGTCAGGGCAGCTTTACGAATTTTTCCGATCATCCGGTTGCATACGATTATCGGGCCAAGGATTCGGATCCGGGCAAAAAGTCCGTTGTAACTTTTCACCGGGAGGGTGTGGGCAGGCTTTACTACGATACGGCGCTCTCTTATGAGCCGGTCGAAATGAGCCCGAAATCGATCGATGCCGGGATAGAAATTCACAGGCAATACAGTGTGGAGCGAGACGGAAAATGGGTCCTGGCTGCAAATCCCATCGAGGTCAAGCCCGGGGATCTCGTAAGAGTCGATCTTTTTGTGTCGATTCCCTCCGAACGCTATTTTGTCGTGGTCGAAGACCCTGTGCCGGGAGGCCTTGAGCCGGTAAACAGGCAGCTTGCGACGACCTCGGAAGTCGATGCCCAAAAAGCGGGAGCCAAATTTGCCCCCGATTCGCTTCGCGCGCGCTACAGCGATTGGAGAGACTTCGGGGATTCCCGTTGGAGCTTTTACCACAAGGAACTCCGCCACAGCGCGGTGCGCTTCTATTCGGAGCGGCTCGACGCCGGCCATTACTACCTCTCCTATGTCGCCCAGGCGATAGCGGGGGGCGAGTTTAGCGCTCCACCGGCCCATGCCGAAGAGATGTATCAGACCGAGGTCTACGGCAAGAGCGCGCCCGCAAAATTGAAAGTGGACCTTTCGAAATGATAAGCGGGCCCTATAGACGCAAACGCAACATCGCACTTTTTAGCCTGTTTGTTATCGGGGCCCTGGCGCTGCTGCTTGTCTTGAAAACGGCCCGGGATCTCTTGCCTACTCCCGCCGATCTTTCGGTTGGCGATTCGCAGGTAAGAAAGCCCGAGCTTTTGGACCGAACGGGTTTTAATACCCTTTCGGTTAGCTACGAGAACCGGTGGAGCGCTCAGACCGTTCCTTTGTATGAAATCCCGCCGTATCTTAGAACCGGTTTTATCGAATCGGAGGACCGGCGGTTTTTTAGCCACGGCGGAGTGGACTGGCTTGCGCGAGCTCATGCCCTGGCTCAAGATCTTCTGGCCTTGAGGTTGGTGAGGGGATCGAGCACCATTACCGAGCAGGTCGTTCGAATGATTTACCCCCGGCCCCGAACCTTTTGGTCCAAGTGGCTGGAAGGAATCGAAGCGGCCCGTTTGGAGAAGCGTTTTTCGAAAAACCAGATCCTGGAATTCTATCTTAACCAGGTTCCTTACGGCCATCAGCGGCGCGGGGTCGTCGAGGCCTCCCATTTTTATTTCGACCGCGATCCCGCGACTTTAAACATCAGGGAATGTCTGGCGCTGGCGGTCCTTGTGCGAGCGCCCTCGGGTCTTGACCCAAGAAAGAGGCTTGGTTCGTCCGAGAAGCGAATCCTGAATCTTGCCGGACATATGCGCGCTCGGGGTTTTCTAAGCGAGGCCGACTACCGGGCGGTTCTATCGGAAAAGCTTCAACTGGCTCATTCCAGCAGAATAATCGAGGCGCCCCAATTTGTTCAGTATGTCCTCAGGACGGTTGGAACCGGCATATTGCGATCCCATGGCAGCATCAGGACAAGCCTTGACGGGCGGCTTCAGCAAAAGGTCGGCCAAATCCTTTGGAACCGCACCCGGGCCCTCGCATCGAGCGGTGTAGGCGATGGAGCGGCGCTTGTCGTCGATAACAGGACAGGAGAAGTGCTCGCCTGGGTGAGCGAGAGCAGTTCGGCCGAAGAATCGAAAGGGTGGGTCGATGCGGTGACCGTGCGCAGGCAGCCGGGTTCGACTTTGAAGCCCTTTCTCTACTCGCTGGCCCTCGAAATGGGGTGGACCGCCGCAACCCTCATAGAGGATTCTCCTCTTTTGGAACCCGTAAACTCGGGCCTTCACCTGTTTCGCAATTACAGCCGGACCTATTACGGTCCGGTCCGGCTCCGGGTGGCTCTTGGAAATTCCTTGAACACGCCTGCGATTAGAACCATAAGATTTACGGGAACGGAGCGGTTTCTCGAAAGGCTGCATGCCCTTGGGATAAAGGGGTTAAAAAAACCGGCCGAATTCTACGGTCACGGCCTTGCCCTGGGGGACGGAGAAGTGAGTCTTTTCGAGCTGGTGCAGGCCTATTCGGCCCTTGCGCGCCACGGGGCCTTCCTGCCGCTGCGTGTACTGTGCGGCTCTTATCTGCCGCCGGGCGAGGCGCGGCAGGTGATCGATCCGGGCGCCGCAGCCATTGTTGCAGACATTTTGTCCGACCCGCAGGCGAGGATTCTCGAATTCGGGGAGGGAAACCTGCTGCGCCTCCCCTCCCTTACCGGAATAAAGACCGGGACTTCCTCGGACCATCGGGACTGCTGGACGGTGGGTATTTCGGACAGATACACAGTGGGCGTGTGGATGGGAAATCTTGACGACCGGCCGACACGGGGGATAAGCGGGGCCATCGGGCCGGCGCTTGTTTTGCGAGCGATTTTCGCCGAACTCGACCGGGACGGAGAAACCGGGGCTTTTACGACCTGGCCCGGCCTGGAGACGGTAAACATATGTTCGGTTAGCGGGCTTCGCGCCGGGCCGGGCTGCCCGCATATCCAGGAAAAATTCCTGCCGGGTTCGGCCCCTGTTCGGCAATGCACTCTCCATTCCGCAAAAATCTTTCGCGACGTCGAAGCTCCCGCCCGCACGTGGCCCAGCGTCCAACGTTGCGGGAGGTTTGCCGGCGAAAATAGTCCCCTTGGCGCAGCCGCCTCGACCGCTGGTCCTGAATCGACCAGTCCCCGTCCTGTGTCGGGCGCCCAAGGCGCCTTACCGGTTATCCGGTTGCTCGAGCCCTCTTCCGGCCTCCAGATCGCCCTTGACCCCAGGATCCCTCCGGCTCTTCAAGCGTTTACCTTCAAAATCTCCCAAGGGGTGGAGACGGAAAGAGTGCAATGGGTGCTAAACAATCAACTGGCAGGGGAGACGGGAAAAAACCGGCGCCGGTTTCTGTGGTCGCTTCGTCGCGGCCGGTACACTCTTTTTGCCAGGGTTTGGCCGGCCGGCTGCAAAAATCCGGTTAAGACCCCTGAAGTGAGTTTTGTGGTGAAATGAAATTGCGTAGGGTTCTCATTTCCAATTCGAGCGGTTTTCCCGCCTTCACATCCTTCCCATGGTTGATCTTCACAGAGCGCGCATGTTCAGGGCCTTAAGCTGAATATCTTCAATTATCACTTGTATCACTTGTTGCTGAGAGTGAAATGATTATGCTTTGAAAATCGCTAGGCAGACAAACGCTTGCACATCCTCCAACCAAACAAAGGGAGTATATTCCATGCCCTCGATCACGACCCAAGACGGTACACAGATCTATTACAATGACTGGGGCAGCGGACAACCCGTTGTTTTCAGCCATGGCTGGCCGCTCAACGCGGATGCCTTTGAAGACCAGATGTTCTTTCTGGCCTCCGCCGGATATCGATGCATCGCCCATGACCGCCGCGGACACGGCCGCTCTGGTCAACCTTGGACCGGCAACGACATGAATACCTACGCCGACGACCTCGCGGAGCTCGTCGAAAAGCTCGATCTCAAGAATGCCATCCATGTCGGTCACTCCACGGGCGGTGGCGAAATCGCTCGCTATATTGCCCGCCATGGCACAAAGCGTGTGGCCAAAGCTGTGCTGATCGGCGCGGTTACGCCGCTGATGCTAAAGACGGCATCTAATCCCGGCGGCTTGCCAATCGAGGTGTTCGACGGCCTTAGGAAGAACGTCCTCGCCGATCGCTCTCAGTTCTGGATGGATCTTAGCATGCCGTTCTATGGCTACAATCGGCCTGGCGCGAAGATCTCGGAAGGTGTGCGCGAGTCATTCCGGCGCCAGGGGATGATGGCTGGCTTCCCTGCCTCATACTTTTGCATCAAGGCGTTTTCCGAGACGGATCAGACCGAGGACCTCAAGAAATTCGATGTGCCGACCCTTATCCTTCATGGCGATGACGATCAGATCGTGCCGATCGGCGCGTCGTCCCTTCTCACGTCCAAGATCGTTAAAAACGCCACGCTAAAAATCTATCCGGGCGCCCCGCATGGCATGTGCACGACTCTCAAGGACCAGATCAACAACGATCTGCTCGGGTTCATCAAGGGGTAGGAGCACGGGCCGCGTAGGGAAAGAAGGACATAAACCGGAAATTATTATCGACCCGCGAAATGAGGTCTTAAATGATAATGTCTCGCGTGGAGGGCTGTCGGCGACTGCGTCGCGGGAGCGCCTGCGACAAGGTGCGCCGTCCCCGCCCGCGAGGCGCACCGTGACGCCTGGTGGATCATTACACGGGGTTCTAAGGCCGATGCGACCATGCCGATGGGTTCCGCTACGTTCCACCCATCCTCGCTACAAGCCATCCAGATCAGGTGAGCCGTAGGATGGGTGGAGCAAAGAGCAACCCATCGGAGCAGTCATGAACCCAACTTGGTAGTAGAACCCCCATTAAGGAATCATTAATTACTATTTGGCGCCACTGTCCGGTTAATTTCAAAAGCGGCGGCGAATGTGTAGAGTGGGCGCAGTTGCACAGTGCCGACCCTACAAAAACCGCCACAACATTTTGGCCCGAGTATCGGTTCCAATCCATACAGTAGCGAATATTTGGAATATGGTTTTACGAATTCTCAACTACGCCCGTACAGTTTCTCACAGCCGCTTATACCTTTAGAAATGTATGGTTTCACACAAAGGAGGGGATTGTCCTCTACCAGCACATCCCTGCGGCCCAACTCAGCCTTTACCCTGATTCCGGTCACGGGTCGCTCTTCCAGTATCATGAATTTTTGTCTCGCAAATGAATACGTTCCTTGACGGAGTTCGCTAAAAGAAGGAGCAAGGCATATGAGCATTCGAGAAGTTCAAGTCCAGCGAGTCACCCTGGTTTCCACCGAGCCTTTTGACGCGGTCATCGCCCGCATTGACGCGCAGATAGGCCACCCGGATATGGCTCTATTCCGCAAGAATTTTTCAGCGGCGCAAAATGAAACTGAAATGGAAAAAGTTGTCGATCCGGTGACCAGACCGAACGGCATTATGGAGTTTATACGCTTTGACCTCGGAGAGGTTCTCAGGATTGAGAGCGGGGCCAGTACGCCAAGAATCCTACGCATTGTTGCGGGAAATCCGCTGATTATGAAGGAAATGGTGAAGCGTGTTCCTGACGCCGGTTCGTATGCGCCCGTAACCATTCTCATTGAGGAGCGTCCGGACGGCGTGCGTATCTCCTATGACAGGATGGCTTCCTATATTGCCCCGTATGGGAATAGCGAAGCTCTCGGAGTAGCGCGAGATCTTGACGCGAAAATCGAAAAGATACTGGCGGCGGCTGCAAAATAGGTGAGAAATTATCATCCGGTGAAGAGCCCTGAGAAGTGCGTTTTGTGGTGCAATGAAGTCGGATACCACCGGGAATAACGAATATCGGAAAGGAGCGTAAGACCGAGCGATGAAATCACACCCGCGACTAACAGGCCTATGTTTTCTTCTCATTTCGATGAGATTTTTTTTAACAACCGATCTTGACAAGGGTGGGGGCGTTTTGGGGCTTTGCGGGTTTTTGCTCTTTTTTGTAAGCGGCTGGCTGGTGCTCATCTTTTTTTGGAACGACGGCGACATAAAAAAATTGCGGCGTATCCATAAGGACAAAAACCGGGACAGCGCTTTTCCTGCTGTGTCTTTTCAAGAAAAAACGTTTCGTTATCGCGAAATGAGAGGCGCACGCCTTGCCGTAATGGTCTGTTTATCCATCTTCATGTTTGCGATGGCCATGGCTTCCTTATATTTTCTCCTATTGAATAAAAACACAGCAGACGCAGCAACGATGGATACACTATTTTTTGTATCTGGATTATTCGCTTTGTGTACGCTATTTCTTTGCTGGCTCACCTGGCGCTATGGCCACGTGTTTATAAGAGTCGAAGGCAAGGGGATCGCTGCGTTCACTTATCTTGGTATGCGACATGCCGATTGGGAGGATATAGTTGCGCTTCGAGACTGGATTCCTTTTAGAGGCTGGGGCGCCATAAGCGATTTGTTTACAGCTGATTTTTCCTTATACAAAATCTATACGCACAACCAAATGATAACATTTTCAAGCAGTATGCCTGAAGCCAGCGAGCTTGCAAGGCTAATTTCTGAAACAACCGGTCTTGATTGGACGTAAAGACTCGATCATCTTATAAGTCCAGCCGCTACGTCCTGGGACGCGGTTTGAACGAGAATGAAACTTGAAGTTTTTTATAAGATTACTTTGTTGGGTTTCGCTTCACTCAACCTAACCTACGCCTGGAGTTTCATAGAAGATTAATCCGATAGGAAGGAAGGGGAACTGCTAAATCACCAAAGCCCGTAAAACCGAAAGTATTTTGAATAAAGACCAGACGATATAAGATGGTGGATGGGACAAGGTCTACCCATGATAACGCGGAGGGTTGTAATAAAACGATACTATAGTATGTCCAACTCCCTGGCCGATGGCTCCAGCAAGGTATTTGTATAGGGGGTTTATCGGGTAGCGCGGGGGAACCTGCGCCTGCGTGACCGAAGAGCTCGATCGGCCGCCGGCGCCCGCTCGATGCGGGTGCGGGCCGGGCGCGCCCGGGATACGCCGGGCGCCATGGCCCACCCAACCAGGGAAAACGGTCCGAAGCATGGGAAAAGGCTCGGGATCCGTTCGCCGGGTCAGGGGTTTTGCCGGCATCCTGGGTCAGCCGGCAATAATCATTTCTTATTTATTCGCCCCGAAATTCGATCTGGTCGAACGGTTCCCCGAACTTTGGCCTTCGGGACGGCGCCTTGGGCCACGGAAAGGAGGCTTTCCGCCCTTTTGAGGGAAGGGTTTGGATTTTTTCGCGCCGGTGAGGGCGCGAGAAGGCTCAAGACCCGGGATAACATCAAAGGTCAAGTTTTGCCCAATGTAGCGCTCGATCCGCTCCACGTACGGAAAATCGGCGTGGGAGACAAGCGAGATGGCAATCCCCGATTCCGAAGCGCGCCCGGTCCGCCCGATGCGGTTAACGTAGTCTTCGGCCGATCTGGGCAGGTCGAAATTGATAACGTGACTTACCCCCGTTATGTCAATTCCGCGCGCGGCCACATCGGTTGCCACCAAAATTCTGATCTTGCCCCGCCGCATGTTGTCCATCGTCCGGTTGCGAATGACTTGGGTCATGTCGCCATGGAGGGCGGCAACCCCGAACCCCTCGCTTCTGAGCTCTCTTGCCAGGGTATCGGCATCCCTTTTTGTAGCGGAAAACACTATGGCCCGACTCAAATCCTTATCCGAGCACAGGTGTCTTAGAATCTTTCCCTTGTGCTGGAGGTTATCGGTGATATGGAGACGCTGCTCGATCTTATCGTGGGTTATTTTGCCGCCCTTGGCCAAATCCACACGGTCAGGGTCCTTCATGAACTTTTGCGCGAGCTTGCTCGTCTCCGGGTTCATCGTCGCAGCAAAAAGCAGAGTCTGGCAGTTCTGGGGCATGGCGTCGGATACAAATTCCACATCGTCTATAAAACCCATATCCAGCATGCGATCGGCTTCATCGAGGACAAACAGTTCGACATTGGACAAATTGATACGACCGCGCCAGATATGGTCGATCAGCCTGCCAGGGGTTGCGATTATCATTTCCGGCGACTGGGACAGCGCTCTTATCTGATCGCCAAAGGGCATGCCGCCATAGATGGCCACGCTGTGGACCTTCATGTACTTTCCGTACCGGGATGTCGCCTTGGCGATTTGATCGGCGAGTTCCCGAGTGGGCGTAAGAACGAGGATGCGCAGCCCCTTTTTGACTGGATCGTCGAAGAGCTTCTGGAGAGCGGGCAGAACGAAAGCCGCTGTTTTCCCCGTGCCGGTGTTTGCAGATGCAATCAGGTCCCTGCCCGAGAGTGCTTTGGGAATAGCCTCTCGTTGGATGGGAGATGGCGTTTCATGGCCGCATTTGATTAAGGCTTTCAGGATGGGCGGCGCAAGCTGCAGTGATTCAAATGACATAGATTTTGTATTCCTTACTAGTAGTGATTGTGAGCCGAACCATGGGAGTCCGGTCGGAAGGCCGGCTCGAAGCTGTGCTTTTAGGCCGCAACCTTCTCAAAGGATCCAATGACCGTTTATCGGCGCGTATAATGTATTTAAAGCGGTAGCGCCCAAGTGTGCGATCGGCACAAAGACATCGTCGCCAACCGGTATGCGGTGCAATATAAATATGCGGGGTGCAAGGAGGTCAGTGATCGATGGAACTAAACGGCGTTCCGGAATAGTAAAATTCCCGGCTGATGGCCGTAAGAACCCAAACAGTCGATTACCATTATAGAGGTTGAATCCGGAATAGCAAGTCGTTTTCACAAATACTTGAATTATAAAAGAGCTTTCCGGCCAGGGAGGCGCCCGCGCGTGGTGTGCCGCGGGGCGGCTGGGCCTCCGGCGAAACGGCGCGGGAAGCTCTTTGGGGTGCTAAAAACCTTTTACCTGAACGTGTACCACAATGGCTGCGAAAAATCGGCGCGAAAATACTTCGCCTGCCAAGTACTGGTGAAGATCTGCCATGTATTACATACCTAAGGTTAAAAGAAGTGGCGCCATTGCGGTCGCTCAAGGTCTTTAGCTTCAGGTATTGCGATCATAAATACCATCTGTTGATAACCGGAATGTAACAAAGCAGTCATAAAGACCAGAGGCGGCCCGAGGCAGCGACTGCGATTAGCCCCGGGCGATTGCAACCGAACATTTCCCCCTCTTTCGCCGTCTTTTGAGGCGGAGCGAGCGGGGGGAATACCGGGGACGGTCGTTTTCCGTTTTACCGTAAAAAGTTTGCAATATTTTTGCCTGCCTGGAACAGCCACCCGCACCGCCCTGCCTAGCAATCATACAGTAAGTCATTGTTTTTACATTACTTGCTAATTTGCTTCCTGATTTATAACTTAATGAGAGCTTAGGTTCACATTTCCTGCTGAGGCGGATGAAGATGGCCAGGCCCATTTGGAAGGGAAATATTTCCTTTGGACTCGTAAATGTTCCGATCGCTCTGTATTCGGCGGAACAAAAAAATGAACTGCACTTCAAGTTGCTGGACAAACGTACCAAATCCGCTATTCGCTACGAAAGGGTAAGCGAGGCGACAGGTGAGCCGATTCCATGGGAAGAGGTCGTCAAAGGCTACGAGTACGACAGCGGGGACTATGTCGTTTTGACCGATGAGGATTTCAAAAAGGCTGCGGTCGAAGCGACCCGCACCATCGAGATCTCGGATTTTGTCCCTCTTGATTCCATCGAATACAAGTACTTCGAAAAACCATACTATGTCGTTCCCGGCAAAAAGGCCGAGAAGGGGTACGTACTGCTGCGCGAAATTTTGAGACGTTCGGGCAAGGTCGCTATCTCGAAGGTCGTGATCCGCTCCCGGCAGTACCTGGCGGCGCTGGCGCCGGAGGGAAACGCGCTGATGCTTGCACTTCTTCGCTATTACGATGAGTTGCGAGACGTGTCGGAGTTTGTCTTTCCGAGCGCAACCCTCGAGGACTACAAGGTTACCGAAAAGGAACTCCAGATTGCGGGAATGCTGGTCGACGGGATGACGTCGCAATGGGAGCCGCAAAAATATCGGGATGAATACCGCGAGGCGCTTATGTCCTGGATAGAAGAGAAGGCCAAGGCGGGAGGGGTCATGCCGGTCGGGCGTGGCGAGGAGCAGCCCGAGCGGGCCGGAAAAATTATCGATATGATGGAGCTTCTTAAAAAAAGCGTCGAAGAGGTGCGAAAAAAACGAAAAAAGCCAACTGCCGGCTCGCGGCGCGAAAAGGCGGCATGAGACAGGGCTGGATGAGATAAGGCGCGGTGGTGGAAGGTTCTGCGTAAAACTTTGGCTGGAGCTTGTTTGCAATGGGGCTTGAGCAGTACCTGGCAAAACGTCGCTTCGAGCGCACTCCCGAGCCACGGGGAGGGGGTGCGGGCGGCGCAATGTATGTAATTCAAAAACACGCCGCAAGGCGTCTCCATTACGATCTGCGCCTCGAACTAAACGGGGTGCTAAAGAGCTGGGCCGTTCCCGGGGGGCCGAGCCTCAAACCCTTGGTAAAGCGGCTTGCGGTCCATGTGGAAGACCATCCGATCGAATACGGCGCCTTCGAGGGAACGATTCCCGAAGGCGAATACGGGGGCGGGACGGTCATGGTCTGGGATCGCGGCACGTGGGAGGCCGAGGGCGATCCCGAAAAGGGCTATGCGCGAGGAGATCTAAAGTTCAGGCTGCACGGCGAAAGACTAAAGGGCAAATGGGCGCTTGTGCGAATGAAAAGCGGCGAAGAGGGCAAAGACTGGCTGCTCATAAAAAAGAAGGATAGCGAAAGCTTGGGAAAGGATTCGGAGGAACCTGCCGAAAAATTCGACAGCAGTGTGGCAAGCGCTCGAACAATGGATGAAATAGCTTTACAATCTGAAAAAATAGAATCCGAAAAAATCCGGCAGGGGGAGGAGCAGCCCCCGGATGCAGAAAAGGATCCCGGGGCTATAAAGAATGTAAAAAAAAAGGCCGGGAGTGTAAAGAGCGCAATCGATCCTTCGAAAATAAAAGGCGCTCGCCGGACGGAGTTACCGGAGTTTATTTCTCCGGAGCTGGCCACCCTTTCCCAAGGGCCTCCCGGCGGGGAAAACTGGATACACGAAGTAAAATATGACGGGTATCGAATGGAGTGCATCGTGTCCGGCGGCCGCGTTCGGCTAATCTCGCGCAACGGCAGGGAGTGGACGGATCGATTTTTGGATATTGCCCGGGCTGCTGCGGAGCTCCCGGTGGAAAGCGCAATTTTTGATGGCGAAGTGGTTGTTTTCGACCGGGAGGGAAGAACCGATTTTCAGGCCCTTCAAAACATCATGCAGGGTATGGGGAAAGGCAGCCTCTCGTATGTGGTGTTCGACATTGTGTTTTGCGGAGGCTTTGATCTCACCCGCAGCCCGCTTAGCCGGCGAAAGGAGCTTCTTGGCTGCATACTTCGTTCCGGAAACGGTTCGACAATCCGATTAAGCGATCATATCGCAGGGGATGGCGAGACGGTTTTTCAAAAGGCCTGCGGCCTTGGGCTGGAAGGAATCGTATCCAAGCAGGAGGCGAGCCCTTACGAGCAAAAGCGCTCCCGCAGGTGGCTAAAGGTCAAATGCGGCAAGCGGCAGGAATTTGTAATCGGAGGTTTTACGGAACCCGGCGGGTCGCGATCCGGATTTGGCGCGCTGCTGCTTGGCTATTACGATGCAGGCGGCGATCTCATCTATTGCGGCAAAGTGGGAACGGGCTTTGACGACAGAATGCTGGCATCGCTTTCCGGGCGCCTTAAGTCCATGGAGATATCCAGGCCCGCGTTTGCCAATCCGCCAACCGGAAATGAGGCCCGGGGGAGTCGCTGGATTAGGCCCGAGCTTACCGCGGAGGTCGTATTCGGAGCGTGGACGGAGGACGGCCGGCTGCGCCAGGCAGCGTTTAAGGGTTTTCGTGAAGACAAAAAACCTCGTGAAGTTGTGCGGGAAGAGGCTGGGTCCCCGAAAAGAGAGAATTCTACAAACCCTGCGGTAAATAGAGAAGGGGTAAAGAAACACGGGTCCGTTAAGGTCACCAATCCCGATAGAGAATTTTTCCCCGACATCGGAGTGACCAAAAAAGATCTGATCGACTACTATACGGATATAGCCGACTGGATCCTCCCCCATCTAAGGCGACGACCGCTCACTCTTGTGCGCTGTCCCGGAGGGTTGGGAAATGCATGCTTTTTCCAAAAACATTTCGACGAATCGGCCCCGCCGGTCCTTTTTCCCGTGACCATACCCGGGAAAAACGGGGAGGAGATTTATAGCGTCCTGGATACTATCGAGGGCGTTATCGCGCTCGTACAGATGGGCGCTTTGGAAATCCATGCCTGGGGAAGCAGGGACGATAGGCTGGAGCAGCCGGATCTTATGATTTTCGATCTCGATCCGGCACAGGACGTGCCGTGGGCGAAAATGATAAACGCCGCCTTTTTCCTGCGAGACAAATTATTGGCTCTGGGATTAAAAAGTTTCGTAAAAACTACCGGTGGAAAAGGACTGCACATTGCAGTACCGCTTAAGCCCAAAGTCGATTGGGACGGTGTAAAAGAGTTCTCGCGGGCGGTTTCGGAAATCATCGTAAAAGACTCTCCCCGCGACTTTATAGCGACGATGTCCAAGGCGAAACGCAAGGGCAAAATCTTTATCGATTATCTAAGGAACGGGCGCGGCGCCACAAGCGTTGCCCCCTACTCCACGCGCGCCGGGGCGGACTGTACCGTTTCGACGCCTCTTGCCTGGGAAGAGCTCTCCGAGAAAATTAAGTCGGATAGCTACAATATCGGCAATATCCGCGCAAGGCTTGCTGGTCTAAAGGATGATCCCTGGAAGGGGTATTTTTCGATCCGGCAGTCGATTACTGCGGCCATGCGGAAAAAGGTCGGACGGGCTTGACCGGCGTTTTCCTTCTCCTTTTTCTCGAAGGCGAGTGGCTATTTCGGTTGGTCGGCCGCACTTTTTGTGCAAAGCTGGTTACCTGCAAAGCAAATCCAATGCTCGGACACGTGTTGAGTTAAGAGCTTTTAGCCGGCCTTCCGCGACCTGGGCCGGTTTTCTCTAATCATACTTCCCAGCCCGAACTTTTTGATGCGGTAATTCATCTGGCGAAAGGTTAAACCCAGATCGGAATCCACATGTTGCGCTCAAGGGCGGCCGAGATTTCTTTGAGTTCCATTTCGTCCAGCCGGGAGAGATTGATCTGGCTTTCGGGCTGCGCCTGTTTCCAGCCATAGGATTGTTGAAGGACAGCAGGCGTATCGTCGGCTTTTATTTCCGTTCCCTCTGCCATGATGACCAGGCGGATTATCGCTTTGCGCATCTCGGCGATATTTCCCGGCCAGTCGTGTTCCGAGAGTCTTTTAAGTGTCTGGGGGCCGGGCCGCAGCTTCCTGCCGTGCTCTTCGCACGCCTCATCGAGAAATCGCTTAAGCAGGAAAGGTATATCCTCTTTTCTTTCCCTGAGCGGAGGGACCTGGATGGGCAAGATATTGAGCTTGTCCAGGAGATCTCTTCGAAATGCTCCCCTGGCCACCCCTTCCGAAAGATCGCCGGTCGTCGAGGCGATCAGCCGGATATCGGCGACTTTTGTCCTCGATATCCTCAAGTCAGCCGGTTCGGATCGTTCAATGAACTCGACCATTCTGGCTTGAAGGGACAAGGAGAGTTCGCCAACCTCATTTAGAAACAGGGTACCCCCCCCTTGCCTTGTCGCAAAGAGTGGGTTCGACGGCCACTCCTTCGCGTTGGTAATTGTTTCTGTTTCCAAACAACCCCTCATCCAGAAGGTCCTCGGGAAGCGAGCAGTGGACGGTGACAAAGGGCTGCGCGGCTCTTCCGCTCAACTCATGAATAATACCGGCGATAAACGCCTTCCCCGTCCCCGGTTCGCCGCACGGTAAAACCGGGGCGTCACCCGGGGCGAATTTCCGGATCGTTTTTTCAAGTTGTTGTATTTTATCGCTCTTGCCCAGGCACGCCGGCCCCATGCGTTCGTCGGAGAGCCTGGCGCGAAGGGCGACGTTTTCTTTGGAAAGGATCTCTTCGCGCCTTTTCGCATGGCGTTCAAGGGACGCTATCTGAGCTATGAGGTTGGCTACTATCGACAAGAACTCGATGTCTTCCTCAAGTGTTGCCAAGTCCCCCAAAAGGCGGTCCACAACAATTGCCCCGGCCACCACGTCCCCGATCACTATCGGAGCGCCGAGAAGGCGAACCTGTTCTTTTTTAATCGAACGAAAGGTCTTGCGGTCCAAAAATAGCGGTTTTGCCTGGTCGTAGAGAACGGCAAAGGGCAGTGGGACACGGAAAACGAGAGTGATTATCGTTTTGTAGAGCCTCTGCATGTCAACCTTGGGGCCGGTGTCGGAATCGCTGTAGAACGGGAAAATGAACCGGTCGAGTTCCCTGTGCCTGAGAATGACGGCTGCCGACGATATGGGAAGGGCCTGAGTCAGCGTCCCGATAATGTCGTCGATTGCATGCTCCAAGTCAAGCGCTCGGCCGATGATCCGATAGACCCCGGAGAGGATGTTCAACTTAAGCTCGGAGATACTTTGCTGCATGGTCCACCACCTGATCTAGCCCATGGAGGGCGCCGGGATGCCACTGGCTGCTCCCACGGCGATAAGTCTTCACCACAACACGAGGATATTTCCGCTGCTTCTCAAATGGGCCCGGAACAGGTGAAACCGGCTTGCGCTTGCGTGTTCCATCTGTTCCGAGCTGAGTTTGGGATAAAAGTTTTTCAAATCGAGCCACAGAGCTTCGTTCTATCAGGCTAACGAGTCCTCGGGGTAGGCAGGCAAGCCGAACTCCGGAACATCGAGGCCTTCCAGTTCCACCTCTTTGGATACGCGTAGCGGGACGATCATATTGACGATTTTAAACACCACGAAGGTCAAGCCGAATGCGTAGAGCGCACAGAGTGTGGCCCCGCCAAGCTGCGTCAGGAACTGCGACATGTCCCCATGGAGTAGACCCGTCACGCCTTGGCCTGCCTTGCCGAGATAGGTGGTCGCGCCAACGCCGTTCCAGCCCGCTCCGTAGGTGCCATCGGCAAAAATTCCGACACAGACGGCCCCCAACCAGCCGCAGTATCCATGCACGGAGATAGCCCCGCAGGGGTCGTCGACCTTGAGCACCCGCTCATTAAAGAGGACCCCCACACAAACCAGGATGCCCGCCAGGATGCCTATAATTACCGCAGAGTTCGGGCTGACAAACGCACAAGGGGCGGTAATGGCGACGAGACCGGCGAGCATGCCGTTGCACGCCATCGTGACGTCTGGTTTGCCGAACTTGAAGTACCAGAAGAGCAAGGCCGTGGCAGAACCCGCCACAGCGGCAAGATTGGTGTTAATCGCTACGACTGCAATGCGCAGGTCCGTCGCGGCAAGGGTTGAGCCCGGGTTGAAACCCATCCAGCCAAACAGAAGAATAAAAGTGCCGGTGACTACAAAGACGATGTTGTGCGCGGGAAAGGCTCGCGGTTTGCCGTCCGGACCATACTTGCCGATGCGTGGGCCAAGGATGTAAGCGAGCGCCATGGCGCAGAAGCCTCCCACTGCATGGACAACTGTTGAGCCCGCAAAATCCACGTATCCGTGACCCCAACCCAATGTTGCGCCCAACTGAGACATCCAGCCGCCGCCCCAGACCCAACAGCCGAATATGGGGTAGAGGAAGGCGCCGATAAAGAGTTCGCACAGCACGAAGCCCCAGAACGTGATTCGCTCACAGATGGCGCCTACTATGATATACCCGGCTGTCTCCATAAACACGACTTCGAAGAGCGTGAAACAATTGCTCCCGGCGTCGTAGGCCGGGCCGCTCAAGAAAAAGCCTTTGCCGCCCAAAAAGCCCCACTGGCCGCTTCCCAGGAGGAAGTGGTTTAGAGTCGGTATCCCCCCAAGACTTGTTGGCGCCGCATTCACCGCGACGGCGCCGAACTGGAAAGCGTAGCCAACCGCGTAGTAGGCCAGGAAGGCGAAGACATACGCCGCGAAGTTAAGCATCATGAGATGACCGGCGTTTTTCTTGCGCACCAACCCGCAGGTGAGAAGCGCAAAGCCTGCCTGCATGAAGAGCACCAGGTACCCGGTAAGAAGGGTCCAACTGAAGTTGGTTGCGATGCGGACGTGTCCGACGGTGTCGGCCAGCTTCACCGCAAGGGGTTCTTTTTTCGCCTGGGCCTCGTAGTCGGTGAACTCCTGTTTCTTTTTCGCATATTCCGGGTCTTGCTTGTCGGTAGGCTCGGAAACGACAAAAGGTGTGCCGCCCGCATCCACGGCATCGGCCTTGGCGCCGGTAGCGATACCGGCGGGGTCGGGCGTGGGCTCCGACGCGTAAACCGGATGAATGATAAGCATCCATGTGATGAGCATGGAAACGGTAAGAAGTATCAGTGCTGTTTTTCTTTTAGCCATTTCTGTTCTTCCCTCCCTGCAACAATAGGCATGTTTCAAATACGAAAAATTATAAATCCTTGATCAAAATGACATCTATTGAATATCCCACCCAAATGCTTGCCCACACTCTTAGAGCGATTCCGGGCCGGTTTCTCCCGTTCGAATGCGCATGGCCGATTCTATGCGGGTCACAAAGATCTTTCCGTCGCCAATCTTTCCAGTGGAGGCCGTCTTTTGGATCGTTTTCACCACCTCGTCACTCATCTCGTCTTTTACAGCTACCGTGAGCATCAGCTTGGGTATGAAATCCACCTTGTATTCGGCCCCACGATACAGCTCGGTGTGACCTTTCTGTCGTCCGAACCCCTTGACCTCGAAAACCGTCATCCCCTGGATGCCGATGCCCACCAAAGCGGTTTGAACCTCTTCCAATTTATGCGGCTTGATGATTGCCTCAATTTTTACCATGCTCCCTCTCCTCTTAACTTTTTTTGAATTGCGGACTTCTCGATGATTTCTTACAAATATCAGGGCTATGATCGACCACGACGACGCAGACTCCCAAGGAGCGTGCCAATGATGCTAACATGTCGCTATTGTTGATTATATAGTTGATAGCTAGTCCGGTGGGACGTAATAAGGCCTCATAAACGATTCATTTTTGTAATATGAAAACGCGATGATTCATTTTTGCACCATCGCATGTCGCCGGGGAAAAGCCCTGTAGCTCTGCCTCCCCGCTCTTTTCTCCGCGCCCGTCTGCCAAGAAAAACCCAGCCTGACCCATCGAAAGCGCCTGCGCAATTTTGTAAGATCTTTTCTCGCTTCCGGGATGCGCCGGATTCTTTAAGGATTTCTGAAAACCCTTCTCCGTTTGGGCCCTGCCGCCTGATATAGTGTTCCTTAGTGGTGTCTTAGCGATTTCTCCCGCGAATCGCTTCACTAAAGGCCCGAAAATGAACGATGGACTTTATGAAAAAGATTTCCATGCGTGGGCGGAAGAAAATATTCGCCTCATGAAAGAGGGGAAACAGTGACAGATTGTTAGTGAGCCCATCGCCGAGGAATTGGAAGCTATTACCAGATCCGAAAAAAGGGAGCTTATCGCTCGATTGGCGTTCCTTTTGTCACATCTTTTGAGGTGGCAGTTTCAGCCGGAGAGCAAGATCGACCCCAGTCTCCGCCATGGAATGGAAGAAAAACTTGGCAAAGCCCGCTACAAGGCAAAACTTCTCGTCGCCGCTGAAACGGGCATCGGCAAAGATAGACTTCAAAAAAGCTGTCATCGCTTTATCGAAACAGGAAGTGCAAAAACCGCTTATGGAGGCGGTTTAAGTCATGGGGAAGTTGGGGAATATCTCGGGTAAGGAAGCTGCCAAGGCTTTTTGAAAAGCCGGCTGGCAAGAAATCGGCCAAGTTTGAAGCCATCTTCTGATGGTCAAAGCAGGGACCCGAGTCAATCGCTCTATCCCCCAGCATAAAGAACTTTCAAAAGGGACCTTGCGTAAGCTCATCTGCCTTTCAGGCGGGACTGCGGATGAATTTTTAGAACTGCTGAAATAAAGGGATATCCATAGGTTAAGCCCATTGTGAAACATCTCTCTGGGTTTTGTGCTTAGGTGTGCCACGAATGCGTCCAGTGGCTTAAAACAGACTGCCATGCCATGCGAGAGATTAGGGCTGGTCCCTCGGAGGAGCGGTGCGCGAGGAGTCCAGCGGGAGTCTGGGGGACTGGCTGGGCGGGGCATCCGGCCTATAGGCAGCATGAACGTAACACAGGCTCTGGCAAGGAACGTGGGAACCTGTCGTCTCGATATCAAGGGAGCGGCCTCAAGCAGAGGCACTGCGAGCGCCTGAGTAGCCGATGCGGGGCACAGGGGCGGATGGCCCCTTAGTGGCGAGAAAGCGCCTGTAATGGGCGAAGGCGGTCGTTGGGGACAACACGGTATACATGGACAATTATGAAATTGGCCTCGGCGCCCGGGAGCCTGTCGGGAAACGGTTTTTGAGAAACCGACTCTCGATATTGATTGAGCATGGCGCAGGGGAACTTCCCGCCTCCGCCGCCCGATGGTCTCAAGATCGGCTCCAGGAAGCTGCGTAGCTCCCCCGGTTTTTATCACTCTCATGTCTGTACATTTTGGACGGGAACCCCTATGGCAGGTTCAACTCATCTTTTGCGACAGCGCCTCAAGCGGCCTATCCTTAACCGCATGTTCAGATTGCCCGACTATTATCGTATATTGCTTCGTAACTGAAACTCCCGAGGCATCCGTTGCCTCGACGGTGAATTTAAACGAACCGGTATTCCTCGCCTTTCCTACTATCTTTCCACTGTTTGCATCAAGATACATCCCGGGGGGGCAGGCTTCCCGAAACGACTTGCCAATGACAGGGAGGGTCCCCCCCTTAAATTTGAAGGTGATATCCGCTTTTTGGCCAATGCGTATAGTTGGGATATCACCTTCGTCGGGTAGAATTTCAAGCGACGCAGCAGTTCCTGAATGTTAATCGCCGTTCGCGCCGGTGAAAACATCACCCGGAAGGAGGGTGTTTATTCCACCGGATACTTCCGATACATCGTCAGCGGGCGGGGTTGTCACGTCCGAGGGAAGTATATCGGTCGCCGTCGGGATAAAAGGTGTTCCTAAAAGCCGCGAGATCGTCAGCGCGCCATCCTCGTAGGTGATGGCGTAGTTCTCGGAGGTAAGTCCCGAGGGCGCGATTGTGTAGGCGCCGGGGTAGACCGCCCCCTGGCTGTCGCCCCCGTAGCCGAGGCTGCCGGACAAAACCGAACTGTTCTCGTTGTTCACAAAGCCGCTGAAGGCGACCCCGTTGCCGCCGTAATACGGCAGCAAATTAAAGGTCTTGCCCGCATTGTTGGCTGTGATCGTTAGCGTCGCCGGGGTAATGGTCCCGGCGCCGCCGGCGCTTGTCGGCAGCGCGTAGTCGTTCGCCAGGGCGCCCCCGGTGGCTGTGAAGTCGCTTGCGGCGAGGCTCGCGGTCACGGTATTGGCGGAAAAGACGTCGGGGCTGTTGTAGCTTCCGACCGTTTGGGTGATGGTAAAGCCCTGCCCGGCGATTCCAGTGCTAATCGAGTAGTTGTTGCCGGCAAGCGAGGCCGTGAGGCCGCCGTCGTAGACCTTGGTCGGGTCGCCGACAATTGAGGCGGTAAGGCTCTTCGGGGTAATGGTCCCGGCGCCGCCGGCGCTTGTCGGCAGCGCGTAGTCGCTCGCCAAGGCGCCCCCGGTGGCTGTGAAGTCGCTTGCGGCCAGGCTCGCGGTCACGGTATTGGCGGAAAAGACGTCGGGGCTGTTGTAGCTCCCGACCGCTTGGGTGATGGTAAAGCCCTGCCCGGCGATTCCGGTGCTAATCGAGTAGTTGTTGCCGGCAAGGGAGGCCGCGAGGCCGCCGTCGTAGACCTTGGTCGGGTCGCCGACAATT
>JARLHO010000074.1 GCA_031292215.1 Syntrophobacteraceae bacterium | reverse complement strand
TCCACGCCCCCTGCCCATCCGACCCACAACCCCGTGTTCCCAGCCTTCGACATTGAAAGCTTCAGGACCCCTTCTTCAGCTCTTAGAGGGCACATCCGGGCTTCATCATTTTTTGAGGAAACAGTATATCGAATATCCAGATGTTTTATGGAAAACTTGACATTTTTTCCTCTAACGGTATCGTCCAACTTGTAATCCATGGCCGCATCGAACTACAAGGCGGATTTAAGAGGGGATAAATCGGGTATCGAATATACGCATAAAAACAATATTACAAATGATATTATATAGTTTTTACGCATCATGATGCGTAAATGTGATCGATGTGAGCCGTAGGATGGGTGGAGCAAAGAGACTGTGTCGTAAGAGAAATTCGCAAACTGTGCTATAGGGCGTCGGCGCGCTTAAATATTGTTTGCCCTAAGCGCATGAGCAGTAATTTAGAAAGGGGCTTGGTTCAATCGCCGAAAGGGGCTTGGCTCAATCGCCCCCCTTTTTTTCAAAGGGGGGTTGGGGGGATTTCAAGTCTTTTCGTACACCACGGAGTAAACTCCGTTCAAACATGCAAGGGATCAAAGCCACCATTAGCCGGTGGTTGAGGCCGTGAAGCCGATATCCCCGGAAATGGAGTTGGGTTGCGGCGACAACTCGGCAAGGAAATTGATCAACTATCTACTAAGAGGCGAATGACGATGGCGACCGAAAAATGCGCGATTTGCAAGAAAGAAGTCGATACCCAATATTACCTTGTCAAGAAATGTTCCAAGTGTGGTTCCTGGTTTTGCCCTGAGCACCTCGGCCAATATAAATGGCAATGTCCTCTGTGCCTGACTTACACGCTAAGCAATATGAACGGGAGCTAGGCGGCGGATGCGATTGCGATTGCGTTCAAGATAGGTCAAAAGGAGGGGACGTTTCACCCGCCGTAAAACGGTGTGTAGAATACCGAAGGGGCAGCTTGTGCTATTTGATATTGAGCATGAGGCGCCGGTGTACGTGAGGGTCAGACATGGCCTTGGACTCCAAGGCCACGAGTGGCGGAGAGTAAACCGGCAGGCGCAAAAAAACTGGTCAACCCTGGAAAGAGATCATATAGTGTACATGAAAGTAACACGATGAAACGGGGTCGATTTTTCCCTTGGGGCGCCCTGTTTTAAATCACTGTTCCACCGGGTTTCCATGGGGCTGCGGCGGATCGGGTCCCGCCCGGATCGCCTTGGCCGTCCTCATCGAGTCTTTTCCGGAAAAGAAGACCGTGGCGCTCCAGCGAGGACCTCCATGTTTTTGTCACCGGGCCTTTCGGAAAGGAGACATAAGATGGAATGGCGTGAAGTGGTTGAGCACCCGAGCCTGAAAGACCTGCCTTTCAAGATAGAGACGAATGCGGAAGGCTACATTATGATGGTCGCTGCCAAAAACAAGCACCGTGCATACCAGGCGCGCATACACGAATGGTTTTATCGGCAGGGAGAACGGGGCCAATCGATGGAGGAATGCAACATCGAAACTTCCGATGGAATTAAGATTGCCGATGTCGCATGGGCAGGCATCGAATTCTTTAAAAGAAACAACTATGATGATCCCTACCGGGAATCTCCCGAAGTTGTTGTCGAAGTGATCTCGCCCTCCAACAGAGAAAAAGCAATGAAAAGCAAAATGCCTTTGTATTTTGAGCGAGGCGCCAAAGAAGTTTGGTTCTGCGACGACGATGGCAATATGCGTTTTTTCAATCCTCAAGGGGAATTGGTAAGAAGCGAGATGTTCGCGGAATTTCCCGAACACATCGACATCGAGATTGTGTGAGCCGGGCGTTCATGTTCGGCTAATTGCCATGCTCATACATGGATTTCACGTTCCTGGCGCAGTGTGCGAATCGTTGCCGGCATCCGTCACCTGTGTTTCACGGTTTGCCTCAAGTCCCTCAAAAATGTCGGAAGCCAGGAGTCGGAACAAAAGAATATCTCACAGAAACGGGTAGGGACGGGATGTAGCGCGGAAGCCCCCTTGTCCCGAATATCCGTTGCCGCCCACGCACTGGTTTTTCCCCTCCTTTATGGTATTGTTCGCAACCAGAGTACGCCGGTTTCCCCAACCTGGATGCGTTATGAATTCCCGGAACAGCCCTTTTATTGATAGACATCCAAAACGAATACTTTCCCGGCCGCAGGATGGAGCTTTTCGCTCCCCTGGAAGCGGCGGCGAAAGCCTCCGTTCTCCTTGAGCACCTGCGAGAGCTGGACGTCTCCCGCCTGGTGGCCGGCCGGCATGCCCATGCCGCCGAAGGGGGCTAGGCTCAATCGCCCCCCTTTTTTTTCAAAGGGGGGTTGGGGGGATTTCAAGTCTTTTCGTACAGCACGGAGGTCGAGCGTGTCTTTCTTATCATCAAGCAACAGAAAGAATACTGATGGCGACCATGATCGAGTTGGGCGAAATCGCTGTGGAAGTGGTGAAAAAGGACATCAAAAACATCCACTTGAGCGTCTACCCGCCTGCCGGAAGGGTGAGAATCTCTGCGCCGCTTCGGATGAATCATGGGAACCGCTCATTCGCGTAAAGGTAGAACGGTTCTTCGTGCAAAAAATGAAGACGAAATGGGGAAGCTGCAACCCCGAAGCCAGGAGCATCCGGCTCAACACCGACCTGGCCAAAAAGCCGCTCGAATGCCTCGAATACATCCTGGTATACGAAATGGTCCACCTGCTGGAGCCCACTCACAGCAGACACTTCATAATCTTGATGGACCAGTTCATGCCGAAATGGCAGGTCTACCGCGCCCAATTAAACAGATTGCCGGTTAGGCACGAGGAGAGGATTGGGTTTACTGACAAAAGAGATGTCAAGTGGCAAGCAACTCTGCCTCTATTACTAGATATAACGATATAACGCGCAGGAAACAGCCTGAACGCGTCCCCCTCCCTTACCCCGTCCGGGAAACTGCGGCCGGCCAGACCAGGTAAAGCCCGGGGGGCGGATCGGCGCAAACTAATTTCCTATCGCCGTTAATTGTTTCATTTCCCTTTAATCGTAAACATCTTACCTCTGGAGAGGTTGACAAGCGGATTGCCTGTAGCTACCCGGTTCGCCGCGCCATGAAAATTCATCGCCAATGCTTGGTTTTTCAATGCCGGTAGATTATCCTTCCCCCGTGAGAATCGATAGACCGTTCGACAAATCGGCGCTTGCCAAATTCATGGCGGCATTCCCGGTTACGGCCATCCTCTGGCCGCGACAATCGGGGAAGACCACCCTGGCTCGCGAATTTGCGGCCGATCATTTCCTCGACCTCGAAAACCCGCGAGACGCCGCCATGCTGACCGAACCTCAGTTGGCGCTCGAACCCCTTTCCGGCCTGATCGTAATCGATGAGATTCGGCGAGCACCGGAACTCTTCCCGCTCCTGCGCCACATGGTGGACACGCGCCAAGACCAGCGTTATCCGATCTTGGGCAGCGCATCGCGCGAGCTGATCCGGCAATCCACCGAATCGCCGGCCGGTCGTGTGGCCTATTTCGAACTCGGCGGGTTTCGACCGGGCGATGTGAGGGCTGAACACTGGCGCGACTTGTGGCTGCGCGGGGGATTGTCGCCGGCGTATACCACAACAAACGAGCAAGCGAGTTATCTCTGGCGCGAACAGTATGTGGCCACGTTTCTCGAACGCGACATCCCCCAGTTGGGCATCTCCATCCCGGCAGCCACCTTAAGTCGTTTCTGGACTATGCTCTGCCACTACCACGGCAGTATTCTCAACCATTCCGAACTGGCTTGGGCCTTTGGCGTATCGGACATGACCGTTCGGCGCTATCTGGACATCCTCGAGAGTACCTTCATGATTCGGCTGTTGCAGCCGTGGTTATGCCAACATCGGCAAACGGCTGGTGAAACGCCCCGGGCTCTACGTTCGGGACTCGGGTCTGCTGCACACCCTGCAAGAGATCCGGTCGTTTCGGGAACTGGTCTCTCACAACAAGCTGGGCGCCTCCTAGAAGGGGTTCGCCCTGGAGGCCGCGCCGCCCGGACAATCGGCAAACACCGCGAAAAATTGGCTTTGTGGGCAACCCACAGCGGCGCCCAAGTGGATCTTTTTTGGCAAGAGCACGGCAGGAATTGGGGTGTAGAGATCAAGTACACCGACGCCACTCGCCTCACCCCTTCCATGGCGAGCGCCGTCAAGGACCTGGAGATCGCCCGTCTTTGGGTTCTCTATCCCGGCGACAAAGTTTATCCGCTGGCCCCTGCCGTAACCACCCTGCCGTTCACGAGCCCGGGGAACCGGTGGTGTTACGAGTAGGACTGTGGTAGCGATACTCTACAGTATTCTTTAGCTCACAAATTCTACGGAATTTGTCAAAAGCGTTCAATGAGGAGGCGTTATGAACACCGAAACAGCCCTTTTATCGATAGACATCCAAAACGACTACTTTCCCGGCGGCAGGATGGAGCTTTTCGCTCCCCTGGAAGCGGCGCTCAAAGCCTCCGCTCTCCTCGACTTTTTTCGGCGAAACAAGTTTCCCGTTGTGCACATCGCCCACGAATCCGTACGTCCTGGAGCGACCTTCTTCCTTCCGGCCACTGTAGGACAAGAGATCCACACGCTGGTTAAGCCCGAAAACGGGGAGTGCGTCATCACCAAGAACTTTCCCAATTCTTTCCTGGGGACCCCGCTGCTTGAGCACCTGCGGCGGCTGGACGTCTCCCGCCTGGTGGTGGCCGGCATGATGACCCACATGTGTGTGGATGCCACAACGCGCGCCGCCGTGGACCTCGGCTTTGACTGCCGGCTCATCCACGACGCCACAGCCACGAGAGGACTCTCCTTTGCCGACGTGACCGTGCCCGCCGCCCAGGTGAAAGCGGCCTTTCTGGCGGCGCTCACTGTTCTCTGCGCCAGAGTGCAAACCGCAGACGAGTTTTTTGCCGAAAATGGGGGACCCCGGGCCGCCCTGTGAGGCGGGCGGGCAGTCGCCCGCCCGCCCGCTTGCGGCGCGGCAGCGGGGTTACGTTCCCGCCCCCGCCTTGCCATCTAAGGTTCGCGGGCCGCTACTGCCCGGCCAGGCACTCGTTTACCGCCTTAAGCGCTGCCTCGTAATCGGGCTCGCTTGTGATTTCCTTTACCAGTTCGACGTACCGGATCGCGCCACCGGGATCGATCACGATCACAGCTCGTGCCAACAGCCGGAGTTCTTTGATCAAAAAGCCGTACCCCAGGCCAAAGGACGCCTCCCGATGATCGGAGAGTGTGGTTACGTTGGAAACTCCCGCAGCGCCGCACCACCTCTTTTGAGCAAAAGGCAGATCCATGCTGACTGCGACCACTGCGACCCGGTCGCCCAAACGAGCGGCTTCCTGGTTGAATCTACGGGTCTCCAGGTCGCAGACCGGCGTGTCCAGTGAGGGTACGGAAACAATTACGACTGCCTTTCCGGCGTATGCCGACAAGCTCACCGGCGAAAGGCCGGTATCCAGGAGCGCAAAATCAGGGGCCTTATCTCCTACCTTGACCTCATCTCCAATCAGTGTGAGCGGCTGACCATGCATGGTTACACCATTTGGGCGCTCAGCCATTATCCTCCTCCTTTGCCTTTCGGTTATCCGTACGGGTTATAAGTTAAGAGAGCGAACTTTCTTATAATAGGTCCGGCGTTTCCCGGTTGCAATGGTGAAACGGCGTTAATAGTAGCTCCCTGCCCCCGATCGGTGCCCCCTCGAATGCGGACCGTTTCTTGTCGCCGCTTCTATTGCCGCTTCTATTGCCGTCCCTATTTGCCGTTTCCGGTTGCCGTTTTGCGCCCCACCGATCCCCGGTGCTACAATCGCTGCGCAGGCAAAGAATCTTGTCGTCATAAGGAATAGACTCTCATGATCGAAACTCGGGAATCTCAAAATGCATTCACCGATTCACCGGCAATTATTGTACTGCTGTTATTTCGCTGTTATATAGCTGTTATATCCCTTTTAACAGCACGGATCAGCGCCTGTTATACGCTGTTATTTTTGCCGCTAAAATCCAGAAATATCAATTAATTCATTGCCATAACAAACAAGGGAGGCTAAAATTCCCTGTTGTTTACAGCATTGACCGCGTCGGGGGCCTTCGGGATACGACTGCAATCACATTGTCCATTCCCCGATTCACCCATTCGCCAATCCTTGGATTCACTGGTCGGTTTTTCCGTTTTTTCCTTGCGGTCCAAGAGGGAATGGATATAGAAATAGCCGTCTTATACCCAGTTGCGTTCGAGATGCGTCACTGTGATGGGCGCCACTACCTTCTGCGCTCAAGTGAGCCGTAGGATGGGCGGGAGCAAAGCGCAACCCATCGGATTCATCAGGTCCGCAACCTGGTATTGAAAGCACTTTCGGGAGCCTTGCGCTCCTTATACCTTCGAGTAAGGAAAAACCGCTTTGCGGACTTTTCCCCTCAATTTTTACCAGGGCGGCGTCGCGATGGGTTCAAGACGGTTAGTCTCGCCGGAAAAACGACGGGCAGAATGGATATAAGCTTCGAGCGGGCAGCCGATCATACGGTTTTGATCCGTCTTGGCGGCAACTGGAATATCTCCGGCGGGCTCGCTTCCACCGATGAATTCGAAAGAGGGCTCCAGACCGAACCGCTTCCCGCTCAAATTCTATTTGACGCCGGCAAGCTGGGCGACTGGGACTCCAGCCTTCTGGCTTTCCTGGCAAAGCTCACGAATCTTTGCGCGCAAAAGTCCATACCGGTCGTAAGACAGGGGCTTCCCGAAGGGGTTATCCGGCTGCTCGAACTGGCTGCGGCCGTTCCGGAGAAAAAAGACGCCCACAAAGATCGGCAAAAATCTCGGTTTTTGACCGAAGTGGGCGAAGATGTTCTGTTTGCGGGCCGATCGGTTGGTGAAATGCTCGCCTTTATCGGCGAAGCCTCCCTGGCGTTTTGCAAGGTTATTCGGGGAAAAGCACGGTTTAGGCGCTCGGATCTCTTTCTTCTCATACAGGAATGCGGCGTGCAGGCCCTGCCGATCGTCTCCCTTATAAGCCTTCTGGTCGGACTTATTCTCGCCTTCGTGGGGGCTATCCAGCTCAAAATGTTCGGCGCCCAGATCTATGTCGCAGACCTTGTGGGAATTGCAATGGCCCGGGAGATGGGCGCCATGATGACCGCGATCGTCATGGCCGGGCGCACCGGGGCGGCCTTTGCCGCACAACTTGGGACCATGGAGGTTAACGAGGAAATCGACGCGCTCAAAACCCTTGGCATCTCGCCCATGGAGTTTCTCGTCATGCCCCGGATGGTGGCCCTTGTCCTGATGCTTCCGCTCCTGTGCCTCTATTCGAACTTCATGGGGATCCTGGGCGGCGGCTTGGTCGGCGTGGGGTTACTCGATATTTCCCCCATTCATTATTTCCAGGAGACAAAGGCGGCCCTTAGCCTCATGCAATTTGTCCCGGGTCTCATAAAGGCCGTGGTGTTTGGCGTAATGGTCGCCCTTTCCGGTTGTCTTCGCGGAATGCAGTGCAAAAGAAGCGCCTCTGCTGTCGGCGAGGCCGCGACTTCCGCGGTGGTGACCGCGATCGTTGCCATTATCGTCTCGGATGCCATACTCACCGTGATCTTTGACCGGATAGGTATTTAAGACTCCTATGGGCAGGGTTTTTACAGATGAGGCCTGCATCGAGGTGCGCGACCTTACGATGGCTTACGGAAGCTTTGTGATTCAGCGCGATCTTACCTTTACCGTAAAGCGCGGGGATATTTTCATTATCATGGGGGGAAGCGGGTGCGGCAAGAGCACCCTGCTAAGAAACATGGTCGGCTTGCGCGCCCCCGCCGGGGGACATGTCCTCTACGGCGGCGTAAGCTTCTGGGACTTAGGTCCGGATGAGAAAAAAGCCATCATGCGCCGTTTCGGTATTCTTTACCAGAGCGGGGCGCTGTGGAGTTCCATGACCCTTGCCGAAAATGTGGCCCTTCCCCTTGGCGAATACACCCGCCTGGGCCAGGCCGAAATTAGGGAGCTCGTCTCGTTTAAGCTAGCCCTCGTGGGCCTTGCCGGCTTTGAGGATTTCTATCCCTCGCAAATCAGCGGAGGGATGTGCAAACGGGCCGGCATCGCTCGCGCAATAGCGCTTGATCCGGACATACTGTTTTTCGACGAACCCTCCGCCGGACTCGATCCGATAAGCGCCAGGCGTCTCGATGAATTGATTGTCGAACTGCGCGACAGCCTGGGAGCGACGGTCGTGGTGGTTACCCATGAACTGCCGAGCATTTTCGCCATCGGAAACAACTCGGTTTTTCTCGACGCGGAAACCGGGACCATGTTAGCGGTCGGCGACCCCAAGAAGCTGCTCGCCGAAAGCCGCGATCCAAAGATCAGGAGTTTCCTGACGCGTGGCCAATCCTGAGGGCGCACCGGGGGCGCGCAAGGGTTAAGATTTCAGAAAAGGCTTTACGTAAAATGAGTAAGCAGGCAAATACCAGGCTGATCGGCGGGTTTGTCGTCGGGGCAGTGGTGCTAATAGTTGCCGGGTTGCTGCTATTTGGCTCCGGAAACTGGTTTAGAAAGCACAACCAGTTCGTCCTTTTCTTTTCGGATTCGGTAAGCGGTCTTAACGTCGGCGCCACGGTGGACTTTAGAGGCGTAAAGGTCGGTACGGTAACCGATATAAAAGTTGTCTTGGACAAAAAGGACCTTTCGCTAAAAATCCCGGTCTTTATAGAGATCGATCCGAGAAAGGTTTCCTTTGCCCAGTCCGGCGAGGAACTCGATAACGCCGCCAAACACTATGCCGGCGCGCCCACCTTACTGGAAGTGCTGATAAAACGTGGCCTCAAAGCCCAGCTTTCCATGCAAAGTCTTATAACCGGCCAACTCGGCATCCATCTCGACTTCTTTCCCGATCAACCTGCCAAATTTGTTGAAGCCGAGCCCGACTTCGAGCAAATCCCAACTGTCGAATCCCCCTTCTCGGCAATCGCCAAGACAGTGCAGAATATACCGCTCACCCAGATTGCCAATAAACTCCTGGAAACGCTCAACCAGACAGAAAAACTTATCGGCTCCTCCCATCTTACCAGCGCGATCGTATCCCTTGATAAGACCGTCAAGGCCGCGCATCTCTTGCTCGTCAATTTAAACCGGCAGATCAAGCCTTTGGCCGAAGGCGCAAAGGGCAACCTGGTCCAGTCCAAAAAAATGTTCACCAGTGCCGCCAAGCTCGCTGAAAAACTCAATTCCGACGTTCCAAGGGTTGTCTTGCAGTTAAATGAAACCCTAAAATCCGCCGGGGTGACCCTGCGAGGGGCAAATGACGCCATAGGCGGCTTTACTGCGGATAGCTCCCCCGTGCGTGTCCAGCTTTTGGCGACCTTAAACGAATTGGCCTCCGCCGCTCGTTCCTTTCGAGTTTTGGCCGATTACCTGGACAGTCACCCGGAGGCCCTTGTGCGGGGAAAAAGGAAATAGTGTTTGCTTGGAAAAGGGGTAAAATGGCTAATCGGGTTTGCAGATTTTTTGCTCTTATCTTCGCGCTGGCGGCTCTGGGCGGTTGCGCCCGGTCAACGCCCGTAAATTACTATATTTTGCGCTCGCTCCAGGGTCCCTTGCCCCGGACAAAGGCTGCCGGACCGGTTCGACCCATGGTCGTAGCCGTTGGCCCTGTAACTATCGCCGGGTACCTGGACCGTCCGCAGATAGTTACGCGCTCCTCACCCGACACCCTGCAGTTTGCCGAGTTCGACCGGTGGGCCGAGCCGCTGGACAAAAACCTGGCCCGTGTTCTCGCCGATGATCTCTCGGCGCTTCTTTGCGGGGCGCGCCTGTGCGTTTTTCCCTGGCCCGGGTCCATGCCCGTTCGCTACCAGGTTACCCTTACGATCGTTCATCTCGAAAAGGTCCCGGGCCAAAAGGTCCTCCTGGATGCAAGCTGGAATGTCTTGGGCGATAACGGACATAAGCTGCTCGTGATGAGGCGGTCAACACTACGCGAGCCGCTCGAAGCCCCCGGATTCGCAGGCGTTGCCGCGGCCGAAAGCCGCGCCGTAAAGACCCTTAGCCGCGATATCGCGGCAGAGGTCAAGTCTTTGGGGGACAAGTAAGAAAAAGGAACGGCGCCAGAAAAGCCCTCGTACCTCACGCCATCTTCGGGTTCCATGATGTCGAGTTTTTGATCATGGCGTTGAGTATGGTTAAGAGCTCATCGCCGAAGGAGGCTTGGCTCAATCGCCCCCCTTTTTTTCAAAGGGGGGTTGGGGGATTTCAAGTCTTTTCGCATACCACGGATAAAACCCCGTCCCCAAGCGGGGCGGCCCGGTCTCTTCCCACTTTACCGAAAATGGGGCCGCGCCCGGGCACGCGAGGCGATTCCATTAATGACTTTGGCGCCCTGGCTCCATTCGCTCGTTTGCCAGTTGTCCGTTGCTTCGGCTTCCGGGGTCCAGGGCGGAAGCGCCAGGCCGAAATACTGCGACAGGGCGAAAAGATAGGGTTCATACAGGGACCGCAGCTCGCTCAGCTTCAAATCGGCATCTTTCCCCGTTCGCGGACGCAACCCCGCTTCAGCCAGTCCCGATCGCAAGATCGCCAGCGTTTCGGGCAAAAGACGCTCGGGGCTTTGCGAAACGGGCCGAAGTCTAAAAATAAGGCATAAGTCCACTATGGCGTGCCGGGCCATGGCGAAAGTCAACTGCGCCTGGCGAGTGCACGCCCCTTCCAGGCCGACCATTACGAAGGCGCCGGCGTCAAGAACGCAAGTGAGTGCGGCCAGCCAGGACTGGTTTTCGTGCTGCGAGCGAAAGTAGGCGAGCACCGGGTAAGACAGGTGGCTTTCGAGTAATTCCGCCGACCAGCGCTCCCACTCGTGAAGAAGCTGCCGGATCGATTCCATCCCGTGTTCGTCGCTGTGCCTGCGCAGCATCTCGGCGGCCGTTGGCGGAGAACCGGCTCGTGAATCCAGAAGGGAGATATTTACCTCCCGCCGGGAAAAAGACTGGTTAAGGGCCGGCAGGTAGCCGATGACAATGGCGAGAAAGCCCAGTCCCGTCCCCGCCTCGGTAACGGCGAGAAATCGGGTAAGAGGCGAAAGTGGTTGAAACAGTCCCAATGTGAAAAAATTCGAACCGCTGAAATAAAGAGATGGTCCAAATCCGTTTACCCCTCCCGTCGATCCATGGTGAAGAAGGCCAAAGCTTACGATCAGCATGGTGGCCCAAAGCGTTAGCCACAACAGAAGGGAAAGCGGTCCGTAGATGCTTAGCATGTTTTCCCGGTGGCCTTGGGGCAGAAGCCGAGCGATCCGCTTCCACGCGCTCCAGGTCGTACTGAACATGAGGCGCGTTAGCCTTATTCGCCTGGTTACCCGGCGGGGAAACACGATCGTTTCAAATGCTTCCCAGAGCACCACGAAAATAAGCAGAGCGCCCACAACGGAAAAAAGGATAGGCGGCAGCATCATACCCATTTTCTAAGAAAGCCGAGACCCCGGGTCAAGGCTTTGATCGTCTATGACATCGGGGGAATATATGGTGGTTGCGCCATTTCAAAGCGATTGCTCCATACGCCGGACCGATGGCGCTTTACCCTCCTGCCCGGTTGCGGCCGCCTTTTGCCCGCCCATCCGCTGGATGCGCGCGGCGGCCGGCGAGTAGGGAGCAAGGGAATGCCGCCCCCTCAAGAATCCATAACGATACTATTTAATGATGATGATGATATCGCTTGTGGTGGTAGTAGTGAGGATGATGCCAGGGCGTCCTGTGCCAGCGATGGCCGTAATAGTAAAGGTGATGGTGGTGGTGATGATGGTGGTAATAGGGATGATGATGGTAATAGGCTGAAGCCGGAACTGTTGGAACTATCCAGATCGTGACAGCCATCAGCAGCATAGTTAAAAATCCAAGAGCTCTTTTCATCATAATTTCCTCCCGTCGCATCGGTTCCCTTATGTTCTCGCGCTGCTCCAATTTCCCCCGCGGCATCCCCTTCAAAGTCCTTCTCGCTTCAACGGCGATTAACACCGTTTTCCGCCCGTACGTAAATGTGAGTCGGAATCGTCTCCGTGTCAATTGCAAATCGACTTTTTAAGCCCCTCGCGCATGCGCGTGTCTTTGATAGAGCACCAGGTGGTTGAATTCGACCGAGAGGTCAAAGCCTGCCCTAAGGACTTCGTTATAGGACTCTTCGCCGTTTATCGTTTCGATAACGATTCGGCGCATCGGTTGGAACCGTCTTGTGAGCAGATGGTGGAAAATCCCGAAATAGGATGCGAGGTGAGGCGAGTTAGCCGGTGCGAAAATTTCCAGCTCCTTGGCGCTCCGCCTCGCTTCGACGACCAGTTCCGCTCCTTTTGCCGCCGTGGCGTCTCCTGCTGTACCGGGCCGCGACCAAAGCCGGATCGGTTACCCTGAAATTGTTTTCGATGCCGTGGCGAAGGGATGCGAAAGTATCATTGGTCAGATTTCCCCGAAAGACCTCCTTCCAGATAATATCGGCCAAATTTGCCGGCGTCCCTTCGAAGGAACCCGCCAGGGCCGAAAAACCGTATCGGGTGGCCGGGTCGGAAAAAAGCCGGTTAAGTTCCGCATCGCCTCCTTTCGGGGGATCCGCGACCAGGTAGAGATGTCTTCCGGATTCATTCCTCGCAATTTCTTCGTCTTTTCGGTTCTCCCCGATTATTTCTTCATCCTGCAGTAAATCCAGCTCCTGCTCGAAGGAAAACGCCACCCGCCGCCCCTCCATGCCGATCCAGCGAAGATCGCTTTGCTGCATGACTAAATCGAGCCAGGAGGAGTCGTAGGGCTTAAGGCGGGCCGGGAAAATCTCGGCTTCCCAAAGTTCTGCCGAGGCGCCATACGAGACCAGTTGTTCGATTCTTCTAAAAAGAGTGTCCGGACCCGATTGTTATTGCTCACTGGCAAGGCCCTGCCAACGGGCAAGAAAGGGCTGGAGACCTTCGATAGGGAGGGCGCAAATTTGAGGCCTTGCCGCGGCTCTTGAAATCCGCAGCATCGCTTCATAGTTTTGGCTCTCACAGTCCGGATAAACTCCGGTTCCTTTGGCCCATAGAACTGGAGCCACTGGAGAAGTATCGCCGTAAAAAGCTCGTCTCGGTCCTCGGACTCCCATGGTTCAAGCCGCGCGATCGATTCCCTGTTTATCTGTGGCCGGCTCATGGAGCGCGCCATGGGGCTCGCTCGGTTGGTATAGGCTTGCGACCAGGTGATGGCGCCCGATTCCAACTCGGAGAGTAGTCTGGTGAGTCCCGCGATGTCTAGTTCGCCGTGTAGGCAGCTCCTCCATGCTTCCCAAAGGATCGGAAAATCTTCAAATTGTGGAACCGACTCTAGGAGCCTTTTAGAACGTAGCCGGCTAAGCCAAAGCGGCATGCGCTCGTTTACCCCTCGGCGTGGAAGCAGCAGGGCCCGCCCGGCGCATTCCCGAAACCTGGCGCCAAAAAAACCCGAGTCTTCGAGTTTTTGCCTTATGAGCCCGGATAGATTTCCGCTTGTTACCAAAGACAGGATTTCCTCGCCCCGGCCGTCGCTAACCAGTTGCAGCAAAATGGAGTTGTTTCCCGGGAATACCTCCGGCCTGTACCCGTAGCGCTTTTCCCACGCGGCTTCCAAAACCATGGCAAAGGGCCTGTTTATCCGCCCGCCCCAGACGGTGTGCAGCACGATCAGGTTTCCCGGACACCCCCTCGGGGCCCGAGCCGATATGTTCGACCAGCAGATGATGGCGATGCGGAAGATGTCCTGCCGCCTCCTTTTGCAATGCATCGGCAGCTTCCAGAAACTGAGCGATTCGCTCCGAGAAATGCGAATCGCGTAGATTTTCCTCGGCCTTCCAAAATGGCGGGGCCGCTCCGCCCGCGCGGGCAGGAACAACGAAAACATCGTTATGCGTTATCCGCTCGATTCTCCAGTTCTGGGTGCTGAGCGTAAAAACCTGGCCGATTTTTGCTTCCCAGACAAATTCTTCGTCCAACTCCCCGACAAGCCCCCAGCCGGCATCTCAACGATGAGATCAAACTGGAGAGTGTCGTAATAAGGATTTCAGGAGGGTAGCGAACCATGCGGCGACGCTCTGACTGCGAAGTACCGCCGCTTTTAATGGCGACTCCGATTGGGGGTAAATGCGCTCCTGAGCAGGCAAAGACCGCTTTTAGTTCAGAGAGTGGTTTCGTCAGGTTTTTTCGGATGTCGTTATTTAGCGCTTTAAGCGGGGAAACATAGAGCACGCCGACCTGGCCAAGCGGCGATTTCCCGGTGATTAACCCGTTTAGCGCCCACAGGAAGGCGGCCATCGTTTTCCCGGATCCGGTAGGAGCAGCCATGCAAGCGTCTGCACGTCCGTGGGCGTGCCGATGGATTCGGTGAACCAGGTCGCCACCAAAGGGTGGAAATTGCCGAGGACCGATCTGTTTTCTCCATGCTCTCAGGCCCAAACAGTTTTCAGGAACACGTAGCACCTCCCATTGTATCTCATCCTAAGGTTTCTTCACCGCTTTTACCTGCAGGAAATTAATATCCTCCATGCGTGCGGCCGCCAATGGTCCTGACGAGATACCTCCCGATTTCGATCAGGCAAAAAAATATATTTGACACCCGCTAAACATTCACCTAATATTCACCTAGACGGTTAGATGATACTCTTTAGACGAAAAGACGTGTACCGGTTGATTGGGAACGTAATCGGAAAAGGCTGCGGAGTAAAAGATGAGCGTTGACCTCTACGTATTGAATAAAAAGTCTGTGAAGGTACTCGTAGAAAACGGGACACGGGAAACCGTCTGCTTTCTCCAACTTGCGGTTGAAAATGCGCTCACGCGGGATTCGCAAAGTCTGGTGGACTCTGCCGTAAAATATGCCCGCAGGGAATGGGCGGAGCATGACAAGATGCCGGAGTTTGCTGTCCAGATCGGGGCCGGCGGTTTTCCCTGCCCCGGGTCGCCGATTTTTAAGTGGCCGTTTTTTAAACGGTCATACTGCTTCGATCATGAACTTCCAGCTCCTTTTGGCTATCTCGGCGGAATGGAAAATTGGGGCTATCGCTTCCGGACGGTTAGAGAACAAACCTGGCTAAATGTTGCCGAGACTGCGCGGCGCATCGATGAGGGTTCAACAAGAGTCTATAAAGATTTTTGGCACGGCCAGGTATTTGAGTCCGGCGAAGAGTTTCTAAGATCCCAGGGGCAATTCATGCAATCGGGAAATGGGAACGGAAAATCGGGGCAAAGTGGATACGATGCGGTATCTCCACGGGTTTCAAAGATCCTTGGATTGATCAGGTTCATCCAGGAAAAGGGAGAAAGCGCATCGCCGGCCGACCTCAATTTCCTGGGAGCGTTGCGGGAGAAGGCCGTGCAGTTGGGCTATCCATGCTAAATTCAGCCGGGAAGGAGGATGTATGATAGGACTTACCCCGGCCCAGGATCGGGTATATCAATTTGTGAAAGAATATATCGATGAGCACGGTCATGCGCCTTCCTATGAAGAGATTAGAATCAATCTCGGATTTAAATCTTTGAACGCAGTTTCCAAACATCTAAAGCAGATAGAGGATAGAGGCTATCTAAGGATTCCCGGGAAAAACAGGAAACGCGTTTTGGAGCTGACTCCTCTTAAGACCGGCGGCGGATCGGTTCCATTTCTAGGGGTCGTTGCGGCGGGGACTCCCATCGAGGCAATTGAGGTGGCTGAATCCATAGAAGTGCCGGATAATTTACTCGGAAATGGAGTCAATTTCGCCCTGATGGTCAAGGGAGAGTCAATGATCGACGATGGTATCAGGGATGGCGACATCCTGATAGTGACCAGGCAGCCGCAGGCGGAAAACGGGCAAACTGTGGTGGCCCTGGTAAATGGTGAGGCAACGGTCAAAAAGTTCTACCACTATGGAGCGGAAATAGAGCTTCGACCTGCAAATGAAAGCATGAAGCCTATCCGGGCGGCCGCAGACGAGGTTGAGGTTGTGGGGGTGGTAATGGGACTTTTGAGAAATTACCGCCAGAGGGCCCGGCCGTGAACAAAGCGCCTTGCCGTCCGGGCTTACAACTGCACCCTTTCCCTGTGGGCATATGGTGGGAGGGTTATTAGCCTCGGGTCCTCGATGGGAAGACCGGCTGCGAAGTGATACAGGCTCTGGTAGCTGTTGCCGTCTAGTCCCAGAAGGTCATGCACGGGATCATCGAAAAAGCATCCGATCCCTGTGCCTCGAATTCCGTGGGCCTCGGCTTCCAGATAGAGCACCTGGCCGATCATACCGGCCTCCCAGAAAAGGCGCCGGTATCGGTAGGGTTCATTTTTAATGATGTCTTTGAACCGGGCGATCATACCCAGTGAGAAGACTCCGTAGCCTGCGATCTCCTGGTTGCAACTCAGGTGCACCGCAATTTCTCGAAAATCCCCCTCTTGCAGGAGATAGAGCGGCTCTTCTTTATCCAAGAGAGCCCACCGGAAGGATGGGTCGGTCGCCCGTCGCATATCCTCCACCGTATCTGCGCTTCGAAGATAAAAATAGAGGCCGCGAGGCAAACCGTGGACGGTGTGGACAAAAAGAAAAAGGTCAACACAGGGCTTGGCCGGCTCCATATCGAAAGGGGCGCAGTCGTTTCTTGGAATAGTCTTATCGAGTATCGAGAGAAACTGATCTTTTTGCAAAAAGCCTTTCTCATCGAAGGCTAGCCCGCTTCTTCTCTTTCGTATGATCCGGGCGGCCCAAAGGTTGGGAGGCGGTGCGGGATAGAAAATTTTTTGACCGTAAGAAAACTTTTTTTCTTCCGTTTGGGGTTTTCTTGAAGCCAGGTGAACCGAGTCTATCGCCTCCCACCGGAGCCGGTTTGCGCTAAGGGGATTGGGCAGCCCCTGGAATGGGAGCTTTTCAAAAGCCGAAACGATCTTTCCGGGCAGGCTTACGGGATTGCAGTTAGCGCTATTTGCGCACACAAAGCAAAGTGTTTCGGGGGCTTCTTCTTCGAGATCTTGCCACTGCGTTTGACCAAAGCCAAGCAATGTCTCTACCTGTTCATCAGAGAGAGTTTCGATGCGGTTTATCTTCCACCCCGATAGATTTGCCGAAAAACTCAAGGCGGCAAGCGCGTGGCCGACATCATGATTGCAGTAGCGAAAGGCGCGCTCGCCGTATTTCCAGGATTCGCGCCAATAGATGCTGCTAAGGCCCACCAGGAACCCCTCGCATCCAAAGTGATCCTGGACCATTCTCCAAATATCTTCTCCAACTTCAGCCCTCACCTCGAGGGCGTGATCGAGTGGATTGTAGTGGTACACACCGCCCGAGCGGGGAAGGTCGATTGCCGGCAAGATGAGATAGCATTCCGTGGGATGAAGATTGCCGCTCGAAGGATTCATGCGTAAAGACCAGCGGTTCCCCGAAATTGCCTTCCAAGCCGAAAGCCCAAGGGATAGCTCCAGGAAGGCGCCGATATTTTCGATGGTCATGGACTTTGGCTGGTTATTGTGGCGTTGGTAGAGATCGAGATGACCGGCTTCGGGGTCTTTTTCAAGGACTGGCAGAAAAATCCGTTCGGTTTCCGAAAACGATCGGAAGGGGGAGGGCTGATTTTTCCAGTCCAGATAGCCAGGAGATTGCGCAAAACGGTTGAAGTGATGCTTTGTCCTGTCATGGTACAGGAATACGTCTGTGTACCGACGCTCCTCCATAGCCTCTCTCCTCCATGGAACAGTGTGTAGGCGCCTCTTCAGGCTCCGATGCAGTTCTAATCGACACATAACCCGATTATGGAGGAAGGGGAACCGCCTACCGGGGCTTTATTCTTCGCTTTGACATTCTCTTTATGCCGACTTGGGCGTATAGTTCGAGAGTACAGGTATAATACTGGAAGTCCGATCGGCACATCACCTAAAAAGGAGGAAGAGCATGCCAAATTTTCTGTTTGTTTTGAGCAAAGACGATAACGAAGCGGCGACCAGGTGTTTTCAGTTTGCAAAAATTGCCCATTCCAAAGGCCATAAGGTAAATATCTTCTGTATAGATGGCGGTGTCACGTGGGCGGATAAGACAAGGGACTTGTCTGTCAGGACCACGACTGGAGACTGTCCAAACGACCATCTGCCTTACCTGGTGGAGCATGAGGTGGAGATCGGGGTCTGTACGCCCTGCGCCATGAACAGGGGTATGGACGAAGCAAAGTTTTTTACTAACATGATACTAGATGGCGGTCCTCATCTAATCGACATGGCTGCCGAGGCGAAGGTTTTCAACTTCTGATAGTATTGGCGAGCGGCGGTCTCACTTGAGCGCATTCGGTTCAGTCTCCGCTACAACCCCGGGGGGAATCGCATGAAAAGATCGAAATTTTTCCCGCTTATTTTTTTTTTGCTGCCAGGTATTGCGATTATCCTTGTCGGGGTCCTTTTAGCGACGTTTGATGTCAACAGATACCGGCCGGAAATCGGGGCGGCGCTTAGCGAACGACTGGGGCGCGAGGTCACGCTTAGAGGGCCGATTACTTGGGGCTTTTCGCCGACCAGCGGGATCGATGTGTCGGTAAAGGACATCATCCTGGCCAACCCTGCCGGACCCGGCAGGCCCGATATGGCCCGAATCGCTCGCTTGTCGTTGGCCGTAGCCTTTCTCCCGCTCTTGGGCCACAAACTGGATATCAAGGCACTCGATGCCGCCGATGTGAACGTTTATCTCGATACCGCCGCGATTACTTTTGCCAATGGCGCCCGAGCCAAGCCCCCGACTTCCAGTTCTTCCGCGCATAAAGGGAAACCGCTTGGGTTTTCCGTCAGCAAGACGTCGATCGAGAACGCAAATCTCGTCATTGAGGGCAAAAACGGCAAGACAGCGACGTATCAGATTTCGAGTTTGACGCTTACTGCCAAGGGTTCCGAAATGGAACTCCTGGCCAAGGGTTCGTTTAACGGCGCGCCCTTGAACCTGGAGGTGAGAGGGCCACGGGGCATAGAGCGGCTGAGGCAAGATTTGTGGCCATTTACGGGCAAGGCGCGCTACGGAGGTTTTACCGTAAAGGCCAATGGGACACTGGATCTACGGGGCAAAAAAATCGAACTGGCGGCTATAACGCTTGCGGCAGGCGGGACAAAAGTCGCGGCGCAGCTTGCGATTAGCTACGGCAGTGCGCGGCCCGTGGTGCGGGGAACGATTTCGGGCGATAATCTCGATCCAAAAGATCTGGCACGGGCGCTTCCCGAAGAGGCACGGAAGGTTTTTTCACCCAAGACTGAGGCTCTGGGGGGTCGTGCGGGCGAAAAAGGCATTTTGAGCCGCGCGCCGATCTCGCTTGAAGGCCTTCGAGCCGCTGACGGCCATCTGGTCGTAGCTCTTGGCGACCTGCACGTTGGGAAGGCATCGTGTAAGCAATTTCAGGCAACGGTCGATCTAAACGAGGGGCGCCTTTTGCTTTCCCCCGTAAACACACGGCTTGCGGGCGGAAGTATCGAGGGCCGAGTCGAGTTCGACGGGCAAAAAAGCCCGGCGCGCGTTCGTGCGGTTATCCATGCGCGCCAGGTCGATCTTGAGCAATTGGCGAGTCTTGGCGGATTCCATTCTCTTTTCGAGGGCAAAAGCGACATCGATTACGATCTCGCAAGTGAGGGGGAGAGCCCGCACGATTTTGCGAGAAACGTCCGGGGACGAATCAACATTGCGATGGGTGGGGGCACGGTCAAGGCGCGAGTGATCGCCAACACGGCCACCGCACTGCTTAGCGCTTTGATTCCGGGGGCGAGCGGCAGGGAGGAGGCAAGAGTCAATTGCCTTGCGGCGCGCTTTACCGTGGTGGGGGAGCGGATGCAATCGAGCGGAATCCTTCTGGACACCGGCGCGGTGACAGCCATGGGAACGGGTGACGTCGATCTTGGCCACAATACCATCGATATGGTGGTGAACTCGCGGCCCAAGGTCCCCATAGTCGGCTCTTTTACGCCGGCCTTACGCATCTCGGGCTCTCTTGCAAATCCACATTTTTCCGTCGATACGGGGTCCTACCTATACCGGGCCGAGGGGTTTATCGAGGGACAAAGGGGTTTTAGCGGCGTGCCCGCAGTTAGTAAAGGGGAGGGGCAAAACGCATGCGTCTCCGCGCTCGACCATCCGCAAGAGGCTTGGACGTCCCCGCTTCCGGGGGCCGGAAGCGTCAACAAGGCCCTAAACAGGGCGGGCGGCTCGATCAATCGTTTGGGCGGAAAAATCCTCCATGGTATCGGCGGGGCGTTTGGAAAATAGAAGGATCATTTCCCGGAACAAGTAGCGGCAAAGGACAGAAGCGCGGGGAGCTGCACCCCCCCCCGCACCCCCTGACAATTACCCACACATGCGCCCACCTATCTCCTTTTGCAAAGTTGCAAATAAGAGGGGCGATCGAGCCAAGCCCCTCCAGGCAAATCTCCGCTAAGGGGTAAGTGGGCGTATGTGTGGGTAATTGTAAGCGCACCCCTACGGGTGGGACACACTCTCTCCCCGTGGCTCATGCTCTTTTACCGTGGGTGAGGACGATCTTTTCAAACATGGTGAGCAGTCCAACGCCCAGGGTGTACAGGGAGCCCACATCGAGGTTGGCGCTCGCGGTGGAATCGAAAAAAAGGCTAAGCGAAGAGTCGAGGTCGGCTTCCTTTTTCCAGTAGCAGATGAGGACGGGCACTTTGGGCAGCGGGTGTATGACGACCGAGATGTCCGAGTCGAAGCCCGCGGCGGGTTTTCCTTCGAAAATATCGACGATAAGCTCGAAGAGATCGGTGTGTTTGTCGACAAGTTCTTTTAGGGGCTTTTCGCAGCGTTGGGCGAATAGCCCTGCCCAGGTCGCGCCGCCGCCGCTTAATTCCTTTAAATGGACCCAGTTTCGGCCGGGTTCGAGCCCTGCGGAGTCGATGATGTAGTGTAACAGGGGGACTGCAACCCAGCGGTTATTGTGACAGGCCGAGGTCATGTTGCCGTTTTGGTCCACACAAAAGTCTTTTCCGAGACATTTTACGGCCAGTTTGTCGCCAAGCCAGACAGCGCCCAGCCGGTCGGGCATCGAAGAAAGATCGGAGCTTTGGATTCGGTCCTGCAGTTCCCCCAGCGCCTGCTCCCAGTCGTCTCGCTCGGGGCGCCGGGGCTCCGTTAGACCCCCTAGTTTTTCGACCACCGCCTTGTCCAGGAACGGACAATCATTTAAGTTCTTTTCCCCCCGAAGGACCGCGGCGGCAAAAGCCAGGCAGGTCGGCGCCCCGCATTGGCGGCAGTTCGTTTTCTCGAGTACCTTGTAGAGCTCCAGATGGTTTAGTTTTGGCATGTCTTCCTTCCCCGGGGGCGATCAGGCCCGTTCCTGTTCGTAAAAAATGAGTATAATCCATCGATCCGGTTTGCGCCAAGGCTCTCTTGACCGGTTTACCAATGTCTGGCAGGGTGTGGTCGAAGGGTTTTGGCGATGTCCTTAATTTGATTGCTACTTTGAGCCAAGGAGCAAAACCATGGGCGAGACGAGTTTTCCAGATAGCGCGGCATTCATTCGAGACAATCTCAGGCTCAAGAGTTTCCCGGTTGCGGTAAAATTTCTAAAAGAGGGCGAGAAATTTCCGGAGAAGGCAAGACGGCCTTCGGTTTCGATGGGAAAGAAAATCACCATCTGCCAGGGTGTCACCATGGCGAGAAACTACGGGTGGACGGTAGGGCTTACGCGAGAGGATGTTATCTGCGTTCCCGCGGCCATCGTCTTTGGTCTTAGCAAATCGGCGGACCCGCAGGCCAGTCTTTCGAGGCTTTATTGGGAGGCAAGCTTTGCCTCCACACAAGAGCTCGCCTCAAAGGAGGTGGCCACGATGAGCCGTTTTGAAAACGGTGAAATTGCGGGGATCCTCATGGCGCCGGCAGAATTGGCTTCCTTTGCCGCGGACACAAGCGTCCTATACGGAAATCCGGCCCAGGTGATGCGGCTTGCTCAAGCCTGGTCCTACATTACGGGCACGCGATGTTTGGGGGCATGCGGGGGCAAGGTGGAGTGCGACGAGTACCTGATTTCTCCCTACAAAGAGCAGTCGGCGCGCATGGCGGTTCCCGGAAACGGCGAGCGCATCTTTGCCGGAACTCAGGACGACGAGATGACCTTTGCTCTTCCCGGGGGCCTTCTGCCAGAGGTCGCAAAGGGGCTAAAAGAGGCCGGAAAAGCCATAGGCGCCCGGTATCCGGTTACGCCCTATCAAAATTTTGAGCCCGAGTTTCCCAAGTCTTACAAGGTGTTGGGAAAAGAGATCGGGATTGTCTGAGGGGGTAAGGCCAAGCCGATGACACTTATGTTTTCTCATTTTGGAACTGCGTTTTTCGGTGTGGGGCAACGATCCACAGGGCCGTGGCGGCCACTCCGAGACAGGCTCCCGCGAGGCAGACGCCATTCCAGCCGAAACGCGCGTAAGTAAAGGAGGAGAGGGCCGATCCGAAGACCCCGCCGGCAAAGAAGGCGGTCATGTAGGCCGAGGTGATGCGGCTGCGCACATCGGCGGGCAGGGTGTAGATTTCGCCCTGGTTGGTTATGTGCAGCCCCTGGACGGCGAAGTCGAGCAAAATTATGCCCGCTATGAGTATCCAAACCGAGTGGCCGCCCAGTTTCAAAGGGATCCAGGAAAGTGCGAGAAGGGCCGAGGTGATTCCGGTCATCGGGCGAGAGAGCCCTCGATCCGACATCTGTCCGGCGAGGGAAGCCGAGAGGGCGCCGGCGACACCGGCCATGCCGAACATCCCGATCGCACCGGAAGAAAACCGGTGGGGGGGACGGGAGAGCATCAGGGCCAGAGGGGTCCAGAACACGCTGAAGGCGGCGAAGGCGATCGCGCCGTAGAGGGCTCGAAGGCGCAGCAAAGGTTCTTCCAGCAGCAGGGAGAATACGGATTTTATCAATGCGGGATAGCCCACGCCGACATGTACGCGGTATCGAGGCAGCCCGCGGTGGAAAACGAGCGCAAGAGCTACGGTGATTGCCGAGGCGAGGGCAAATACGGCTCTCCAGCCTTCGAACTGGGCAAGATAGCCGGCGGCGGTGCGGGCAAGAAGAATGCCCAGCAGGAGTCCGCTCATGACCGTTCCGACAACCCTGCCCATTTGCGTCGGACCGGCCAGCGAGGCGGCAAAGGCGACGAGCACCTGGGCTACGGCCGAGAGCGCGCCCACCAGGAGAGAGGCTGCGAGCAGCACCCAGGAAAAAGGGGCGAATGCAATTGCTGCCAGACAAAAAGAGATCCCGACGGTCATTGCGACCACCAGGAGACGCCGTTCTACAAGATCGCCAAGGGGCACCAGAAAAGTCAGCCCCAGGCCGTAGCCCAGTTGGGAGGCAGTGACGATAAGACCTGCTGTGGCAACCGACATCCCAAGGCTTCGGCGAATAACATCGAGCAAAGGTTGGGCATAGTAAATGTTTGCAACCGTTAACCCTGCGCCCGCGGCCATCAGCAAAACGAGCGAGCGACTTATTTTGCGAACGCCCGCGGCCCGTGACTCCGTTTCTAATTCTTTAGACTTCATTTTTTCGCCACATGTGCGTTAAGGTCAAATATTAATGCCCCTTCAGGTCCCGGGGCTATGCCCCGGGCTTTAGTATTCGGCGCCTTCAGGCGCAGGACGCCCATACAGAGTTAACCGGAACCTGAATTATGATTATCGATTCTATTCCCCCAAAGTCGACTTTTGCAAGAGGCTCTATTAACAGAACCCGTTTGAAAAAAAAGGGGAGATTGAGCTTGGCCGGTCCATGCGCGTCATTGCAGCGGCTGGAGAGTAAATCCCCCCAACCCCCCTTTGCAAAAAAAGGGGGGCGATCGGGCCAAGCCCCTTCTTGGTAGTCTCCGCTAAGGGGTAAGTGGGCGCATGTGTGGGTAATCGCCAGCTTTGAAAAAAGGGGGGCGATCGAGGGAGTAAATCTCCCCCCTTGGGGGGCGATTGTGGCGGATGTCAGGGCACGATCCAGACCGACAGATCATCTGCGCCATTTAGAACCTTGGTCGTCACCCTTCCCATGAAGAATTCGCGCACAGCCGAGATGCCGCGCCTGCCCAGGACCACGGTGTCGACCCCTCCCTGCCGCGCTACATCCAGGAGTTCCGCGGCACGGCTGTAGCATCCCGTCTTGCACACAGTGGCGATCCTGTCTGGGGCCACCCCAGCGGTCACAAGGATACCGCGGTATGTGAGCAACATCTGCTCGATTTGGTCCTTCATCCTCTCGTGGAGTTGCTTTTCGATCTCCTCGCCAGCCCGTTCCATGGAAGGCGTTGAGGCTCCGGAGATCAATCGGCGCACGACATGACACAGGGTGACTCGGGCGCTGGTTCCGGCGGCAAACTCCGCGCAGTAATCCACGGCCTTTCGGGAGTTTTCGGACATGTCCACCGCCACAAGCATCTCCGGGGGGCCGGTATGGGAAGGGGGTTTGTTTCCCACCACCCAAACGGGAGTCTTATCGCTTCCCTGGACGATCTTGGCGGAGACAGATCCGAGCAGGAGGGCTTCGATGCGGCTTATTCCTCTTCGGCCCACCACCACGGCGTCGTAGTCCTTTCGGGCTTCTTTGAGGATGTCCCGGGCTATCCCCGACTGCCACATCTGAGGGACCCCGTTTATTAGCTCGGGCGCCATGCCAAGTTCGATCAGGACATTTTTTGCCCGATCGATGGAATCCCGGGCCATGCGCTCGCATTCCCGGTTAAATTCATTGTATTTTTCCTGGATGGCCTGTTTGAATTCCCCGTTTACATTGATCTGGCAAACCAGCTCATCGGAGGCCATCGGGAACACGTAGAGAAGGCGCACTTCGGTTTTGAGTCCGCGAGATTGAAACGCGACGTAATTGAGAGCGTCAATCGAGTGTGAAGAGCCGTCGACGGCGATGAGGATGCGTTTTTGTTTTGGCATGGGGTTCCTTTCCCGATCGAGGTGCTTGATTAAACGTTTGTCGCGAGTAAACCTGCCAGCCCCCGAGCGGGACCAGGAGCTGCGTCCAACGGGGGGAGCGGTGAGCTTTTTTTTAAGCGCTCGCCTCGGAGCCGGCCCGGGTGCGAGCGAGAGTGAACACCAGTGTGAAAACGGCCGTCACCGCCAGGTTGATGGCGGAGATGATGAAAAAGGCATGTGGATATCCGATTGCCCGGATGACGGCCCCCATAACGAGGGAGCCGAGCATCATGCCCAGGTAGATGCAGGAATTGTAGCCTCCCATTGCGACCCCGCGCACGCCGGGTTCGACGACTTCAGCGATGAGGGCGCCCACTGCGGTAAAGGCAAGTCCCATCCCGATACCTGCCAAAACGGCAAAAATAACGAACCCGCTGAGGCTTACCGCTACGCCAAAACCGGCCAGGGCGGCGGCATAGCAGACAAAGCCGGCGGTCACCAGGTTGCTGCGCCGGGAGACATAATCGCTAAGACGGCCGAAGGGAATGCGGGAAAGCGCGTTGGCCACGGCCTGGGCCCCGAAGATGATCCCGATTTGTCCGATCTGCAGGCCATGACTTTGCGAGTCAAGGGGTATGAAGGTAATGAACATGCCAAGGCCCATGCAGCCCCCCAAGGTCACCAGCCAGCAGGTGAGAAGAAGAGGGTTTCGCGAAAGGAGCCGCAGGGTTTCGAGCGCTGGGCGTTTGGGCGCTCGGTTAACGATTACGTGCCGTGCCCGGGGGAGGATGAAAAAGACTATGGCGGCGGTCACTATAAGGAAAACCCCGGCCAGGACAAAGACCGATTTATAGCCGAGCATCTGTGCGATGCCGCCTCCTAGAGCCGGTCCAAGGCTCATGCCGGAGTAGATGGCCAGGGTATACCAGCCGTAGGAGCGGCCAATGTGAGTCAAGGGGGAAAAATCGGCTACAAAAGACATCATCGTGGGGCCAAAGGAGGCGACGCCCATACCGAAGAAAAAGTAAATGAAGCCAATCTGGCGGGCAGATGTGGCGAAGGTGAGCAAAATGGAGGTGACGCCGATCACCAGGAGGCCGCAGAGGATGAGGAGCTTTCGACCGAGGCGGTCGGAGATTAGTCCCAGGGGAAGCGAGAAGGCGCCTGCTACGAGCAGAAAGGTCGAATTGATCATCCCGATCTGCACCGTACCTGCCCCGAGGAGCTTGGCGTAGAGGGGTACGACCGGTATGCGCATGTAAGAGCCGCAATAGCATGCGAAAGTGGCCGCGCAGCATATCAGAAGCAGCCTCTCGTAAGATGGAACGATTTGCTGTCCGGAAACCTTCATCTCTTTTTTTCCTTAACTGGAAAGCCCTGCGCCTGCGGGCTACATACAAAGGGGTATCTGCGCTATTTGCCGCTGTCAATGCCCATTGCGGCACCGGCCGCAAGAAAGAGCAGTTAAAGCCTGTCGATCCGAAACGTTTCGCGGCCCGCATCATAGCAACTAATCGTTTGAGAGCACAGTTTAAAGTCCCTGGCAAACCTAAACGGAATCGAGCTCCCATAAATCGCCACCAGCCCCGTTTTGCCACCTTTTCTCCCGCCTGTGACAAGTGGGGCTCGGGGCCTCCCCGGGCAGCCAATGGGCGAGGTAAGGACAATTTCATCCAAAAGTGTATGGACAGCAGGGGTAATTTTTGTTACATATGCGGCACCATTGGATCGGGACGTGGCTCAGCCTGGTAGAGCGCTGCGTTCGGGACGCAGAGGTCGCTGGTTCGAATCCAGTCGTCCCGATCAAACAAACACTGTTACTCCGCGAGTTTGATCGAACCGAAGCCCCTTTCCTTTCGTGTACCTTGCCCTGTCCCCTGTGTGCCCTCTTTAGGATCGGCCAAGGCATGCCCTTTCAAAAGCTCGTCGTCTCTGATATCGGAGCCCCGCTTTGCTGGTAGAGTGGGTGTGCCGTGTACCCCCATAGAGGTCAACATCCTTTATTCCCAAAGCATCACAGCCCCGGAGCAATGCCGCGAGGATGATCGACCCTGATGTCACTCACAATTTTCGCTGTGAATGTCGAATTATTAACATTAAATTTTTTATTTGTTTAAAATCATCCGGAAATCACGAAAATCCCAGATTGCCACTGGACGGTGAATTTCAGAAGGGAGGAAAACATTATGGCTGTTTATTCCATATGGAACAATAAAGGCGGAGTAGGTAAAAGCTACCTCACATTTCAAATAGCATGCGAATATGCGCGCACTAACCGCGATCAGAAAGTGTTAGTAATCGATATGTGCCCCCAAGCTAATTCTTCTAGCATGATACTAGGAGGCATGATTAATGGTGAAAACGCTTTGAATGCAATATCTAGTATAACTCCACGAATGACCATCGCAGGATATATCCGTGAACGAATTGCAAGTCCATATCACAATCCAGGCATAGGCGGTAGATATCCGATTCAGGTCGCTACAACAAATCCTAATGTACCTGGCAATTTATACCTAGTTGTTGGAGACGAAGAGTTAGAACTTTTGACGTCAAGAGTCTCTAATGCAACTCTACCTGGCCCTGATGATGCATGGGCAAAGGTGCACATGTGGATTAGAGATATAATATATGACATAAGCGACTCGTGGAATATCGACAATCTTACAGTATTCATTGACTGTAATCCGAGCTTTGGGATATATACGGAATTAGCACTGTCGGCATCTGATCGCATTATAATACCGTTCTCTGCCGATGGATCGTCGAAGCGTGCAGTGCGTGCCGTACTTGCACTATTATATGGAAACGCTAGGCTTCCTGGAGCAGAACGATCTGAATATGATCGCAAATCCGAACGATATAAGCTACGTGTTCCACGTATTTACTGCTATGTTGGGAATAGGCTTACTCAAGCTAATTTTGGGTCTGCTAGAGCCTTTAGAACTGTAGTAACGGAAATAGGCGAAGAAATTTATTCGACTTGGAGAGTAACACCCGGTAATTTTCATATTCATCCATCTGGAAGTCCTTCTCCTGCCACTAAAAAAACCTTCAGGGAGATGTTTCAATTCGAGGTTGTTGACGCAAACTCTGCTTCTGTTGTATCAGGCGCCCTAGGAATTCCAATAGTCAGCCTCACCGCTGGTTCCCATATTGTCGCAGGTAGATCAATTACAGTCAATCAAACTCAGCTGGACAGGCAGCAACCTAACATCTGTGAGCTGGTCTCCACCATTGAGTGAACAAACGTCACTAAATAGAACGCTCTTCGGTTGAGGGTACTTTCTCCGTTTTTCGTCTGACTCTAAATTGGCTTTGCGACTATGTGCTACGGGGTTCGACTCCGTAACGATTCAAAGACAATGATCGGAGGATCGAATATTTTTGACTGCTGCGAGACCTTGGTTTGTGCCAGATATAGGAAAACAATGAACCTGCCTGCCCCGGTGGGGTACGCACGCAAAAACTTCCGATGAAAAGGGGTAGAGCCCGTCACCGCCGTAAACGCTTGTCCGGCCTAATAGTCTTCCGGTTCGAATCCAGTCGTCCCGATCAAACAAACACTGTTACTCCGCCGGCTTTATCGAGCCGAAGCCTATCTGTTTTTCCGCGTATCCCCTTTTAGCTCCAACCCCCTTTCAAAAAGCTTATCGATGAGGAAGCCTGAACACGGCGTTTTCCGCTCTGCTCCGTGTGCTATTCATTTTAAAGAACCCGAAGTCCCTGTGGCCCAGGGCCTCGATCCGTCATGGGGGGCCACGCTGATAAAACAGCGAAAAACGCAGGGCTGTTTTTGTAACTAGATGATTTTATTTCCTATCATGAATTATAATTGCTCAAATAACAGCAGGGTAACAGCCACGGAACAGCGGTGGTAACAGCCATGGAAACTGCTGTAAATAATTTCGATGAACCGGAGCTGACGTTTTTTAGCATACAAAGTGAACCTTCGCCAAAGGCTGCGTCTGGGGTGCGGGGGGCACAGCTCTCCCCGCGCTTCTTTTCTTTGCCTCTACTTGGGCGGCCAGATGCGACACAGTCGATCTGATGGGTTGCGCTTTTTGCTCCACCCATCCTACGGAAGTTTGAAGCCCCGGCGCCCGGGGCGCGGTTTTTTATATCATGGAGACAGCGGGTGGCGCCAAACGGCATGGAGGAGCGGCAACCGGAAGCGGCAATAGAAACGGCAACGAGAAACGGCAAAAAAGTCATGAATTTAGCCGGTCAAAATTAGGAGGAGGCCGTCAGCTAACGGCACGAATATTGCCTAAAGACAATACGGAGTTTTATCCGAGCTGATCTCAGTGGAAGGGTCAAATGATGCAGGAGACAAAAAGGATCGTACTCGCCGAAGACCACGCAATACTAAGAGAAGGGCTAAAGATGCTTTTGTCCACCGACTCGTCCCTGGAGGTGGTCGGCGAGGCGCGAGACGGCATGGAAGCCGTGCGGTTGGTCAAATCCCTAAAACCCGATCTGGTGATAATGGACCTTTCGATGCCGGTGCTAGACGGAGTGGGGGCGACAATCGAGATAAAAAAGATAAGCCCTTCCACCAAAATCCTCGTTTTGACCGTTCACAAGACAGAGGAACGGATTCTTAACGCCCTGGAGAGCGGGGCCGACGGCTACGTGTTAAAAGACGCCACCCACAGCGAGTTGACCTTGGCCATACGGGATGTTTTTTTGGGCAAGGGTTATGTCGGCTCCTCCATTCCCCAGCGGGTGGTCGAGGGTTATATGGAAGGCGCAAAAAGCACAAAATCGCGTACATCCTGGGAGACCCTTACCCAGCGGGAGCGCGAAATTTTTACAATGATCGCCAAGGGAAACAAAAACAAAGAAATTGCAGACTGCCTGTCCATAAGCATCAAAACGGTTGAAAAGCACCGCGCCAACCTGATGCGCAAACTCGACCTGCACAGCGCTTCCTCGATTACTCTTTTCGCCATGGAAAAAGGGCTGACACAAAATGGCGCCTCTTCGGAAGATTAGCCCTTGAGGTATTGCGGGACGTTTGGGCGGAGCTTCTTTTTTGGGGGGAGGCAAAAAAATCCTTGAAAATCGACAGGAAAGTGTGTTTTCGTTGCTAGCTCCCCTTGGAGCAGCAACCCCCCGTTTGAAAAGATGGCCCAATTCCAGGTGAAGGGAGAAGTCGTTCATGTCCGAAGCCCAAAATAATGTTTTTTTCGATGTTCTTACTCCTGTGAGTTTTCTTATCCGGAGCGTTTCCATCTACGCGGACAAAACCGCGGTGGTCTACGAGGACAAGCGCTACACTTACCAGGAGTTCTACAACCGGGTAAACCGCCTGGCGAGCGCCCTTGGCAAAATCGGGGTGGCAAAGGGCGACAAGGTTGCCTTTATCTGCCCCAACACCCCTCCCATGCTGGAGGCCCACTATGCCGTGCCCATGATCGGCGCAGCTCTTGTAAGCGTTAACATCCGGCTCTCGGCGCGCGAGGTGGTGTATATAATAAACCATTCGGACGCAAAGGTGCTGGTCGTAGACAACGAATTCGCCGGTTTGATAAAACCCGTTATCGGGGAACTCTCCAATGTCAAAACGGTGGTAAATATCTGCGATGTGAGCGCGGAAAAGCCACTGGAGGGCATGGAGTACGAGGAGTTTTTGCAAACCGGCTCCGATGCGCCCATAGCGCCCGTTGTAGACGACGAGTACCAGATCGCGACGATCAACTACACGAGCGGCACCACGGGGCTGCCCAAAGGGGTAATGTATCACCATCGCGGGGCATTTCTTAACGCCCTGGGCGAAGCGGTCGAATTCAGCCTGACTTCGCAGTCCAACTATTTATGGACACTGCCGATGTTTCACTGCAACGGGTGGTGTTACACCTGGGGCGTGACGGCGATGGGAGGTGTCCACGTGTGTCTGCGAAGGGTGGTTCCCGAAGAGATTTACCGGCTGATCGAAAAGGAAAGTATTTCCCACCTTTGCGCCGCGCCGACGGTACTGATCGGGATGGCCAACTATCCGGGGGCAAAAGATGTAAAGTTTAGTCGAAAGCTCGAGGTCATAACGGCCGGAGCTCCGCCCGCCCCGGCGATTATAAAGAGCATGGAGGAACTGGGGGTAAACGTAACGCAGGTCTACGGGCTGACCGAAGTCTACGGCCCACACAGCATCTGTGAATGGCAGACCAGGTGGGACGGCCTCTCGATTGGTGAAAAATCCGAGATCAAAGCGCGCCAGGGCGTACCCTACGTCACCTCGCTTCACATGGACGTTGTCGACCCGGTGACCATGAAGCCGGTCCCCCGGGACGGACGGACCATCGGAGAGATCGTCATGCGCGGCAATAACGTCATGCTCGGCTACTATAAGGACCCCAAGGCCACGGCGGATGCGTTCGCCGGCGGATGGTTCCACAGCGGGGACCTTGCCGCGATCCACCCGGACAACTACGTCCAGATCATGGACCGCAAGAAAGATATCATCATCTCCGGGGGCGAAAATATTTCCACCGTCGAGGTCGAAAACGCCATCTACCAACATCCCGATGTATTGGAGGTGGCCGTTGTGTCGACTCCCGACGAAAAATGGGGAGAAGTCCCCAAGGCGTTTGTGGTTCTAAAACAGGGGAGGACCCTAACGGAAAAGGACATCATTAATCATTGCAAGGAAAACCTTGCGCGGTTTAAAGCGCCCAAATCGGTGGAATTCGGGGAGCTGCCCAAAACAGCCACGGGCAAGATCCAGAAGTTTAAGCTGCGCGACAAGGAGTGGGCGGGCCGCGATCGCAAGGTGAACTAAGTCTGCGCAAAAGGGCCCGGGGAAAGCGACCATGACCGAGACACACGACCTAGAAAAGATTAAGGTAAAGGTTAGCGACGAGGTAAAAGCGCTCCTGGAAAAAAGACATGTTCTCGATTACGACATCCGGCAGGTGATAGAGCATGCCGAGAGGAGCGGAGAGAAATTTTTAAACCCCGGAAGCGGTCGCTTCCTGGCCAGTTTCAAGCCCAAAGGTGTGACCTACTGGGTCGAATACACGGCTGAGGGCGGGGAATTTAGGGTTTACAACGCTTACAGCCACAGGATGGAAGTGCGGTAGAAAAGGACAAAAAATCCGCCGCAGAGCCCGGTCGTGGACAGACCATGGAGGGAGCGCTGCAGGAAAATATATCCATCGCCCCCTGCCCTGTGCAAGCAATGATGCAGGGTGGGGTGAGCAAAGGAGCCCCCTTAGCTCTTAAGCTTACAATTACCCACACATGCGCCCACCTATCTCCTTTTGCAAAGTTGCAAATAAGCCCAGCCGCCGCCTCCTTGGATGCGGTTTGAATAAGAATGAAACTTGACGTTTCCTATACGATTAATTTGTTGGGTTGCGCTGCG
>JARLHO010000005.1 GCA_031292215.1 Syntrophobacteraceae bacterium | reverse complement strand
GCGCGCCGCCTCGATGGCCGCGTTTAGCGCGAGAAGGTTTGTCTGGCGGGCAATTTCTTCGATAATGGAAATCTTTCCGGCTATCTCCTTCATCGCGGCTACCGTTTGCGCTACCGCCTCACCGCCCTCCCTGCCGTCTTCCGCCGCTTTTACCGCGATCTTTTCGGTCTGATGCGAATTATCCGAGTTCTGCTTTATGTTTGCCGCCATCTGCTCCATCGAAGACGAGATCTCTTCAACCGATGAAGACTGCTCGGTCGATCCCTGGGAAAGCAACTCGGCGCTCGAACTCAGTTCCTTGCTCCCGATCGCCACCTGGTCCGCAACACCTTGAATGGTTGTCACAATCGCGGTGAGGCCTTCGACCATCTTGGACATTTCCTGCATCAGCCTGTCCTGGTGGGAGCGCTCCACCACTTTTACCGTCAGGTTTCCGGCAGCTATTTGTTCGGCGGTGTTGGTGATCTCGACCATGGCGTCGATTAGCAGGTTCAGGTTATTTTTTATTTCGTTAAAATCTCCCTTGTATTCCTCGGTGATCTTTGGCGGTACTTCGCCCCGGCTGATTTGAGCCACATATCCCGCGGCCACCCGAAGAGGGCCGACGACCGCATCCAGGGTTTCGTTTACTCCTTCCGCTATCTGGCGATAGCCGCCGTGGTGCTTTTCGACATCCGCTCGTTTGGCCAGGTTGCCGGCAACGGCTGCCTGCGACAGCAGTCTCATGTCTTCGATCAGCGCATTGATGTTTTGCATGCATTTGATAGCTGAAGGGACGATGATATCCTCGTCGCTGCGGCGGCCGATCTTTTCGTACACGGCGAGATCGGAGGTATCTCCCAACGCAAAGTGTTGGAACATCCCCGTTATTGCCAGCAGTCGATCCCTCACCAGATTTGCGCCTTCGGAAACGGATGCGAAAAGCCCCGTATATTTTCCCTCGACCTTTTTGGTGTGGTCGTTTACAGCCATCCTCGAAAGGACCGCATTGCACTCCACAAGGCCGCCCAGTCCATCTATGCAGTGGTTGACGTTGTTTTTTAGTAGAAGGAAATCTCCCTTGTATTCCTCGGTGATCTTTGGCGGCACTTCGCCCCTGCCGATTTGATCGACGCAATTTGCAGCCGCTTGTAGCGGGCCGACCACCGCATCCAGGATTTGGTTAAATCCCTCGACTATCTGAGCATAGCCGCCGTTGTGGCTGCCCGCATCCGCGCGCTTGGCAAGGTCGCCATCTAATGCGGCCTTGGACAGCACGGCTACGTCGTCTACTAGATGACCTATGTTTCCCATGCACTTGACGCATGCAGGTTGTACAAGGTCTTCCGGGCTTCTTTTGCCCATCTCCACGAGTCCGCTAAGACTCGATGTGTCTCCCAGAGACACCTGTGTAAACAGCTTGGTTATCGTCAGCAGTCGCTCTCGCAACTCGTTAATGGCTGCGGATGTGGAGCCAAATAGTCCGGAATATCTCCCTTCGACCTTCCTTGTATGATCGTTTACGTCCATCCTCTGCAGGACCGCATTGCACTCTTCCAGCCCCCCTAATTGTTCCACACATTTGTTGAGATTATCTTTGATTTCCTTAAAGTCGCCCTGCCATTCGCAGAGGATTTTTTCAGGAATTTCTCCCTTGCCGATCCCTGCAACGCAGCTTCCAATCTTATCGAGCGGTGCGCTCACCTCGTCTAGGACCCTGTTTAAATTGTTTGCGACACCCCGTAATTCGAAATTCACCTTTTCGGGATCGCAGCGGATATCGAGTTTTCCGGCAGCCACCGAATCCGCCAGCCCTTTTGCTTCTTCCAATAGCGATCTAAATGCGGCATTGATATGCCGGATCAAAAAAAATCCGAGTGAAAATGAGACGATTACGCCAAATACTATGGCGCCGACCATAACCGTCGTTGTCGACGATCCGGCCGCGCCGCCGCTCCTTTGGCCGGCCGCCCACACCGCGCACAGAAAAAGCGCTGAGACTATGGTAATTGTTCCCGCGATCCTGGTTCCGATTTTCAAGTTGCTAGACATATGGTCGATCCTTTTCCGTCTTGCCGATCAAAGAGGTGCTATACGGCTTCCTTCTGGGTTATCTCTTTCCGGTTTATCTCTTCTTGAACGAGTAAATTCACGATCCTTGGGATATCGACGATCGGCGCCACGGACCCATCGCCTAGAATGGTCGTGCCCGAAATGGCTTTCACGTTCCGGTAGATCTTTCCGAGGTTTTTTATAACCGTCTGGTACTGCCCAATGACTTTATCGACGACAAATCCAACTTTTCCGTCCGATGTCTCCGCTATTGCGATTTGCTCGATTGGCGGGGACTCTCCGTTAATGGAAAAAAGGTCGCGCAATCTGATATAGGGCACTAATTTTTGCCGGATAACGGTAAGTTGTCTTCCGTTGTTTTTCCCGGCCTCCTGAGCTGTTAATTCGACGCATTCCTCGATAAAGGAAAGAGGTAAAACGAAGTGACAATCTCCGACCTTAACCAGTAGACCGTCAATGATCGCAAGGGTTAGGGGCAGTTTCAGGGTAATGGTTGTTCCTGCGCCCTTTAGACTAGATATTTCGATCGATCCGCCAAGGGAATCGATCGCCCGTTTTACGACGTCCATACCAACGCCTCGACCCGAGACGCTGGTGACCTCTGTGGCGGTCGAAAATCCCTGGGCGAAGATAAGTGAGAAGATCTCCCGTTGAGAGAGCTCCCCGTCGTGTGGGACCAGTCCCCGTTCAACGCCCCTTTTCAGTATCGCTTCCGGGTCGAGCCCCGCGCCGTCATCTGCGATCTTTACCAAAACATGTGCCCCGGAGTGTTCCGCGGACAAGCGCAAAGTCCCTTTTCTGTCTTTTCCGCAAGCCACCCTTACTTCCGGGGTCTCGACCCCGTGATCGATGCTGTTTCGAATCATGTGCACCAGGGGATCGTGCAACCGTTCTATGACCGTCTTATCCAGCTCGACCTCCGAGCCTTCGGTGGTAAGCGAGATCTCTTTTCCAAGCTCCTGGGACAGATCGCGAATGAGGCGGTTGAATTTGCCAAAGGTCGTACCTATCGGGAGCATCCGCAGGCTCATCGTGTTGTCGCGAAGCTCGGCGGTAAGTCTATCGACTTGTTCCGAGACCAGGCGCAGTTCGGGGATCTTTTTGGAAAGGGCCAGTTGTCTAAGGCTTGCCTGTACGGTTACAAGCTCCCCGACAAGATCGACCATGGAATCGAGCTTTTCGGCCGAAACCCTGACTGAGGCCGCGGTCTTTTCCCTCGGGTCTTTTTTCTTCTCCCGGATTTCATGTAAATGATGCTGTTCCATGAGGGCGGCCTGTACCTGGCCGGAACTCACCACGCCCTCGTCGATAAGCAGCTCTCCCAGCCGTTTTTGCTTACCCAGGACCTCTTCGACTTGCTCAGGCGTCAGATCGCCTCTTTCGACAAGCATTTCGCCAAGCTTTTTTGGCGGCAAATCCTGTAGACTCGCATGGTCTCCGATCGGCTCGATCGTGAGTTCGCAGTCATCTTCCACGAAGATGAATACATCCTTTATCGCATCGATGCCTTCCGGGGTGGAAAGTATTATGTTCCAGGAAGTAAAGCACTCCTGCGGGTTTATTTCGTCGAGGTCGGGGAGGGCGTCCACGCAGGCCACCCTCTGGCATTCCCCGAGACCGCTCAGCTCGCTTAGTAGCAGGCACGGGTTAACTCCCCGGGTGAAGATATCGCCGTTCGGGCGAAAAAAGATTCGGTAGGTAGTGAGTTTGGAGCCATCCAGGCCGATTTTTTCGACCGGGCCCTCTTGCCCTGCACACCGGGACTCCTTACTCAATTTTTCTCGAACTTCCCCACCGCTTTCCCTCGGGCTCCCGGCTGGTAAAATAATCGCCCCCAAAGCCGCAATTATCTCTTTGGATTTTATCCTTGAGGCCTCGGGATCGGGGTCTTCGAGCATCGTATGGATCAGGTCCGCAGCCGAGAGCACCCGGTCGATAAGATCCCTTGTGACCGGGACGTCGCCTTTGCGCACGGATTCCAAAACATTTTCTATCTCATGGGCAAAGGCTGCGATATCGTCGAAGCCGGCCATACCCCCTGAGCCCTTTATCGTGTGCAGGCACCGAAAAACCCGGCCGATCGCCGAACTGTCCTCTGAGGCCGTCTCGAGAACCAACAGGGCGGCTTCGAGCTCCGAGAGCAGCTCTTCGGCTTCGATTCTGAAGGTTTCCATGAGGCCATCTATCATCCCAGCACCTTCTTTATGACAGACAGCAACTGCTCGGGTTTGAACGGCTTGATTATCCATCCTGTCGCCCCGGCGGTTTTGCCTTCCATCTTTTTTTCCGGCTGGGATTCGGTCGTCAGCATGATTATTGGAATAAATTTCAGACTCGAACTTAACGCCCGAACGTTTCGTATAAGTTCGATTCCATCCATGTTGGGCATGTTGAGGTCGGTTATGAGCATATGAACAGGCGTCTTCGATAATTTCGAAAGAGCGTCTTTTCCGTCAACCGCCTCGACTACCTCGAACCCGGCGTTCATTAGCGTAAAGTTGACCATCTGGCGCACACTGGCTGAATCGTCAGCAGTCATTATGATCTTGTTGCTCATTGTCTTCCTTTCTGGAAACAATCCCCGGCAATACCGTCAAGTCCCAAGGCATACATGTATCCAGTATCCTTTGCAAACCGCGCGAACCGATCGGACATATTCGGAGCTATCGCAATCTGCTTGCCCATTTTGGCGGATGTGCGAAGCGCCGAACAGAGAAGCTGCAGACACGAGATATCCACTTCGCTTACCTTTTCCAGATCCACTAGGACCTTGTCGCTTTTGTCCAGCCCCTGGGTGAGCACGGCTTGTAACTCTATTGCGGATTCCAGGGTGCATTCGCCCTCAAGCCTGAGAATGATTGCATCGCCCGACCCGGATAACTCGAAACGCATTGGCGCTCCTTCTTATGTACGCTATGGGGTAAGGACCTCTTTGGTTGGTTTCCCCGTTTTACTATTGGGGGCGGGCAGCGAGTGGCCACCCCAACGTAGCCTGTCAATGGAGCTAAAAAAGTTCCACATTGTCTCCAAGATCGTCTTCTTCGGAGCTCTCCGCTAAATTTGCATCCGGTTCGCACGCTTGCGGCGCCGGTATCTCCTCGGTCGCCGGCGCAGGGGGCGAAGAACCGATTTTGTGATGCAACTCCCGCTCGCTGTCCATCGTGTAGGACCGTTCGATCTGCTTTAGTAGTTCCTGCCCCGGGGCCCCGGCCTGCGCTCCATCCTTTGACGGCGCGCGAGCGCGCAGGTCGACGACAACTTCGTCGATTCGGGAGGCGATCTCATTTATTGCCTCTAGAGCCCTTTCGTGGACGTGTATTCCCGAGGCGAGGCGTTCAATCTCGCCGATGAGGGTTGCCGCCGCATTTTGTATTTCGCCCATCCGGGACGTGACCAACTGGTTTGTGTCGGAAAGCGACTGTTGGAGCCCGTCGATGGTCGTGATCATTGCGCGGGCCGAAGTTTGTTTCGAAGACTCCTTTTGGCCGTCGGCCCGTGTGCCCAGTTGCTCCGCAAATGAGGTGATCGACCCGAAAGCCTCTGAAATTTCCCGGGTCTGCTGTCCGGTTTTAAGCGAGAGGCCGTGAATCTCGTTTGCAATGATCCCCAGGGCCGCCCCCCTATCGCCAACGTGAGCGGACTTTACGATGGAGTTTAGTGCAATGAGCCTGATCGCCATCCCCAGTTGCCGTATCCCCCCGACAAAGGAAGACATTTCGTCTAAGGCCCGGCTTATCGACTCGCTTGCGGCCATGAGGCCCCGCTCCTCCTCCTCGAATTTGGAGAGGATTTCGCAAGCGTGGGCCAAAGGCGCCTTGGTTTTGCTAAAAAAACTAGCGCCGGCCTCTTCCCCATCTCCTGCTATCTCGCGCATTTGGCCGGAAATCTCGCCGATCTTCTGCGACGTGGACTCAAGATTAGAAGAAATTCCACCGACCGCCTCAAAGAGTTTGGAGCCGGCAAAGCGAATTTGCGCGGCCTGGAGTTCACAGACTTCGGCCAGGCCTTCTGTGGCCTGGTCCTGCTGCTCCGCCGCCCGCCGTAGAGTCTCGGAGACATGCTCTATTTGCTGGCGTGTGATGTCGTGGAACTGCAGGGAAAAGACGATTTCCCCCGTTATCCGGGTCAGCTCCTCATAGCTTGCGGCTATCCGCCGGGCCGTGGCCAGTGACTTTTCATACTGCTCCACCAGGCCGGCAAGGCTAGAGGAGGTGTCTGCTAGAATCGTTTTGGTCTGGCCGCGCTGGGACTCCTCGATCTTCATGATCCGGGAGAGGTTTTCGCGGATAAGGTTGGCTAGAAAGTTCAAGCTGTCCAGGATGGCCTTGGATTTTGCCTCAATCTCCGCGGCGAGCCGTTTGATATCGTCTGCAAGCGTATCGAATTCGCTTTCGGAACTCCCAAGATGGACAGACTCAACGCGAATGGAAAAACACAAAATGTTTAGTTCCTGCACATGTCTTTGAAACCCGCTAAGAGCCGCGTTTACTTGCTCGACCATCCTTAGCAGGTTTTGTAGCTGGCCCGAGTGCTGCCGGGACCTGTCCGCGGCCAGCTCAAGATCTGCTGATATCCCGCGAAGCCCGTCGATGGTCGAAGTGATTTCCTCGCCTGAAAGTAGGGCGGTGACTGAGGACGATATTTGCGAAATCGACCTGGATGCTTGATAAAACTGCTGGAGTTTGGCGCCGATTTCCAAAAACTCGGCCTCGGTCGATGTGTTAATTCCATCGACCTGGTCTGCCAGGGACGGTAAATCGGAGAGCCCGTTTCTACTCGGAGCCCCAAAAACTTCCCATCCACGAAAGCGCTCGGCGCGGAGCCAACTTGATAGCCACATCTGTAATCTTTGCATAAGACGGTTTACCCGATGGAAGTCCAAAGCATTCGTAAATAGGAACGGTTGAGCTTTATCGGGACCTCCCGGGAAATCTAGCCTGTCGAGCGGCTGGTGATCGCGCGAGGTCCTGTCTGCCAGTTACCCAACCGAGAACAATACCAATCTTTTTATCCCGGAGCTTTTGATCCTAATAATCGGAGTGTGGGGGAGAGGACTTAAATTTTTTCTCTAGCCTAAAGAATTTAGATTGCGAAACGCCAAGCCGGTCAACCTCCATAGTAACGCTGACAATTACCCGCACATGCGCCCACTGACCCCTTAGCGGAGACTCCCAAGGAAGGGGCTTGGCCCGATCGCCCCCCTTTTTTGCAAAGCGGGGTTGGGGGGATTTACTCGCCAGCCGCTTGCAATGACGCGCATGGACCGGCTGGGCTCTCGCTCGCCCCCCTTATTTGCAACTTTGCAAAAGGAGATAGGTGGGCGCATGTGTGGGTAATTGTAAGATACTAACGGGGTCATGCCATGGGCGCCCTGATGGAATCGGTTTCCGACAGGGTAAGACAAAGGGGCCGGAAGGGGCGGTGCTTACCGTAGAGGTGAAGAGGATAGATGGGAATACAAATATCAAGTGCTTAAATAAAAAGTGCTTTACAATCTAAATGTTTTAAACTAATATCGTATCTTATGGACCCGCATACTCGGGGCTGTTGGGAACCGCTTGCTTGTGGTTTTGCCTGCCGGCCTTAAAAAAGCCTCTATAATCAATGGCTTTTTCGCGCAGGCAAAAAATAAGAACCCCCCCCCCGAACCGTTTTGCGAGTTCTGGATTATTCAACCCGGCAAGCGTCCTGTCGCGTGAGCGACTCCATGAAGTTTTCACAAGGGAAAAACCTTGAAACTTGAAACGATTATGGGTGCTGTCCTGGCGCATGTCCCGGAAAGATCGACCGGCCGGGGATAGGGTCGAGGCGGCGGGTAATGTAAAGTTATTATTTAAACGCTTGTATCTAGTGGTTTCTTATTTAAGCGCTTTGCTGATCCTTCTTTCCCCCAGATTGGAGATGGCATGCAAAGATCCACCTTGCCACAAAAGAGCGGCAACTTCGCCGGGGACAGGGCCCAATGGCGTCCGGAGGCCGCGAAGACCTCAGAGGAAATGGTTAAAGAACAGCAGTTGCCCTACGTGGCTCCAACAAAGGGAAGGGAGACATTACAAGAGCTTTTACCCATTATCAAGGCGGGGGCAAACGGGCCCCAAACTCCTCCCCCCGCAGCGCGAGATCCTTTCGAGAATGCGGGCCCCACCCCCTGCGCTCCCGACCCGCCAGGGGGCGCCAACCCCGAGGGGTTGCCGCGAGGGCCTTTTGCCGTTACGGCCAAACTGCCCGAAGGACTGCGGCGGGGCGAGTATGCCGGGTTTGTCGCTACCCCGGGATTTAGGAAATGGTTTGCCGAGAGCAAGGTGGTGTTTAAGGAGGCAGAGTCGGATTATTTCCAGAACCCCGAAGGAATATGCGGGTTTCCAAGGATAGTGTATTACGGTACGAATGCCGATGCCAATTTTGATATTTTTCGCCCCGATGAGCGCGGAGCAATTTGGTTTCGAAGCGACCCGACTGCGGCAGAAAGGGTTGCGGGTCGACAGTCGGCAACCATACCCGCGTTTCTAAAGATTGAAAATCCTTTCGAGTTAACGCCCGGCGATTCCATCGCAATGGGCACGGCCATGGAAAAGGCAAAAGCGCTGGGCCGCGATGGAGTGATACTCGATCAGGGGGGCGGAGATTACTTATATACGGTCTTTTCACCCGAGCAGGTAAGGTCTGCTTTAACCGGCGACCCGCTAGATACCGGAGACATTGAGCTTTGCTGCGATCCGGGGTGCGCAAATTCCGCAAAGGAGCTCGAAGGACAGCGCCACCGGGCGTCTTCCTCGCCCCTTCCTGCCGCTGATGCGATACTTGGAAAAATGTTTCAAGATATCGAAAAAACGCCGGTTCAAATCATTGGGCTTCGAGCGAAAAACTATGCCGACCTTGCGGTGCTCGCCCAGGCGTGGAGAAATCCACACTATGAGGAATTTCGCTACGTCTTTGTCCGCCGTGGCATCATAGTCGATCACGAAAGAGGCACCTGCATGCACCCCGGATTTTCCAGGGCGTACCTGGGAGACGACTTCGATGCATACATGGAACACTTAAAAGATAGAATTAGAGCACTCGAGGCCACCGCCGTCTACATGGTCCATAATCACCCGAATGGAAATCCCGAGCCCTCCGATGCCGATATCTGGGCTTCTGCCGCAGTGGCCATGTGCATTCCTCAATTTCGCGGTCACATCATCATAAATTCCTGTAAATATGGATACATAGACGCCACGGCAACCGATTCGGTCGTAAAGTGTCTGCCGAAACCGCCCAAAGACTGGGTGGACCCGATTCTTCATCCCTCCATCCCCCATGAACTTCTCGGACGGGAAGCCGAAAACATTGAAAACGTCGCAACCTGGGCTAAGGCGCTTACAATCCATCGAGATGTTCCCGTCCTCATCTATATCGACTCGGATGGAAAAGTGCGGGGACTCCAGGAGATTCATCCGCGCAGTTTTACCAATATCCCCTTGATCCGAGGGCGAATGGCTCAAAAATTGATCGACTTTGGCTCCGTTAGCGCAACTGCGGTGCTTCCCGAAAATGCTTCGGAAATGATGCTGGACGCTGTCCGGTACTACGTGCGGGCACATATTTTGCGCGATGCAATCGGGTTTTGCGGCGCCTCGCCTTACTTCTTCGGCGAGGTCGACTCGGAGGTGGAATACTTTGGCGGAAGCCTGCGAGCTTCCCTGGCCGGTCGATCCGTTTGGTAAGAAGTGGCTGCAGATTCGCCGGGGAGCAAATGCGGCGTGTCTCCGCAGACAGGTTGCCAAGCCCCGAGCTGCCCGACTGGCTGCGCCGGCGGCAGCTCGGACGGCAATCCGCACCGCCTGCCGGGTGAAGTCTTCACCGAAGTTTCATCTCGTTCAAACCGCATCCCCGGAGGCGACGGCCCCGCTTGTATGAAACTTCATTTGGTTGGGCTAAGCGCAGCGCAGCCCAACAAACAGGAGCGCCTGTCGGGCCAAACTTGTGAGTGGGCGCCCCCGTTATCCTTACAATTCCCCACATGTCCGCCCATCTACCCCGTAACGGAGACTCCCAAGAAGGGGCTTGGCCCGATCGCCCCCCTTTTTTTGCAAAGAGGGGTTGGGGGGATTTCAAGCCTTTTCGTACACCACGGAGTAACCTGCGTTCAAACATACAAGGGATCAAAGCCATTGAGGATTCTCGGATTTGAGATCCGAGAGCATCGGGGGGGGGGCGGTTTGCTGTGGCGGAAGGGGCCTGAACAGGGACATGGGCGCGGATGGGCCGATTCGCGGCCGGCAAGAAGGCAAACCGGCGGCGTTCCGCCAAAGGATGCGACGGGTTCGGATCCGGCTCCGTTGCTTGAAAACCAGTGACGCAAAAATTATCCCATTGGAGCATCGGACAGGAATTGCCCATGGAGTTCTGAACACTTTTGCAAGAGGCTCTACGGATAAATAGATTCGGCAAGCACCGGCGGATTTATTTTTTCAAACCAAAATGCGATACTGAAGCCGCTTTCTTGTCAACGGGCAAGGCCGTTCTTATTAGTATGAGGCCTATTCCGGCAAATTCCCATTTTTCATAAATTCATTTCTTCCAGGGGGGCTACGATGTTTAACGGTTTCTACCGCGCGCTGTATGCCATCGGCTACACGCACCCGATTCACCCGACGCTGGTCAATATGCCCATAGGGCTCGTGGTGGGAGCGCTCGTGCTGGCTCTTGCAGCAGTTGTTTGCAAAAACTCTCCTCTGGCTGTTTCTGCCCGGCATGTCGTGATAGTGGCCCTCATTTTTCTGATCGTTACCGCTGCTGCGGGGGTTGTGGATTGGATGCACTTCTATTCGGGGGTGTGGCTTTTTCAAATTAAGGTCAAAGTCTGGCTGGCCGGCTTTCTTTTCGTTCTCCTGGTATCGGCTGTAGTCTTCGGGGCAAGACTCAAACCCGCATCTCCCATTCTTATAGGTATTTATGCCCTGAGCTTTTTTACCGTCGCAGCACTGGGCTTTTTCGGGGCCGACCTTGTTTTCGGGGGAAGAACCCCGCCTCTTCCGGAACAGTTCCGCGCCGGTGAAACTGTCTACAGGATGAACTGCTCCGGATGCCACCCCTATGGGGGAAACTCCGTTTCGCCAAGAAAAGCCGTCCTCGGTTCGGATAAATTAAAAGACCTGGAAACCTTTGTCGATTGGATCCGAAGTCCCCAGCCCCCCATGCCCACATTTGCTCCGGACAGGATTTCCGATGTCGAGGCGCAGCAGTTGTACCAGTACGCAAAAAATCTTCATGACTGATCGGCTACAATCTCTTTGCCGGCGCTTGGGGTGGCCTGCCGCCCCTTTCGCCTCCAAGAAGGGTTGAAACCATTGCCCGCGGGTCTTAACTACATAATATATCAACCCGGCCGGACGGCTGATCCAAGAAAGCCTGGAGCGCATGAACGAAGATATCCGGACAACGGAGAAAGATTTTGCGGTGGCGAGCGCGAACGAAAAAGTGTTTTTTAATAGGTCTTCTTATGATTTTTTCCATTTTATCGCTTAAAGCCTTTGCTCAGCAGGCGAGGGGAACCGCGCCCGACCGGGAGCGCCTCCCGGCGGATGTCTCCGCCAATCTTTTGGACGAGGGGATTAACGGCGCCCTGTACGAACGACTCGTTCGGGGTGAAGTGATAACGCGGTCACGTCCGGTTCCCCCCGGGAAGTCAGGGGTGCATGTGGCCGTTTTCGGCCTCGTTTACGGGAGCGCCGATAAGTTGTGGGACTTAATCAAAAGTTGCGGAAATTCTCCCCCAATAATGCCTTCCGTTCAGTCGTGCAAGGTGATTGAACCCAACCGCCCTCTGCCGCCAAACAAGAGGTGGGAACTGCTAAAGATCGATTTTCACATGCTGTTTTTCCGCTTGCGGACGACAATGGTGGATGAACAGACAATCGAGACCCCGAACTTTCTGAGATGGCGCCAAATCTATGGTGATGCAAAAGACAACGAAGGATATTTTCGGGTCATCACCATTAACCCATGCACCCAGGTCGTTGTATACGATCTACTGGTCGACACGGGACCTCTTGTACCCGAATGCATAAAGGCATGGGCTGTGAAAAACACTCTCCCCGGGATAATAACGGCTCTGCGCGATCATATCTAAAGGCCGGGTCGCGTTCAAAACGGGTCAGCTTTTGGCCTGCTTGGGTCGCTCAAGACCTCCGCACTCACTGCGCCATACTCTTAATTCATTGAAATATCATAGCTTTAATAAAGCTTTTTCTTTTGAACTGCGGGAACCGGTCGCTCCGATGTAAAGGGAGAAGCCCGAAAGGCTGAAACCGTGAGGCGAGAGTGCCGATGCGGAGCACTGGGGCGGACCTGTGGGCGGCGGCGGCGTGAAACTGTAGCAAAAATGGCGGTTTGAAAATGTTTAATTGGGTGAGCCGCCGGCACCGGGTACTTTCGCATACCAACGGATTCGTTAAAGCGTGTTCAGGATTCAATCTCGTCCTTCATCCGATAACTTTTGCCTTCAATAACAATGGTCTCTGCATGGTGTGGAAGCCTGTCGAGAATGGCTGATGTAAGAGTTGAGTCATTGTTGAAGATTCCCGGCCAGTCCCTGTATGCTCTGTTTGAGGTGATGGCCGTTGAGCCCTGTTCGTAGCGCAAGCTGATGATCTGGAAAAGAAGATCGGCGCCGTGCTTGTCGATGGGAAGAAACCCCAGTTCATCCAGACAGAGCAAAGAGGGAGCGAGGTATCTTTTTAGCTCTGCTTTCAAACGATTTGCCGCCTGTGCCGCAGACAAGGTATTGATGGCATCGACAGCCGTGGTGAACAGAACCGATCGGCTCTCCAGGCAGGCCGCATAGCCAAGGGTGGTTGCAAGGTGAGTTTTACCAAGGCCCACCCCGCCGAGCAGGATAACGTTTGTCCTATCATCGATGAACTTGAGGCGGAAAAGGTTTTGGACGGTTGCGCGGTTGATCGCTGTGGGCCAACTCCAGCGGAAGCTGCTCGAGCGTCTTTATTGCCGGGAATCGTGCCGGCTTAATGCGTCTTTATATGGAGCGTCGCCGCCGCAAACCCGTCTCCCCCTCGGCAAGGGCTGCAAGGTAGTCGACGTGCCAACAAGGAAAAAATCACCGTCGAGGACTTTATCGCTATCGAAATTTCTTCCCGGCGCACAATGAAAGAGCGAAGAATCGAAGAACTTCTGGAGAGACTTGACGCCGGTGATACCTTGATCGTTTCCGAGTTGTCCCGCCTTGGGCGGTCCTTGGGAGAAATCATCCAGATTGTGGATAGCCTGAGCAAGAAGCAAATTCGCTTCATTGCCGTGAAACAGGGGCTGACGGTCAACGGTGAGGGCGACATCCAAACCAAAGTCATGGTGACGATGTTCGGACTCTTCGCGGAGATCGAGCGGGATCTTCCGAGTGAACGTACAAAGATGGGGCTAGAGAACGCAAAGGCGAAGGGGGAAAAGCTCGGTCGCCCGGCGGGAAGATCGGGGAAGCACAAACTCGATGGGAAAGAAGGGGTGATCAAAGAACTTCTGAGTTTTGGTGTTGCGAAGGCGGCGATTGCTAGAAAATTCAAGGTGTTCCGGACGTGTCCGGTGGATTTCATACTAAAGCGGAAGATTTGTCCTACTTAGTGCAACACATCTCCCCGTTTAAAAACGTAGTTACTTCGGTATGGTTTTCGATCATATAGCGATTCCGCTTCGAGTTCTAAACTTTCATGCACTGGAACCACCACATCCAGAGTCAAAAAACCGCCAAATTCCTGATACGGTGGACGCTTATCCAAATCTATAAAAGAACTTAATGGATCGCGCCGTTCAAGCCAACTAGACAACAGAGAATGTTTACCCAAAGCGTTCCTCCCGCTTGGATTTCCTAATCCATAATAGCCGCTTGATCGCACAATATTAAACCGAGACGGTTCCGCTGAAAACGAGAAAATTGAGTGCGGGAAAAATTAAACCGGCAATGACTTTTTAAATCGATGAGAAATCACCGTAGATATATTTAAGATTAGAAAATAGGCTGAATTGCTGGTCGAGCCGGTATTCAGGCACAGAATTCCTTGCCCAAATCTGCCAAAATCGAGGATAATGGCGACTTTAGAAAGTCAGCCGAAGGTTCGGCGGTTGGATTTCCCGCGCAAACAAGGAAGACGCCGTTCAACCGCCATGATCTTCGGATTTTTCTTGAAAAGCCGCTCCAAATGCTTTGTTTTTGGATCGTTAATTTTGTTATCCCCCCCAAGGTTTCGACCTTGGGCTGCGAAGCCCCCTCGTGGGGCTTCTGCTTTTTTGCGGAAGGAAGATTGAGGACATACATTTACATTGATGGTTTCAACTGTTATTACGGGGCGGTAAAAGGGACTCCGTTCAAATGGCTTGATTTCAAAGCATTTTTTGCATGTCTTCTAAAGAGCAATAATCAGATCGTATCGATCAAGTATTTCACTGCGCTCGTTTCAGCGACTCCAGATGATCCCGACAAACCAATTCGGCAAGAGACTTTCATCCGCGCTCTCAAGAGCTACATCCTTGAGGTGGTCGTATCGAACGACAGCGACCTTGCCGAAGCCATGCGCCTCGTCAAGGAGCACCATAGCCGGAAGTTGCCTGGGCTTGTCACTCCCGGCGTAAGGAAGACTTCAAAGCAATTGCAACAACACGCCGACTTCGTTCGAAAAGTGCGGCGCGGAGCACTGGCGAAAACGCAACTTCCGAATCCAATCCCCGGCGCCACCATCCACAAACCACCGGGATGGTGATCTGCTACTGGTTACCATGACCGCCAGCCTCAGCGGGAGTATTCCCGGTGTCGTTATCATCGGGGGCGGTTGCCAAACTGCCTTCAAAGACCCTGATTGCATTCTGAAAATTGACGTTACAAAGATGAGCATAGCGTTGAGTGGTCTCGATGTTGTGATGCCCTATGAGTTCTTTTATCGTATAGAGAGGCACGCCGCCTTGCGCCATCCAACTCCCGTAAGTATGATGGCATGTGTGGAAAACTACTTTTTGCCTATCGTGGACTCATCTTCGACCCAATCGGCGAACTCACCCGAAGGCTTCCCGGTCAGTCTTACTTCGGGTTCTGCGCAAAAAATCACAAAAAAAGGGGGGGCGATTGAGCCTGGCCGCTCCATCGCGCGAAGCAACTTTTACAGCCATCACTCGTTTTCCGAACTCATCGGCGCCGCGATTTCTTCGAGCGACTTTCGCTCCGCCCTGACGCCGAGAAGGACTTCGGCCAGCGCGGCTGTCACCATGAGAAGAGAGCCGGCAAAATAGCCATACATCAAGCTGAGCTTGCCCGTTTGTATCAGTGAGCCAAAGAGCGCGGGAGCCGCCGCTCCGCCGACGCCGGTTCCTGCGGCATAAAAAATTGCAATGGCCAGCGCGCGGGTTTCGACGGGAAATATTTCGCTGGCGGTGAGGTAGGCCGAGCTTGCGGCCGAGGAGGCGATAAAAAAAATAAGACACAGGAAAAGAGTCTGCTCCACACCGGTTACGGCCCCTTTTGCGAAGGCCCGGCCCATGAGGGCCAGAAGAACTCCGGAGAGGCAGTAGGTAAGGGCTATCATCGGCTTTCTGCCCACGGAATCAAAAAAATGGCCCAGGCAAAGGGGGCCAAAAAGATTGGCAAAGGCCAGCGGCAGCAGGTACAAGCCGACCCGGTCCGGGGCCACCGCAAAAAAGGTTACGAGCACAAGCGATTGCGAAAAATATACCCCGTTGTAAAAGAATGCCTGAGAGATCATCAAACACAGGGCAAGGAGCGACCTTCGCCAGTTCCTTTTGAGAATGGTTCGGATAATTTCGAGAAATCCTATGCGCCGGTCGGTCCTGATCCTTAGTAGATTCGGCGGGGGCGCCCCGGGATGGAAGGGCGTGGGGGCTGCGAGGCCGGCTTGTACATTTATTTCAATTTCAGCTACGATTTTTTGCGCTTCCTCCACATGGCCGTGGGTGATCAGCCACCGGGGGCTTTCCGGAATGAAGCGTCGCATCGCGATGATGATCAGCCCAAGGGCTGCCCCGAAAAGAAATGCCAGCCGCCACCCGAGGTTTATCGGGAAGATCCTGGGGTCCAAAAAGAAAATCGATGCCGCAGACCCGAGCGCTGTTCCCAGCCAGAAGGTGCTGTTTATGATGAGATCTGTTCTGCCCCGGACCCGTGCGGGAATGAGTTCGTCGATGGCGGAGTTTATGGCTGCGTACTCGCCGCCGATTCCCGCTCCCGTACAGAACCGGATAAAAAACATGCTCCGGAAATCCCAGGTCAAGCCGGTTAGAGCGGTGGAAGTCAGGTAGAGCGCAAGGGTTGTCAGGAAGAGTTTCTTTCGGCCGAGCCGGTCTGTGAGATAGCCGAAAACGAGGGCGCCTAAAACCGCTCCAAGAAGGTAGCCGGTAACCGTCAGACCTATCCGGGCGCGAGTCAGCCCGAGTGTGCGCGAGTCCAGAAGAACCGTGGCGATGGCGCCCTGGATGGTGACTTCCAGTCCGTCTAGAACCCACGTTATTCCAAGCCCGATTACGACAAACCAATGCCACCGGCTCCATGGCAGCCGGTCTAGCCGGGCCGCAATGTCGGTTTCTATCCACTGTTCCTGCTCGCCCGTTTCCGCGCCAGGCAGAAGGGAGGCGGTCGCTTTTTTCATGGTTTAAAGTTAGGGATTAATATTTTTGAAGCATCGGCGCAACCAGCGGGTAACGGGCGCGCGCCCCCGGAAGATGCCTGGCAATAACATTTTTTACGCCCCCTTCATTGCCTCAGTAAAGAGAACGCTCGGGGACGATCGGCCTTTACCCCTATTTCACGCTCGGGCGCCTTTCCACGCGTCAAAAAAAGCAACAGTCCAAGAAGAAACGGCAAAGCCCCCCGAAAACAAACTAAGCCTTTCTGGCAGATGGTTGGCCTTGCTTCAACCCCTTGCGGCGCCGGCTGCACCCGTGGAGACATTTTCGCCGAGTGGCTCATTTTCCTCCTGCCCTTTACCATCATGGGACACCAGATCTTTGCCGCATGGGTCCTCGATTACCTTTTCGCCTACCTGTTCGGCATCGCCTTTCAATATTTGACGATAAAACCCATGGGCGACTACTCCGCGGCAGAAGGGCTCATCGCGGCTGTAAAGGCCGATACGCTTTCCCGGTGGCTCCTTAGCCGGGGAATCAAAGAAAAAATGTAGCGCCGGGGCCACCCTCGCCGTCCCTCTTGCGTTTCACTTTTGGCGAGCCTAGATTCGAAGGTATGAAATCTGTTGATTCCTTCATTGTAAAAATGCGGCAGGAAAGACTACCGCAGGCCGCGATCGAGATGTTTTCCCAGTTTTACGGGCGCCTCGCAACAGGCAAGGGGCCTATTATCCCCGAAACCGACATCGTGCCCGCTCAAACCGATCAGATCGAGAGGCTGGAGAGACTGGCGCCCTATCGAGAAAAGGGGGTGGAGGCGCTTGGACAAACGGTTGTCGTAAAGCTAAATGGCGGACTGGGAACGACTATGGGACTTAACGGTCCCAAATCGCTTTTTGAAGCCAAAATAGGGCTCTCCTTTCTAGATATCGTCCTCCAACAGATGCGGCATGCCCGCGAACTCTTCGAGCGCAACTCCCCCCTGGTGCTCATGAACAGTTTTTTTACAGAATCGGCGACGCTACAGGTCCTTAAATCCTGCCAGGACATTCGCGAGGGATTGGTCCACAGTTTCGTTCAGCACAAATACCCCAAGGTGGTTATAGAGACCTTCGAGCCCGCCAGTTCACCCGGCGAGAGGCTGCTCGAATGGAACCCGGCGGGCCACGGCGATCTCCTGTTGGCAATGGAGACCTCGGGGCTTTTAAGGCGTCTTGTCGAGGCCGGCTATCGCTATCTTTTCGTCTCCAATATCGACAACTTAAGCGCGGGAATCGATACCGGGATCCTGGGCTACTTTGAGAGCGAGCGGCTCGATTTTCTCATGGAGGTAACCGAGCGCACGCCCATCGACCGCAAGGGGGGACATCTGGCAAGGTTTCCAGACGGACGCCTCATGCTCCGCGAAGCAAGTCAATGCGACCACGGCGACCGGACGTCGTGTGCAGACATCGGGCGCCACCCCTTCTTTAACACCAACAATATCTGGATAAACCTCGAATCGGTCCAAAAGATCCTCGGGGAAAAGAAACTGGCTACAATCCCCTTCATCGCAAACCCCAAGACGCTCGACCCGCTCGACCCCGACTCCCCGCGGGTCTATCACATCGAATCGGCGCTGGGATCCGCGATAGAGTTATTTGAAAGAAGCGCAGCGATCCGAGTGGATCGGTCCAGATTTTCCCCGGTAAAAAGCTGTGAAGATCTACTCCTTTTGTGGTCCGACTATTATGCACTCCAAGAGGGTTTCCGAGTGGCCATAAATCCCGAGAGAAAACTGGATCAAATAGAGATTTCACTGGATCCGGCCTTCTATTCGGGGATTTTTTCCCTGCGGTCGCGTTTTCCCCACGGCCCGCCCTCCCTCATAAATTGCCAATCCTTTTCGCTGCAGGGGGACGTGAGGTTCGGTCGCAATGTAGCCGTCCACGGCACGGTCTCCATCGCCAACTACAGGTCACGACAGGTCGGTATCGAAGACGGGCGCCACATCGACCATGATTTGATTTTCGATTGAAAAAGGCCAAAGGACATTTGCCTGCCATGCGAAAACCGGGCTGCTTACTGGTGCTACTATTGTTTTTCTGCCTTGTTCCAACGGCTCGTTCGAAGGGATTTCGCTATGAGGATGCGGTAAAGAAGGCTCAACTGCTTGCCAAAAAGCCTTTCGAGCAGCCCGCCGCACTTCCCGAGGCTTTATCCAAGCTCGATTACAATCAGTGGAGAGACATACGCTTTAAACCCGATAAGGCTCTATGGCAAAAAGACAAACTGCCCTTCCAGGTTCAGTTCTTTTTCCCCGGCTGGCTCTTTAACCGGCTGGTAAATATCAATGTCGTTCAATCCGGCAGCCTCCTGCCGGTCAAGTATTCCCCCGATCTTTTTCATTACGGGATGAACAAATTGAGTTACCAGGAACTAAAAAATCTGGGGTTTTCAGGCTTTCGCCTCCACTACCGGATAAACACCCCCAAATACTATGACGAGTTCGCTGTTTTTCTGGGGGCAAGCTACTTTCGAGCCATTGGAAGGGGTGAAAATTACGGTCTTTCCGCCAGGGGACTGGCGATCGATACGGCGCTCCCCTCCGGGGAAGAATTCCCCTATTTTAAAGAATTCTGGCTCGAGCGCCCCGAATCCAAAGCCACCTCCATCACGCTCTTCGCTTTGCTCGACAGTCCGTCTTTAACCGGGGCCTACCGGTTTGTCATACAGCCGGGACAAGCGACATCGATTGCCGTGGCCGCTACGCTTTTTTTGCGAAAACGGGTTCAAAAACTAGGCATGGCGCCTCTTACCGGAATGTTTTTCTATGGTGAAAACACAAATATACGACCGGTCGATAATTTCCGCCCCCGGGTGCACGACTGTGACGGGTTGCAAATCGCAACCGGCGCCGGCGAATGGATTTGGCGGCCGCTTATAAACCCGCAAAGGCTTTTGGTCACCTCCTTTGCGATGAGCGATCCAAAAGGGTTTGGCCTCTTCCAGCAAGACACCGATTTTAACGACTACCAGGATCTGGAGGCCGATTATCAAAACAGGCCAAGCGCGTGGATAATCCCGGGGAAAGGCTTTGGAACGGGCAGAGTCGAACTTGTGGAGATCCCCTCGCCCAGCGAAAAAAACGACAATATCGTTTGCTACTGGGTTCCGTCGGTAAATCCTGAGCCGGGGAAACCGGTCGCTTTTACCTATGAGATAAAGTGGGGCCCACCCGAGATGGCCCCGCCGCCTGCCGGCAAAGTGGTCGCCACCCGGACGTCGGCTACAAAAGATCCTGCGGTCAAACTCTACCTGCTAGATTTTGCGGGAGGCAAGCTGGGTTCTCTTCCAGCCGATGCAAAGTTGCAGGCCGATATTAGTGTCGGCGGGGGGAAGGTGGTCGAGCGCAACATCGAGCGCAACCCGTTTACCCACGGCTGGCGCCTGGCCTTCCGGGTCGAAAAGGAACAGGGGGCGCTCGATAAGGTAAAGGCGGGGGCCGTCCGGCCAGTAGAGCTCCGCGCCTTTTTGCGGCAAAAAGATGAGGTCCTTACCGAAACATGGAGCTATGTGGACCCCTTTTGACCCGGCAAGAGGCAAAATTCATGGAGGTTCGTGGCCTGCGGGGTCGCGGAGGGTGGCTTGAAATGAAGTTGATCGAGTTTCCGGCATCGGTGGTTGCACAAGAGGGAACCGGGGAAGCGGCCCTGCCCGAGAGCCAATGGCAAACGGCCGGCGACAGGGTATTGCTCTACCTGCGCAGCCTGGGGCTTCCCGCTCCGTTGGCGCTGGAGCTGGCCCTTGGCGCTCTAAGGGCCGCAGAGCAAGAGGGGGCGGCCGATCCGGTTGCCGGCGCCATGCAGGCTTTGCGTAAGCTTTTAAGCAAAAAGGCGCCAAGCTGTCGCTACCCGGTTTCCCAGGGCCAACTCCCCTCTCGCGCCGCCCCCCCTGTCCATCGACTCCCCATGGTCTCGGAAGAAATTTTTTCAAAAACCGTCTTTGGCCGCCGAAAGAATGGAAATGGTGCGCGAGGTCCGAAATAACTCCTGGGAAAGAGCCGTCAAAAGACGCCGGCTGCTGCTCTCATGGCTCGTGCTGGCCCCGACTGCCGTGGCCGCATATTTCATGGCGCATGTCTTGCCACACAGGGGGGTCTCGGCCCTCGGCCTCTTTGTCGTGTTGCTGTTCGCAACGCTTTTTGCCTGGATTTCCATCGGATTTTGGGCAAGCGTCGCCGGATTTTTTTCTCTCCTTTGGGGTCCGGGGCAATTACTTGTGACCAAAGAAGCGAAAACGAAACCGGTTTCCGTTTCCGGGAAGGTGAAAACCGCGGTCGTGATCCCGGTCTATAACGAACCGGTCGATCGGGTATTTGCCGGCCTCTACTCCGTCTACCGGTCTCTCCAGGAGGCCGGCGGCCTCGAGTTTTTTCACTTCTACATCCTTAGCGATTCGAGCGACCCGGACATCTGGATCGAGGAGGAGGCCGCCTGGCACGAGTTCTCACGCCTCCTGGACGGGGCCGAGCGCGTTTTCTATCGAAACCGCCGGGTGAACGTCAAACGCAAGAGCGGCAATATCGCCGATTTTTGCCGCAGGTGGGGATACCGATACAGGTACATGATCGTCTTTGACGCCGACAGCCTCATGAGCGGCCCCACGCTGCTCCGGATGGTCGCGGCGATGGAGAAAAACCCAACCGTTGGAATTCTTCAGACCTTTCCAACGGGGATAAACGGCGCCACCCTTTTCGCCCGTCTCCAGCAGTTCGCCAACCATCTGTTCGGCCCCATGTTCGCGGCCGGGCTACACTTCTGGCAACTGGGCGACTCCCAATACTGGGGCCACAACGCGATCATCCGCGTAAAACCGTTTATGAACCATTGCGCGCTGCCCGTTTTGTCCGGCAGACCGCCCCTGGGGGGGGAAATCCTAAGCCATGATTTTGTAGAGGCCGCCCTGATGCGCCGGGCCGGGTGGGGAGTATGGCCGGCGTACGGTCTTGGGGGAAGCTACGAGCAGCCGCCGCCAAATCTTTTGGATGAGCTAAAACGCGACAGGCGGTGGTGCCAGGGCAACATGCAGCATCTGAGGCTGCTATTCGCCAGGGGGGTGATTCCGGCTCACCGCGCCCTGTTTCTTGCGGGAGCGATGGCTTACCTTTCCGGTCTTTTGTGGTTTCTTTTTCTATTTCTTAGCACTGCCCAGGCAATTTTTGAAACCGTCGTTCCACCGGCCTATTTTCCCCCAAGACATGTCCTTTTTCCCCGCTGGCCGGTGTGGGACCAGGGCTGGGCAGTGATTCTCGGAATAACTACCGCCGTTTTGCTCTTTTTGCCCAAGCTTTTGGGCGTGCTGCTGGTATTGCTAAAACGCAGGGCCAAAGAATTCGGAGGCGGCCCCAAACTGGCGATCAGCACAATTGCCGAGGCCGTTCTTTCCTCCCTTCTCGCACCGATCCGGATGATTTTTTACACCAGCTTCGTGCTGAGCATCCTCCTGGGCCGAAAGGTCGGATGGGGAACACAGCAAAGGGGGGCTCGCGGCACGTCCTGGGGTGAGGCCTTGCGGTTCCACGGCGCCGGGATGGCCCTGGGCCTTGTCTGGACTCTAGCGGTTTTGCTCACCAATCGCTCGTTTTTCCTCTGGCTTACACCGATCCTTTTTTCGCTCATTTTAGCCGTCCCCCTGTCAGTATGGTCGAGTCGCATCACCGCGGGCCGCAGGTTCCACGAGGCGGGTCTATTCCGCACGCCCGCCGAAACCGCGCCTCCCCGCGAATTGTTATGGATGCAGAGCTACAGGGGGGAATACCGCCCGTTTGCTTCCGTTTTGTCAAAACCCGGGCAACAGGGCTTCCTGATGGCTGTGGTCGATCCTTGCATTCATGCTCTGCACCTGTCGCTGCTGCGAGGGGAGCGAAAATACTGCCCGCAAGTCCTCGAGCGACGGCGAAGACTTAGGCAAAAAGCGCTGGACCTTGGACCCGATGGGCTTTTAGCTTCGGAAAAAAGGCAATTATTGTGCGACCCATCCTCTCTTGCGGCGCTGCACGAAGCGGTATGGATGATCTCCGACACAGCCCTGGCGGCAAACTGGGGGCTTTGCCCATCGCCGGGTCTTTGCACTGCGGCCGCAGGGGCGTAGAAAGAGGGGACTGCGGCCGTCGGGGCTAGAAAGCGTCAAGGGCGCCGGCCTCTATACGGCGCCCGGTCTTGGCGTCGAAAAAATGGAGTCGCCCGGGGTCGAAGGCTAGCGTCATCTGCTCCCCGCATCGTGGCGGGGCGCCGGGAGGCGTGCGAACGACCAGTTCGGTTCCAGCAAAGCTTATGTAGAAAAACATCTCGTTTCCGACCGGTTCGACCACCTCAAGGCGTCCTTGCAGACGGGGGAGCGTTTCGGGTGTTTGGGAGGTAGCCGGACGCAGGGCTTCGGGGCGCAGCCCCACGGCGACCGGGCGGTCGCGAAACGGGCCAAGGGCCCCCGAGCCCTTCCCGAGCAGAAGGAGGATACTCTGGCCGAGGTCAAGACGGGCAATGTCGTCAGTTATGCGCAAGCGCCCGGAGAAGACGTTCATCGCCGGGCTTCCCAGAAAACCTGCCACAAACAGGTTGGACGGATGCTCGTAGAGGGCCGTGGGAGTATCGATTTGCTGTATCTCGCCCCCGCAGAGCACCACGATGCGCTCGCCAAGCGTCATGGCTTCCACCTGGTCGTGGGTGACATAGATCATGGTTGCGCCAAGGCGCCTGTGCAGCCTTGCGATTTCGGCCCGCATGGACAGGCGCAGTTTTGCGTCGAGATTGGACAAGGGTTCGTCGAGAAGGAAAACGCTTGGCTCGCGCACCAGGGCCCGTCCGAGGGCGACTCGCTGGCGCTGGCCCCCGGAGAGTTGGGCCGGCCGGCGAGCGAGCAGTTCTTCCATCCCCAGGACGGCGGCCACCTCGGCTACCCGGCGCTCGATCTCCCCCCGAGGTACACCGCGCAGCTTAAGGCCGAAGGCCAGATTTTGCGAAACGCTCATGTGCGGGTAAAGAGCGTAGCTCTGAAACACCATTGCTATGTCCCGGTCCTTTGGCGCCACCTCGTTTACCACGCGCCCGCCGATCGTGAGCCTCCCCTCGCTTATGGTCTCAAGCCCCGCGATCATGCGAAGCAGGGTGCTTTTGCCACATCCCGACGGGCCAACCAGCACGAGGAGTTCTCCGTCGGCTACCGCAAAGTCCGCCCCCTTTATCGCCACATAACCGCTTTCGTATATCTTTCGGACATTTTCAAGAACAACACCGGCCATGCGCATCCCTCCGGAAAAAAGGACCGGTTTATTCCATAAGCATCGCAAAGGACCAAATCCATGGAAAACACTTTTCAGTTTCCCGATACATTCCTCTGGGGCTGCGCCACCGCCGCCTATCAGATCGAGGGGTCCCCGCTTGCCCAGGGCGCGGGGCGAAGTTTTTGGCATCGCTTCTCGCACACTCCCGGGATGACTCGCAACGGCGATACCGGAGATATCGCCTGCGACCACTACCGGCGCATGGAACAAGACGTGGCGCTCATGGCCGATCTCGGCCTCAATGCGTACCGCTTCTCCATCTCCTGGGCGCGCGTGCTGCCTGGCGGCGAGGGAGGTGTGAACCAATTGGGGCTCGATTTCTACGACCGGCTGGTAGACGCCCTGCTCAAACGCTCGATCACTCCGATGGTCACCCTCTATCACTGGGATCTGCCCGAAGCGCTCGACAACCGGGGCGGATGGTTAAACCCCCGGGTCGCCGACTGGTTTGCCGAGTACAGCCGGGTGTGTTTTCGAAGACTCGATGACCGCGTAGGGCTCTGGGTCACCCTAAACGAGCCGTGGGTGGTAACCGATGGCGGCTACCTCCACGGGACCCTGGCCCCCGGCCACCGCAATCTTTTCGAGACGCCCGTTGCGAGCCACAACCTGCTGCGCTCCCACAGCCGTGCGGTGCAGGTCTACCGCGAGGTGGGCAGACACCGGATCGGCATCGTGGTAAACATTGAACCCAAGCACCCGGCAACGGATTCCGCAGAGGATCTGGCTGCCACCGAGCGCGCCGATGGCTATATGAACCGGCAATACCTGGAGCCGGTTATCCACGGCCGCTATCCGAAAGCATTGCAGGAGGTGTTCGGCGAGGCCTGGCCCGAATGGCCGCAAAAAGATCTCGAAGAGATCCGGCGGCCCATCGACTTCATCGGGCTAAACTACTATACGCGGGAGGTTGTAAGACACGACCCCGCCCGCTACCCGGTAAAGGCCTCTGCCGTTCGCCAGCCAAATGCCACCTACACCGAAACCGGCTGGGAGGTCTATCCCCCGGCGCTTACCGACTCCCTGGCGTGGTTAAAGGAAAATTACGGGAACCTGCCCATCTATATTACCGAAAACGGCGCGGCGTTCTACGATCCGCCGACCGTGGAAGGAGAGCGGCTCGAAGACCCGCTCCGGCAAAGCTACCTCAAAAAGCACATCAAGGCCGCCCACGACGCCCTGGATGCCGGGGTGGATCTCCGTGGATATTTCGTCTGGTCGCTACTCGATAATCTCGAATGGTCGCAGGGCTACTCCAAGCGCTTTGGCCTGATCCACGTCGATTTTTCGACACAGAAGCGCACACGCAAGGGTTCGGCCGACCTGTATCAGCAGATCATCGCAAGCAACGGCAGGGTGCTCGAACGGGTATGAGGCCGGCAACCGATTGCGGTTTACAAAGAGGCCGGTTATCGTCTGCGTTGCAGACGCCATGAACGCTACGGCGATCCGGTGCTACCCTTTTGCTTCCCATTCCCGGCGGGGACCACCGCCCTCCAAACACGTTCATTCACCCAGGAGAGGTTTCCGGCCGCAAGGATCAGGACCAAAACCGCATTGGCCCTTTCCAGGCTAAGCCCCGTCCGGTAGAGCGCCTCGCGCATAAGCGTTGCCGGGATCGCCGCTAAGGCGTCCCATTGGAAACGATAGATAACCAGGAATGTCAAAAGAAGGGTCCCCTGCAGGAGCAAAACGGCGGCAAAACTTGGCTGGGCGTTTTTCCGAAGACCCCGGAAAATAAAAGGGAGCGCCAGCCAGGGGAGAAGATTTCCCACATGGATACGCATCTCTAGCCAGACACTTTGAGAAAGCAACCCGGTGAGCAAAAAGCTCACCAGAAAGCCGACAAATACTATTTTTACAATACGCATGGCACGCTCATTCCCTCTAATATCCGCGCGTGGGCTAATACTAATACGAAGATACGTTCAAGATGCGTCAAAAAGATGGGTTGCGCTTTCGTTTCACCCATCCTGCAGCGGCGCCCGACAGGGGCTGGCTGTTTTGAATGTCCAGTACGTTACGCCATCTTCGGGTTCCACGATGTCGAGTTTTTGATCATGGCGTTGAATTGGGTTTCTTTCCGGCTGTAAGGAGTCGTTGATAAAACGCTTTGACGACCGGATTGAACCGGACGGCCACCACAGTACCCATGTCGCTGGAAGGGCTTGGCTCAATCGCCCCCTTTTTTTTCAAGGGGGGGGCGGGGGGATTTTAAGTCTTTTCGTACAGCACGGATAAAACTCCGTCCAATGTAAGAGCCGTAGGATGGCTTGCGCTTCACACAACCCGACCTACATATGAAACTCATACCCTATCTCTTGACTTTTACGGATATGACAACCCGGGTCCCATCCGGTGGAAGGACGTCTTTATTGCCCGTAAACCGGACTTGCCCCCGAGTCTCCACAGCACCGTAGGTGTAGCTTGCATTGCTGCAGATACCCACCGGACAACTGTCCAGGCAGATCAGACAACCGGTGTTCTTCTTTAACGCCCTGGCCATGTTCCCACCGAAGCGCACCTGGATGGGCTTGTGATTGCTGTCCGTTATGACTTGGTCGAGAGTGTAGTTCTTTTTTGCTCCCTTCCAGGTCACGGTTACGTCCAGGAGGTCACCCTTAACGACAGTTTTTTCCTTGTTTTCGGGCGTCATGTTTTCGCCGGGCTTTGCCCCCACTTCCAGAAGGGCACTGTAGAAAGCTTTGGGTGTGACAAGGCCTATAAAAACACCTTTATCCCCGTTTGTTCCACCCTTAAAAACCGCTGCGTGCCTTGTCGAATCAAAAAAGTACTTGCCGTTTACTTCGGCCAGAAAAGATACGGTTCCGGATTCTTTATCCACTACGAGGGGATTTTGCGGGCTCAACGTCTTCTCAACGTCACCTTTTGCGTGGAGGTCTCCCGCAAAAAGACACGAAGCTACCAGGCCAAGAACCACTCCCAACCAAAATGTTTTTGTTTTATTCATCTAATTTTCTCCCTGAATTACGTTTCCTGTAGAAAAAGAGGATGAGCATCACGCACACTACGAGGACCGCCCCTCCAATCAGGCCCCTTAGTTTATCCTGCCCCAGATATTGGCCGGCGCCCAGCGTGCGAACGGCCGGAATCGCGGCCAGTACGGCTCCAAGCAGCAAAAGGCGCGCGAGCGGATTTTTTTTGCAATCTCGCGTTTCCGGTGTGAACACTCTTTCCCGCCTAACGGGGGCGTCCACCTTTGCAGCAAATGTCGCCTTGAGCCGTATCCGATTCCAGTAGGTAAAGGGTGCGCGGGAAACCTTGACCTTGCCCGCAACGGCAGCTTCAGGCTCGAAGAGCAGATCCAGAATGTGGGTTGCAGGCGCTACGGCGCCCAAAAAATTTACACAGCCCGCGCAGTAGGAGACGATCCTTTTTCCCCGGGCCTCGCCTGTCCGGATCGCGCGCCAGTTCCCGGCGAGCTCGGGAGCCAGAAAGCCCACCGATCCACCCTCTCCGCAACACACTGTCCTTTTCCCGTGGTGATCCATTTCCTCGATGGTTAAACCCGTTTGTGCGATAAGCTCCCTTACTGCGGTGTGAATCGAGTCTTCGCCCCGTACCGCGCACGGGTCATGCACCGTCACCGCTCCGCCGATCTTTGCGGCTTTGGGGAATCCCTCCTCGGCCAGAAGCTCATAGACTGTTCGTACAGACAGTACTGCGGAGTGCTGTTTAAAGACCCTGTAGCAGTTGGGGCAGGCCACCAGAACGTGCCGAACACCGTTTCCGGACAAAAACCCCTCCATTTCATCGAACATGGGGTGGAAATGCCCCAGCCGCCCCAAATCGTGAGACGGCTTGGTGCAGCAGTCCAAAACGATTCCCAGGGAAGGAACGGTTTGTTTTAGATGTTCGAAAAGATTTAGCACCCGGTCCGGGCGCGTACCCGGAAGCGTACAGCCGGGAAAGAGCACCGTATCGCAACCTCGGGGGAGAGCATAGTAGGAGTAACGCCTCGATGCGCCCCGCTTTTCGTAGCCGATAATTGTCGAATGTTCCGGATAGTCTCCCCGCCCCAGACGGTATATTGCCTGGCGCATTTCCAAAAACATGCGCGCAGGATCGATACCCGCTGGACAGACCTCGGCGCAAAGACCGCAGAGGCTGCACTCAAAGGGCCTTACCCGATGTTTTTTCACAGTTGGGTCAAAGGAATCGGCAATGGATTTGGGGTCGCCGTATCGCCGCAAAAATTTGCATTCTTTTCGGCACAGCTTGCACTGAATGCATTTTTGCGAGATCGTATCCCTATAGGTCATGAGGAGTCGTACCCAACCGAGGAGTCAAAAAATGATTTTGAGCTTTTAAGAACCCGCAAAAATCTCACCTTACAAGCGCAAGCCTAAATTGAGAGGCCAAATTTGTCAAATTGGGAGTACCCATAACGTCCTATAGGATAAATAGGAATGGCCTATGGGCAGGGACCTGAACGCAACTTCGTATCGGGAGGATCCTCGGCCGGCTCGATAGGATCCCGAAAATTTTGCGGCAAAGAAATTTAGCGAGAGAGTGAATAAATTTAAATGCAAAAGGAGAGATTCAGATGAAGCTTCAGGAGAAATTAAACGAGTTAAAAGCAAAAAATGACTCCATAATCCCCAAAGACAAACTGGAAGTCATGCACCGGGCGACAGAAGAGCTCGAAAAATCGGGTCTTAAGGACCAACCGCCACGGGTTGGGGACAAAGCGCCCGATTTTTTCATCGAGGATGCCGCAGGCGGTCTCGTGAGCCTTCGATCGCTTTTGAAAAGGGGTCCGGTTGTTTTGAGCTTTTTCAGGGGGCAGTGGTGACCCTACTGCAATCAGGAGCTGGAAGCTCTTAACTATGCCACTCCCGAGTTCACCTGGCTGGGTGCTTCCCTTGTGGCCGTTTCACCGCAAAGGGGCGAGTTCAACCGGAAGGTGGTGGAAGAAAAAAGGCTAAAACTCATGCTCCTCAGCGACCCCGGCAACCAGGTAGCGCGCACGTTCAGCCTGGTCTACAAGCTCCCTGAAGATTTGCGTAGAGTCTATCTTGGCTTCGGCGTGGATCTTCGCCGGTATAACGGAGACGATTCGTGGACATTGCCCATGCCGGCTCGTTTTGTGATCGATCAATCGAGGACGATTCGCTCCGCCGAGGTCAACGCCGATTACACCGTAAGGCCTGAGCCGGAAGAGACCATCAAGGTCCTAAGGTGCATGAACGAAGCACCCACCCACTCGGGAGCCATGGACTTCGAGTCCTGCATCAGGGCCGCCTGACGGCGCAAAAAGGAGTAAGGCATATGGAATATACGACCATTTCCGGGACAAACCAACGTGTATCGCGAATCGCCCTGGGCACCTGGGCAATAGGCGGCTGGATGTGGGGGGGAACCGAGGAGAAGAGTTCCATCGATACCATTCACGCCGCCCTCGATAAGGGGGTGAATCTGATCGACACCGCCCCCGTGTACGGCTTTGGCGCATCCGAGGATATCGTCGGCAAGGCCGTCCAAGCCTATGGCGGCCGCGATGGACTCTTCCTGTCCACCAAGGCCACACTGGAGTGGAAGGACGGGAGAGTGTCGCGAAACGGATCAAGAGACCGGGTGATGAAGGAGATTGAAGATTCACTGAAAAGACTGCGTACGGACTACGTCGACATTTATTTTGTGCACTGGCCGGATGGGACCAGACCCATAAAGGAGACGGCCGGCGCCATGCGTGAGCTCTATGAGCAAAAGGTCATAAAGGCCGTGGGGGTAAGCAACTACACCCAGGACCAAATGGGGGTATTTCGCGCCGAGTGCCCGCTGCACGTGTACCAGCCCCCCTACAACATCTTCGAGCGGGGCATCGAGTCCGATGTGAAACCCTACTGTGAGAGACACCAGATAGCCATCATGGCCTATGGCGCCCTGTGCCGCGGGCTGCTTTCCGGGAAGATGGCCAGGGGGTACGCATTCGAAGGAGACGATCTTAGAAAAGCGGACCCCAAGTTCAACGAACCCAGATTTGGCCAATACCTGGAGGCAGTGGACAAACTCAAGATTTTTGCGGAGAAAAACTACGGCAAGAGCATTCTCGCCTTTTCCGTTCGCTGGGTAATGGAAAAAGGTGTGCCGATAACGATTTGGGGCGGGCGAAAGCCCTCCCAGATGGACCCTGTCGACGAAGCCCTGGGGTGGTCAATGGATCTGGCGACTCTATCGACAGTGGACTCGATATTGGCGGAGTGCATCAAGTCCCCCGTCGGTCCCGAATTCATGGCGCCGCCTACGGGCCTGGAGCCAAAGCGCTGATATGGCCGGGCAGGAAATCGGCTCGATTACTAGAGACGAGGAGGAGCTTATTGAGCAAGATCATTTTATTTCGGCGTTTGAGGGCATTAGACATAGGAGCCTTTTTAGTCGTAATTATCACTTTCATGTTGTTTGCGTTATCTCTATTCCTAAAAGGAATCACCCACGACATGTTGCTGGAAACGGGAGTATTTCTTGTTTCAGTAAAGCTTATTTTACTATCTCACGAAAGCAAGATCATGAATAAATCGATGGATGCCAAATTAAATGACATCAATAATGTTCTCATTAAGTGTGATAACTGCAATGGCAACGGCACAGAGGTTGGCAGCGAAGCGATCGACAAGGTGGAAAGGCAGATATGAGACTTTGGGACTCATTCAATCCTGGACCGGCAGCCGGAGGCAAGGGCCACAGGGCTCGATATGGCGCCGATACTTTTTGGCAATCCCGGCAAAGCGACGCCGCTTTTCAATCGAGTCGCAGGTAGCCCAGGGGCTGTTGACCCCCTCAGGAATCAAGGGCCGGCGCCGGTTTGGCCCAGAGGCGAAAATAGACGATCCCCGCGGCTATAACCATGGGAATGACGCCGAAGGCAATGAAGATCGCATCTCCCGGCAGGCGCGCCCACTCGAGCCGCCGCACAAACGACTGATCCAGATAATGCAGACTCCTGGCGTGCCGGTAGCCGTTATGGAGGACGTCTCGGACCTGGAGTATGCCGCCGGGGAAAAGATTTGCGACGATCATGAGCCCAAGGCCGATGTTTAACCCCGCGAATGACACACGGATTAATTTCTCCGGTAGAATCCACTGTTATTTTTTCCCGCCCAGCCTTATAAAATGCTCCCGCATCCAGGGTAAGAATGGTCAAGGGAACGACTTCGAGCGCGGAATACATTGCCGCAAACGCCATGGTGGTCGTAGACTGGCCAGTCCAGTACCAGTGGCGAGCTGTCCCGATGATCCCGCCCACCAGGAAGAGAATGGCGTCAAGGTAAATAACTCTTACTGCCGTCACATACGATACCAGACCCAACTGCACGAACAGCACGGCAACCAGGATTGTCACAAAGATTTCCAGGAAGCCCTCGACCCAAAGATGGATGATCCAAAATCGCCAGGTGTCGACCACTGAAAAATTGGAAACGCTATCGAAAAAGAAGGCGGGAAGGTAGAAAACGGGTATCGTGGCGGTGCCAAGCAGGAAAAGAACCGCCAATTCCCGTCTCCCCGAATCTTTGAGTGCGGGCACGATCTGTCGGTAGATAAGAAATATCCAGAACAAAAGGCCGAGTGCCAAAAATACCTGCCGGAGCCGGCCAAGCTCCAGGTACTCCCACCCCGCCAAAACCACATCTTGCCCGGCAACTGATCGACTCCCGGAAGTTCTGCGAAAAGGCTCCCCGCAACCACGATCGCCAGTGCGAAAAACAGCGCGTTGATTCCGGCCCTCTGCCCCCTCGGCTCCCCCCCGCCAAGAGAGGGCGCCGGTAGGAGGCCTCCTGCGACATAGGCGGTTGCAATCCGGAAAAGAGCCAGTTGAAGATGCCAGGTGCGCAAGATATTGCTTGGAAGGTATTGAAAAAGATTAAAACCATAAAAGCTTCCCGGCTCAGCCCGCGAGTGGGCGATCGCCCCCCCGACCAGGACCTGGGCAAGAAAGAGAAGGGTCACGACGAAGAAAAATTTGATCGCCGCCCTCTGCGAGTCGCTAGCCTCCCCGGGGATCATCTTCGGGTGGGCTACGGGGAATTCGCTTTTCCATCCGAGAAAATCGTAGCGCCCGAACGCGAACAAAACAAGGGCCGTGCCGCCCAAAAGCATTATGATGCTCAGCATGCTCCAAAAAATCGCCTCGCTTGTCGGCGTATTTCCCACCAGCCGATCGTAGGGGAAATTGCTGGTGTAGGAATAGGCGCGGCCGGGCCGAACAGTTACGCATGCCCAGGCCGTCCTGGCAAAGAAGGCCGTTAGCTTTCGAAGCTTTGCGGGATCTGTTATATAGCCGGCCCGAAGTCCTCCATTGAAATTGGGGTTTTTAAAGTAGTCGGTCCACCTGCCGATCTGAGTGTTTCTTGGTATAGAGTTTTGCCGCGCTCGCCCTGAGCGCGTCACGTCCAAGCGTGTGAGGGTATGCGGCGGAAAAATCAGGGCCAAGATAAGCCCCATGCCCCCAGATAGTGCCGTTGTCCATCAGGCCGTATTGAAGAAATATCTGCTGGCCCGCCAAAATGTCTGCCCCGGTAAAGACCACCTGGCCTCCCGGCCCCACGACTTCTCGGGGAACCGGTGGCGCGTCATCGTAGGAGCTCGCGGAAATGTAGATCAGCACCGCCATTCCAAAGACAACGACCACAACGAGGGCGTACTCCCAAAGCGGCGAAATCCCTTTAGCCGATTCCGGGAAGCGATCGAATTCATTCTGCACCAGGGAGGCCTCCTCTTTTGTCCGCTTCGAATCGAAAAGGTGGAGAGCGACCGAGGCTTTAAAAAACCGCCCGGGAAAGCAATGAGGAAAGCAGATATGAGTCCAGGCTAAGCATCGAGGACGTTTTTTGCAATCTCAACCAGATAGCCCCGGGGCTTTGTAGTTTGCGGTCTGGATCATGGACGTTTCGCTCAGGCAAATCCCCGATACACCCATTAACCGCTACTTGACGCGGGGGCTTCCATCCACACAATCTACTCAAATATTTGCACGACATTGGCAATTTTTACCATCTCCCGGTTATGGGGGAGCATTTGTTGGTAGCGTTGGTTCGTGAAAGTGCAGGGTAGCAAAAAGGGGGGTTATCTCCCAACCCGGTGGTTTGAGAAAAGTGGTTGGAGCCCGGTCTGCTGCTCATCGTTTTCGATTAAAAGACCCGGGAGGCGGGAATGTATCTCGAGTTTTTCAAATTCAAGAAGAGTCCTTTCCAAATAACTCCTGATCCTGATTTTCTTTTTCTGAGCCCTGGCCACAAGGAGGCATCGGCTTCGATATTCTACGGCATCCAAGAAAGAAAGGGGTTTGTTGCCGTTACCGGGGAAGTCGGAGTGGGGAAAACGACAATTCTTAGATCGTACCTAAATGAGGTCGACCAGGAAAAGACCAGGATTGTCTATCTGTTCAATTCAATCCTTCCCTTTGAGAAACTGCTAAAGCAGATTTGCTCCGAGCTTGGCATTCAGACCGAGGAAGAAGAGCCGAGCGAACTCGTCGAGCTCCTGTTTGGTCGCCTGATCGATGAATACAGGCAGGACCACAATGTAGTGCTGATAATCGACGAGGCGCAGAACATGCCGGTCGTAACCTTCGAGCGGCTGCGGATGTTGTCAAATCTTGAGACCTCGCAGGACAAACTGATACAGATACTTCTTGTCGGCCAACCGGAACTCGATACCAAGCTGAACCTGCCCGAGTTAAGGCAGCTCAAGCAGCGTATCGCGGTTCGGGCGCACATCGAGTCCCTTACCTGTCAGGAAAGCTTTGCCTATATCCTTCACCGGCTGATGAGGGCTTCGTCGTTTCACAATCCGGTTTTCACCCAAAAGGCGATGAAGCGTATTGTCAAAGAGGCCAATGGCATTCCGCGCACGATAAACATCCTGTGCGACAATGCGCTTGTCGCCGCATTTGGCTATAACCGCAAGCCAGTGGATGCGAAGATAGTAAATGAGGTGATTGCAGATTTCCGGTGTGGGCGACCTCGCTCCGGCTTCGGATGGAAAAAGGTGTGGCGCTCTGCCGTGGTTGCATCGTTTGCGGCGATCGCTCTGGTTTCGGCAAGCCTTGTTGTCCGCTTCCAGAGCCCACCGATCCGCAGACAATGCGTCAGCGGAAAACTTCCCGCCCCGCCGCCGGAGGCTGTGAGGCTCAGACAGTCGGGGTACGCGCGTCTTGAGAAAGTGTCCGGGAAAAAGACATCGCCCGCCTTACCCGAGCGACTTCCGGGCGGGAGCAAAAGCGGGGGGGAATGCACCCCGGCTATAGCCGCGGGTATAGATACCGGAAGAGCGGTCGTAGCGAAAACGATGGCTGCTGCTTTTGCGGTAAAATCGAATACGGCGCCTGCTGCTTTCGATGAAAAATTTTCCACCAGAAGCGCGACCGAGAGCAAAACCGGGGCGCCGGTCGGCGTTAAGCGGGTTGTTGTACATTCGTCCGATGGGATATCTGCTCCGGCAGCTCTAAAGCCCCTGGCGGCGAGAGCTATCGAATCGCTTTTTAAAAAAGCGTCCGAGACCCCGGCGACTCCTGCCGAGTCTACTACAACAAAAACGAACGGCCACTTGGACACCGAGACCAGGCTAAAGGGGGAGCCCGCAGCGGAGGGGAAACACTTGCTGGAAGGGAATCCCCTGGTGGATGGGAAACCTTTGCGGGAGGGAAAATCCCTGGCGGAGGCCAAAAATTTGTCCAATAGGTTATCTGCTCCGGCAGCTCCAGGGCCTCTAGTAGCGGGGGCGCGCGAATCGCTTGTAAAAGCGGCCGCCGCCGAGCCCCGGATAAAGGGGAAACCCTTGCCTTCCGTGGTGGTCAGAAAGGGCGATACCGTAAGCCGGCTTCTGTTTGACGCCAATGGAAAGGTGGACGAAAAAATGATCAGATCATTTCAGATTCTTAATCCCCAGGTTAAAGACATCAATAAAATCTTGACGGGGGGAACAATTTTCCTTCCAACCGACGACTTATTGTAAGAAAATAAAGGTTTGAAAATATAGGTTTATAAGAAAGGTTGACCTTCGCCAGGCGAGCAAACCCTCACCCGGGTAATTCCGCCATGGAATAAAAAACACTACAGCATTGTATCCAAAAGCCTACATATGATCCGGTTTCCCCTTGTTTTCCTTCGCTCTCCTTTCACACCTCATCGCAGCTTCTTTATAGAGAAGCATGGCGTCCGGCCTAAACGATGCCTCTGATGCTCTATGCCATTGCTTCCCCGCACCCTCAAAATCACCATCGCGCTCGGCAAAAACGGCCAAATTGGCATGATGCAGGGCGATCGAGTCGATCTCCATCTTTTTTTTCATTCCCTTAAAACCTCGCAAAGTAGTATCCACGGCTTATTAAGCATATTCCAGGCCACCATAATCGATAAAGGCAAGAATATTGGTAATCGTTCACCACGAAGAACCGCCGGGGATTTTTCGTGTTCTTCGTGGTTGGCTACTGACCCGGAGGTCTGAACTGAGAGCAATACCGGGATTCAACCACGAAGAACACAAAGAGCGCGAAGGGAAAAATGGGGCTTCGTGGTGAACGCTTACGAATATTGATCAAAAGCCTGAAGATTCTTTCCAGTTCTTTTTTTGGACCACTTTCGGGCAGCGCGGTGCAAGCGATGGAGGGGGGCGCTCTCACAGCCTGCTGCCGGTAGTCGAAGAGGCGGCAAGTTTTGCCGTCATGCCCACCCACGCCCAAGCTATTGCCGGCCTCGATCCGCTGGAGCTCTCCGGGTAGTCGTCCCTGGAGAACCCGCGCCCGAAAGGGCACGCTTCACGAAAGCCTCTTATGGCACGGTTCCTGCTCCGCACTTGAGCTTTACTGCCGTGGCGAGTTCGCGCTATCTGCCGGAGTCCCGGGGAACACGCAACGCCACCCTTACAGCCATGGCATTATAGCGGTTGACCCTTTGCCAAGGAGTCGTTAGTGCCGGCAAATGACCAAGGGCTGCGCGATGCCCTAAACGATCCGCACAGATCCCGCATCGACCCGGATGAAGCGTTTCGGATTGCTCCTGGAGCCGGTTTCGACACGGCCCTCCTGACCCGTCTTCTCACTGCGTTAGATGATCCGGCGCCCCTGGCCCTTCTGCTCGAACGCATTCTCGCAACGCTTAGCCAAAATTTTTCCGCCGACATAATCGTCCTTGTCGATCCTTACGGCACAGGAAGGCTTTTTCCCCTGGCAGCAGTCGGACTACCGGGTGCCATGGTTCATTTGCCCCTCTCCGACGATGAAAACTGCTACACAGTTGCAACCATCAACTCTTCAGCGCCCATTTTGATAACTGAAGCGGCTAACGACCCCAAAGTCGAACCGCAACTAAAACAACTGGGTGCGCAAACGGCCGCATGGTTGCCCGTTGGAGACAGTTATACCACCCGGGGCGCTTTGATTTGTGTGCGGTGTCAACCGATGCCGTTTACCCCCGTCGAGGAGGGTTATTTATCACTTGTAGCTCACCGGATTGGCATAGCCCTGGAGCAGGCGCAAAGGAGATCGCAACTGGAGCATATTCTCCAGGCCGTAAAAAAACACGATCGCCACCTGGATGCTGTCGCCATCGGTTCTGCCGCAGTGACCAACCTGCCTGATTTGGTCGGCGCTGACGCCTCGGCAATGGTGGTTAAAGACCGGGAAGAAGGAATACCAAAATGTGTCAGCCGGTTCGGTATGGATCAAGATTACTACGAATTTGCCACACAACTGGAGCAGCACATCTTCGAGCGTTTCCGGATTTCAAAGGAAGCGGCTTATTTAACTTTCAATCTGCAGGTCGAGGCCTCTAAATTCTCGTTGGGACTTCCCGAAAACACACGGGTCAAAACAGTCCTGGCCATTCCCCTCTTGTCCGAAGGTCAACTCCAGGGCGTTTTGTATGCCCTCCGATTCGCAAATATCCCTTTTAGTCCCGGCTCAATAAAAATGGCCCTTCTTTATTGCTCTCAGGTATCGGCAGCCCTCGAGAAAGCAAGTCTATACCAGGCCGTAAGCGAGGAACTGGCCGTGCGCAAGAAGGCCGAGGAGAGGTTGTGGGAAAGTGAAAAGCGCTTTCGTACGTATCTAAGAGCGAGTTCGCAGGTCCTGTACCGCATGAATGCCGATTGGAGCGTGGCGCTCGAAATTACCAGCCCGTCCTCACTGGTCAGGCCGACCGCGCATAACCCCAACTGGTTGAAAGAATATATTATCGAAGAAGATCAACCGATGGTGGTGGCCGCAGTCCGGAAAGCGATGCGGCAAAAATGCGTTTTTCAGCTTGAGCACAGGGCAAGAAAAACGGACGGAACCATTGCCCGGGTGTTTTCACGAGCCGTCCCATTACTTGACAGTAAGGGCGAGACTATCGAATGGTTAGGCGCAGCTTTGGATATTACCAGACGCAAGCAGATGGAGGAGGCGCTCGGTAAGGCTAAGGCAGACATGGAACTAAGGGTCGAAAAACGAACCGCCGAATTGCAAAATATCAACGAGAAACTGCGAATCGCCAATGAGACATTACACCGGATGCCCTCCAAGCTTATCGATGCACAGGAAGAAGAAAGAAAACGGCTTTCCTCCAAATTACACGACAGCATCAGTCAGACCCTGGCCGCCCTCAAGTACAGGATCGAGCATACACTGGCCACCTTCCGAAATGGTTCGTTCGATGAGGGGCTGAGCCTCACCGAAAAACTGCCGCCGGTTCTCCAACACGCAATTGACGATACCAGGACCATCTACATGGGTCTTAGGCCCAAGGTGCTGGAGGATTTCGGTGTGGTTGCCGCCCTGAAGTGGTATCGAGATGAACTGCTGCACCTTTACCCGGAGCGCCATATCGAACTCGCGGCAAGTATCGAGGAAGACCAAATCCCCGCCGAACTGGTCACACCGATATTTCGAATCGCTCAGGAGGCGCTAAACAATGTTTACAAACACAGCAAAGCCCAGTGGGTCGATGTATTCCTCTCCCTGAATGGCGGCGGCATCGAGTTGATCGTCTCAGACGACGGCAAGGGAATGGACCTCGACCATACCCTTGAGAGCAGCGCGGCCAGAAGTCTTGGCCTGATCGGCATGAAAGAGCGGGCCGAACTTACCGGCGGAAATCTCTCTATTGAGTCGGCCCCGGATGAAGGAACTACAGTAAGGGTTCAGTGGCCGTGTAATGACATTAAGAAGGCGGAGTAACCGGCCCACCTCACTACAGTCCTGAACACGGAGGCAAAAACCTGCTTTATCTCCTTTGCGACTTGAAAAAAAGTAATCGTTCACCACGAAGAACCGCCGGGGATTTTTAGCCCGACCTTTGCTCTTTCTTCGTGTGCTTCGGTACGCCAGGACAAGTCTGGCCGATCTGTCCGACTGAAAGGTGTCGGACATGTTAATTGCTCGTTCAACATG